>NZ_DATELG010000441.1:0-6407 GCF_035276905.1 Phenylobacterium sp. | reverse complement strand
CACCACCCACCGCCAGATGTCCCCCGACGACCAGGCCAAGGCCGGCGTCACCCCCGAGATGATCCGCCTCAGCGTCGGCGTCGAGCACATCGACGACATCCTCGAAGACCTCGACCAGGCCCTCCACGCCGCAGCCCGCGTCAGGCTGGCCCGATCGTCGCCGGCGGCCGTGGGTCGCAGCTCTCCGGAGGCGCGCCGGCCCCGGGCCATTCGGTTCGACCGGCGCGCTCCAGGCTCGACGCCGCTCGAAATCGGCCTTGTCAACAACATGCCGGACGCGGCGCTGGTGGCGACGGAGCGCCAGTTCGCCAGCCTGCTGGCCGAAGCCTCCCGCAATCAGTTCGATGTCAGTCTGCGGCTCTACGCCTTGCCGGGCGTGTCACGCGGAGAGTTGGCGCTCGCGGCGCTGAAAGAGCGGTATGCGCCGGTCGATGCGCTAAAGGCGATGGGCGCCGACGCCCTGATCGTGACCGGCTGCGAGCCGCATGCGCCGGATCTGCGCGAGGAGCCCTATTGGCCCGAGCTGGCGGCCCTGATCGATTGGGCGCGCGGCCGGACGCACTCCACCCTGTTTTCCTGTCTCGCAGCCCACGCCGCGGTCCTGCACATGGACGGTCTGCAGCGCCGGCGGCTGCCTGCGAAATGCTCGGGCGTCTTCGCCTTTAGGCGGGCGGCCGACGGTCCGTTGAGCGCCGGTCTTGGGCGCGAGGTGCGCACGCCCCACTCGCGCTACAACGCCCTCGTGCCGGACGAACTCGCCGCCGCCGGCTATCAGATCCTCACGCAGTCCGACGAGGCCGGCGTTGATGCGTTCCTGCGCGCGGAGGACAGCCTGCTCGTCTTCCTGCAGGGGCACCCGGAATACGAGCCCGACACGCTTCTCAGGGAGTACCGCCGCGATCTCGGGCGCTTGCTGCGCGGCGAGCAGGCATGGCCGCAATTCCCTCGCGGCTACTTCGACGTGCAGGTCGAGCAATCGTTCCAATCGCTGGTATCAGCCGGGCGTCCCGCGGAACTGATCGCCCAATGCGACGCGATCGCCCGCGACTTCCAGCCGGTCGCGCCATGGCGCCGGCATGGCGTGCGGTTTTACCGAAACTGGCTGGAGACGGTCGCCGCTGCGAAGCTCCGACAGGCGTCGCGCGCGACCTCCGACCTGCCCAACTCTCTCGGACTGACCTCCTGACATGTTGGAAACGCCCTCGGAAAACCAGAAGCAGATGCTCCGCGCGGCAAATGAAATCGCCGCGTCCCGGGCCTTGTTCGCCAGGGTCACGCGTCGCTCGGACTCTGTGATCCTGCCGCTCAACCCCAGCGCGGCGGACCCCGAGGCTCAGGGTCCCGCTCTGTTCTGCATTCACTCGATCGTCGGCGCCGGCGTGACCGATTTCCTCGCCCTAGCGCGCCGTCTGGCCGGCTCAGTGCGAGTGTTCGGAGTCCAGGCTCCGCCGCAGCGGATGAAAGAGCCCAGCTTCGGCGCTTCGGTGACGGCGCTCGCCGACAGTTATGCGAGCGCCGTGGCGGCCGCTCATCCGGGCGGCCCGATCGTCGTCGCAGGCTGGTCCGCGGGGGCGGCGATTGCGCTCGCGGTCGCTCATGCCCTGCGAGCCCGAGGCCGCGAAGTCGCGCTTGTGGTCGCCATCGACGGCGCGCCTGAGATCCCGAGCGCCGACCTGCACCCCTGGGATCCCCGCTACTGGATCGTTATGGGGGGCAATCTGCCGAAGTGGTTCGCCGCATGCCGGGCGACAGAGAAGGGGTTTCCGGCCTCGGCCTTCCGGCGCTGGAGCAGGTCCCATCTTACGCGCCTCCAGCAGGTCCTCGCGCGCCGGACGACGGAGGTCGCGCCGAAGCTGGAGCGTTCGGTAAGCCTCGATCGCTTCCCACCGGAACAGCGTCAGTTCATGGCCAGGCTCTACGACGCCATCATGTGCTACGTGCCGGATCCATGGGACGGGCCCGTCGTCCTCTACGAAGCTCGCGCGCTTAATCCGACCCAATACCTGCAACGCTGGCGGTCGGTCGCGCCGCAGGCCGAATTGGCGCCTCTGGACGCCACGCACGTCACCATCCTGCACGAGCCGCAGGTGGCCAAGCTAGCCCGCGATCTGCACAGGCGCATCGCGGAGGCCGTCACGGCTCCTGGCGAGCCCGACCATGCCGCCGGCTCCTAAGACATCAGGTATCGGGGCGGGGGCCGCAGGGGGCGTTTTCCAGCGCCGCCCCGATCCGCAAACCGGGATGGATTCAAGGGTAGGATGGCTTGCGCTCGGATTGGGCGGAGTGAGCGTCTGCGGCCTCGCGCTCGTCGGCAAGGCCGGGCTGCTGAATGCGGTCTTCCCAGTGCTCTGCCTGGGCTGCGCTGCGTTGCTGACGCGCCGGCCTGGAAGTTACGTCACCTTCGTGCTCGGCGTATGGATCTGGGCGCCCGCCGTCCGACGCGTCGCCGATTGGCAGTCGGCCTACAACCCGCTCAGTCCGGTGCTGCTGGCGCCGATCCTCGCCACCTTGGCCTGCCTGGCTGCGCCAGGCCAGATCGTTCGCGGCTTCCGAACCATGCCCGCGCTCGTCATTCCGATAGTCGCGCTTTGCGTCGGGGTTCTCACGGGGTTCGTGAACAATTCTCCGGCGTCGGCGCTCTATGCCGGCGTCACCTGGATGACCCCGATATTCTTTGCGGCCTATATCGCCGGCTGCCGAGACGTCACCGGACGATTGGAAGCGAAATTCCTGTCTTCTGTGACGCTTATGGCGTTCTGGGCCGCGATTTACGGAATCTTCCAGTTCATATCGCCGCCGATCTGGGACCGATTCTGGATGATCGGATCCCAGGTGTTGGGAATTGGCTTGCCTGCCCCGTTCCGGGTTCGCGTCTTCGGACCGCTGAACTCTCCAGTTCCTTTCGCAGCGGTCATGGTCGCCGGCCTCATCGCCGGCTTTCTGGATGCGAGGAAGTCGCGCTGGTTGCTTCTGCCTTGCGTGTTCGTGGCCTTGCTGTTGTCGCTCGTCCGCTCCGAATGGCTGGCGGTCGTCGTGGCGTTCGTCGCAATCCTCGTGGCGGCGCCGGCCCGAGCTTTGCAGCGTTCCGTGCGCCTTGGCGTGATGGTGCTGGTCCTCGCCGTCACGACCGCGCCGCTGCTGAGCTACGGTCCGATCGCGACGGCCGTAGGCCTCCGGCTGCAGAGTTTGCACGCAGGCGGCCAGGACGCGAGCCTGCGCGACCGCCTGACGCTTTACCGCAATTTCGAGCTGGGGCCGGTTCTCCTCGGCGAGGGGCTGGGAAGCACCGACGCGGCCACGCGGCTGAGCGGTGGCGACGCGCGTCTCGACGCCAGACGCGGAAACATCGACAGCGCGTTGCTGCACCTGGTGACCGGCCTGGGCGTGCCTTTCGCGATCCTGTTCGGTTCCGGCCTGGTGTGGCTCTTGGCCGGCGCCGCGCGCGGCGCGGCGCGGTCGAACATGGCGACCGCCGGGCTGGCCCTGGCTGTCGCCGGCCTCAGCCAGTCGCCTTCTTACAACGTGCTCATATCCGGCCCCGCGGTGCTGATGTACGCGGGCTTCGTCGTGGGCGCGCGTCATCGCGAGCCGCTGGAACACCACCTCGAAGACGTGCGCCGCGGCCGTCGCGAGATGGCCGGGATGCGGCGCCTTCTGCCACGCCGCGGCGCATCTGAATGGTCATAGCGGGGTGGGCGGCGTTGCGAATTCTGCACCTATTGAACGATGTCGAGCGGGTCGGGAACGGCATTGTCAACGCCGCTGTGGATCTTGCGTGCGAGCAGGCGCGAAACGGGCGCGAGGTTCTGGTCGCCTCGAGCGGGGGCGCTTTCGTCCCCCTGCTTGCCGAGCAGGGCGTCCGTCATGAACAGGTTCCGCTGGCTTCCAGCCCATCGGAGGTCTTCAGCGCCGTCGCCACCCTTCGCCGTATCGTCCGGGTGTTCAATCCCGAGATAATACATGTCCACATGACGCGGGGCCTGATGATGGCCCGTCTTCTGCAGCCTTTCTCGAGATTCAGAACCGTTTCGACGGTGCACAACGAATATGAGAAGAAAGCCCAACTGATGGGATGGGCCGATCGGGTGATCGCCGTCAGCAAAGCTGTTGAAATTGCGATGATCGGGCGCGGGGTTCCTGCATCCAAAATCAGAACGGTCAAGAACGGCACGGTGGGTACGCCCCGTCTGGGCGCGATCTCCGAGATCAGAGGCCAGCCCCTCCAACGACCGGCGATAACTACCGTCGCCGGGATGTATGAGCGCAAGGGAATTGAGATCCTGATCCGCGCCTTCTCGCTCGCCGCGGCGAAAAATCGTCGGATCAACCTTTACCTTGTGGGCGAGGGAGCGGACCGGAAGCGATTTGAGGCTTTGGCGCAGCAGACGGAATACTCGTCGCGAATTCATTTCGAAGGCTTCGTGCCAGACCCGCGGACCTATCTCCTGTCGACGGACCTCTTCGTGCTCGCCTCGCTGCGGGAGCCGTTCGGCCTCGTCCTGTCCGAGGCGCGGGAGGCCGGATGCGCCATCATCGCGAGCAATGTTGACGGCATTCCAGAGGCGCTGGACGGGGGAGGCGCGGGCGTACTCGTGCCGTCGGGGGACAGCCGCGCGCTCGCGGAGGCGATGATGCGGCTTCTTGACGACGATGAAGAGCGGCGTGCGCTCAGCAGTCGCGCGCGGCAAGGTCTGGCCGCATACGGCCTTCCACGGGTGGAGGCCGAGACAATGGCCGTCTACCGTGAGCTCCGTGGCCCATGAGGTGGCTGCAAAATGGATGGAGTCTCGGCCGCGACCTGTTTCGTTACGCGGCCGGTGGGAAGACCGCAGGCGGCGCGGCTATCCAGTCGGTGCTGTTGACCGCGGCGTCCATGCTCATGACGCTCGGGTCGGGAACCTTGCTGGCGCGCGGCTTGGGGCCGCATGACCGCGGCGTCTTCGCCGCCGGGACAACCTGGCCATACATATTGGGGGCGGTCTCGGCGGTCGGTTCGGAAGCGGGCCTGCTGATTTGCTGCTCGCGGTCGCCCTCGAGAGCCGGCGCCTACGCGAGCTCGGCGGCTCTATTGGTGTCGATCTTAGTGGGCGTGCTTGGGCTGTCTTTTGCCATACTGGCTCCGCGCACCTTTTTGCGAGAAAAGCCGGACATTTACGAGGTCGCGCTGCTTTGTATGCCGTTTGCCTTATCGACAGTTCTCGGCGTCCTGTCGCGGCAGGTGCTGTATGCGGATCGGCAGTTTATCTCGGCTAACGTCAATGCGTTTTCTCAGCACGCAACCTATACCGTTATAATTTCTGCACTTTTCTTTTCTGGGTCGCTCAATATAAGAACCGCCGGCATGGCGTTTCTTGTGGGTGGTATTGCGCCGCTGCTGCTTGTCGCGCCGCGACTGTTGCGCACCTTGCAGCCGCCGCTTCGACCGACGCCCGCGGCCCTGTCGGAACTTGTTCAGTTTGCGTATCGCGCCGCCCCTGGAGACCTGTTGGCTATCGCGGCCGGGTTTTCTGACCGTATTTTGCTTATTTTCCTGATCGTTCCGGCAGAGCTGGGGAAATACGTCGTGGCATACAGCATATCCAGAGTGTTGTCTGTATTGGTACCGGTGTCATCGGTGATGATAAAAAAGATGTCTTCTTTGGAATCTGGATATGCGAAGCGCGTTCATGATTTGACTTTAAAGATAAGTCTTTTGATGTTTCTCCCGGCCCTTTTCGCACTTGAGATCTCCGCGCACGCTGTCGTCAATGTCTTGTTTGGGTGGCGCTATCTGGGGGCCGTACCGGCGCTCCGGGTTCTCGCCCTCGAGGGAGCGCTGTTCTGCTGCGCCAACATTGGCGGGCAGCTGTACACCAGCGTTAACCGGCCGGGCTTGAATTCTGCTGTCCAGGCGACAAGCGCGTCCGTGACCGTGGTTGCTGTTTCGATCCTCGCCTTGCGGTGGGGCGCGCTTGGCGGCGCGGTCGGCTTGCTCATCGGCACGGCGACGAGAGTGGCGCTTCTATGGGGCGGAATGGCCGTGGCCCTGCGGCTCGGAATGCCTGACCCGCTGCCTCGCTTGCGCGATATCCGCGCGGTTCGGAGCATGCTGGCCAGCGCGGGTCGGTCTTGAACTGGCCCGGCATGGCGCTGGTCCGCCGCCCTTCCGATCTCCTGATGAGCGCGGTCTTGCTGATCGCAGTTGCGAGCGCCGCCGTTTTTTTGGCGGCCAACCGTACCGACCATCTTGGTCCGCCTCGAGGCGGCGCTTTCGAACATCACGTCCGGAGGTCCGTTAATGCGGCCGAGTTCGTCGGAAGCATCGGGGTCTGTACTCACATAGGGTACCTGGATACGTCGTACGGGAATTTAAACGCTGTCCTTTCCTCGCTGTCATATTTGCGAATCAATAAGGTCAGAGACGGACT
>NZ_DATELG010000440.1:0-5179 GCF_035276905.1 Phenylobacterium sp. | reverse complement strand
CAGGGTGTCCGGAAGATAGCGCCGGCGGATGCGGACCTCGGGATCGGCCGGCGCGATCCGCCAGCAGCCGTGGGCCTCCTCGCCCAGCAGCGCGGCGAAACAGGCGTCGGAATCGAACCTCGGCCAGCACAGCCAGTCGATCGAGCCCCCGCGGGAAACCAGGGCCGCGGTCCGGCAGTCGCCGATCAGGGCGTAGTCCTCGATCCGGCGTAACCATCCGGCCAAGGCCGCGGACGCGGTTCTCAGACGTCGGCCCCGCAGCACTTTTTGAATTTTTTCCCGGATCCGCAGGGGCACGGATCGTTGCGGCCGGTCTTTGGTCCGGTTGAACGCCGCTGAGGGGCTGAGCGGGCGGCGCGCCAGAACTCGGCAATTTCCAAGATGGCCACGGGGACCAGTTCGCCGGCGTCGGCGAAGAACTGGTTTTCGGCCTCGTCCGGCAACTGGAGGAGCGATGCGCCATCCTCGTCACAACAGAGCGCCAGAATGGGAACGAGGCTGTGGACGTGTTTCTCGGACCTGAAGAGTTTCTCCCAGGCGTCGGTGCGCAGGTGGACGGCCTGCAGGAACCCTTCGGCCCAGTCGGCGGCGATGACCTCGCCGGCGGGCGTTTCCATGAAGATCGGCTCGATGACGCCGTCGGCGATCTGCCCGAGGATCTCATTGTAACGGCTCATGATGGCGCCGAGGATCGCTTCGGCTTGGGCTGCGTCGTCGAAGACAGGCTCTTCGCCGCCCCAAATGATCGGCAACCATTCACTGGGCAGGATGAGTTCGGGACCGATGGCCAGGCCCGTCAGGAAGCCGTCGAGGTCGCTCAGCATCATGCCGTCGTCGGGAGCCTGATCAGACATCAGGAACTCGTCGAGCCCCTCCAAGTCGCTCCCCAGATCATGCGGCGACAGCATGGCCAATCCTCTTCCAGTTCCAGGGCAGGAGCTCGTCGAGCCGCTGAGCGGGATGGGCGGCGAGGCGGGCCAGGACATCAGCGAGCCAGGCCTGCGGGTCGACGTCGTTGAGCTTGGCGGTGACGATCAGGCTGTAGAGGATGGCGGCGCGCTGGCCGCCGCGGTCCGAGCCGCAGAAGAGCCAGGCCTTGCGGCCGAGCGCCACGCCGCGCAGCGCGCGCTCGGCGGCGTTGTTTGAGAGGCAGATCCGTCCGTCTTCCAAGAAGCGGGTGAAGGACGGCCAGCGGCGGAGCATATAGCCCATGGCCTTGGCCAGATCGTGCCCGCGCGAGAGCTTGTCGCGGGTGGCGATCATCCAGGCCTCCAACTCGGCGGCCAGCGGCGCGCTGCGGGCGTGGCGCGCTGCCAGGCGCTCGGCCGGCGGCAGGCCATTGATCTCGCGCTCGATGGCGAACAGGGCGTCGATGCGCTGCACCGCCTCCAGGGCCAGCGGATAGACCGGCTTGGGCTGCTCGCCGCGGGCCTTCTTGATCGCGGCGGCCTCGACATCGGCGAGCTCGAAGACCTTGCGGCGGCCGTGCGCCCAGCAGCTCGCTTCGAGGATCGGCGCCGGCGTGCGCTCGGGCGTGTAAAGATCGCCATAGCCGCCATAGGCGTCGGCCTGCAGGATCCCGCTCCAATCCGCCAGGTGCGTCTTGGGATGCTCGGCCCGGCGATCGCGCGAGTAGTAGAACACCGCCGCCGGCGGCGCAGGACCTGCGAACGGGCAATCGTCGCGCACATAGACCCATAATCGGCCGACGTCGGTCTTGCCCTTGGCCAGGACGGGGACCGTCGTGTCGTCGCCGTGCAGCCGCTCGGCGGCGAGCACATGAGCTTCGAGGCGTTGGAAGAGCGGCATGAGCGCGGCGGCGCCCGCGCCGACCTGGTCGGCGAGCGTCGACAGGCTTAAGCGCACGCCCTCGCGGGCGTAGCGCTCCGCCTGGCGGTTTAGCGGCTGGTGCTGCCCAAACTTCTCGAACAGCAGCATGGCCAGGAAGCTCGGACCGGCCCAGCCGCGCGGCGTGACGTGGAACGGGGCCGGCGCCTGGCTGATCGCCTCGCAATCCCGGCAGGAGAACTTCTCGCGGACGTGCTGGATCACCTTCCACTGGCGGGGGACCACCTCCAGCGTCTCGGTGACGTCCTCGCCCAGCTTGGAGAGGCGCGCGCCGCCGCACGCCGGACAGGCGCAAGGCGCGGGCTCTACGACCCGCTCCCGCGGCAGGTGCTCGGGGAACGGCTGGCGTGAGGGCCGCTGGCGGGTGAAGGCGGCCACGCTCTGCGTCTTGGCCGCCGCCGTCTCCGCGGCGATCTCGTCCTCGCAGGCGGCGGACTCCAGCTCCTCCAGTTGCAGCTCGAGCTGATCGAGCAGGCGGCGGGTGCGCTCGGCGTGCGGCCCGAACAGCTGGCGCTGAAGCTTGGCGATCTGCAGCTTCAGATGGGCGATCTGGGCCTGATCGTCGGAGGCCCTGGCGCGGGCGACGGCCAGCTCGGCCTCGGCGAGATCGGCCCGCGCCTCGGACGCCGCCAAGGCCGCCCTCAGCGCTGCGAACTCCTCCGGCCCAGGCGAAGCGGCCCCATCCATGGCCAGATGGAATCACAAAATCCGCCGCTTGAGGCGCCCCAAAATGCCGCCCCGCCGGAGAAATTTCGCCCTATCCGGCGCTCGCCGGCCGCCAGGTGTGCTGCGGGTTACGCCAGTCGATGCCCTCGAGCATGTAGCCGAGCTGCGCGGCCGTCAGCGCCACCACGCCGCCCTCGGCCGAGGGCCACACGAACCGGCCGCGCTCCAGCCGCTTGGCGTAGAGCGACATGCCGATGCCGTCGTGCCAGAGGATCTTGATCAGCCCGCCGCCGCGTCCTCGGAAGACGTAGAGATCGCCGGCGTGCGGATCGCGCTCCAGCTGCTCCTGGACCAGCAGCGCCAGGCCCTGCATGCCCTTGCGCATGTCCGTATGGCCGGTGGCGATCCACACCCGCACGCCCGCGGGAAGCGGCATCATCGCAGCGCCTTGAGCGTCGCCGTCACCAGATCCGCCGGCGCGCTCGCCATCACCTGCACCCGCGCGCCACCGGGCAACTCGACCAGCATCGCCGGCCCTTGCGCCCGCTCCGCCGGCTCATCCGACGATGCGATCAGCACCGCCGGCGTGAGGCATGGCGGCGGCGCCAGTGCAGCACGCCGCCAGCGATAAAGAAGGCTGGTGCAGATGTCCGCGCGCCGGGCCGTCTCCGTCACGCTGCCGCCTGGGCCGAACGCCTCCGCCAGCAGCTCCAGCTTCTGCTCTTCGCTCCAACGGCGACGGCGCTCCGGGCCCGTGATGACCGTCGTGTACGCCATGCCGCTGCTAACACCGCTCCAAACCACGCTGTTAGCAGTGAAGCTTTGCCTCAATCATCGGAAGGCGGCCCTCACCGGAGGGTTACGAGGAATGTCCGGTCCATGTGGCTGCAGACAAATAGCGCGAAAAGGGCGCCCAGGCCGAATCGGCCGAAGCCTGCCGCGATGGGGCGTAGGGCGAGGGCTGAACCCGCCAGCAGGCCGGTGGCGTGGAGCGGCGTGATCAGTCGGACAACCTTTGCCTCTGATCAGGACGAGACCACGGAAACCAGGAACACAAAGGTCGCGGGGCGAATGCCGTTATCGAGTGGTCCGATGAGTAAACTGGTCGGAGATGGGCGCTTTCTGTTCTTCAGGGGCTATTCGCCGAAGACCCGAAAGTGCGCCGCAGAATCAGGCAGAAGATTGCGGCGAGCACGATGGGCGCGAGCGGCGCATGTGCTGCTATGGCTATGCTTCGGGCGGCGAGTGGAAGCACGTACCCACTTAGAAGTCCGATCTTCTCCCAAGGGCGAAAGCCGGTCGCAAGACCTTCCCGCGTCAGCCAGGCAAGCGGCGCAGCAAGAATGACCAAGTCGTAGTCGAGTAGGAACGGCGTCGCAAGAAGCGCGGCCGTCATCAGCAGCGCCGCCTCAGCGCGTGGTCCAGGCCGCCGTCGGATCGCCCCGACAAGCGCCATTCCAACGGCCAGGGTGGCTACTGCCTGAAGCGCATAGGCGAGCGCGACAGAACCGCCCAACACCCGGACCGCCGCGAAGGCGCTCATCATCTTGGGCCCGAGGATGCCTTGTTCGAGGGTCGTGCGGGCGAGCGCCGAGCTGGCCAGGAAGCTTCGCCAAGTATTCGCGCCAAATGCTAGGTAGCTCATTGCGGCGAACGCGGTCAAGGTCGCCGCTGCGGCGGCAATGGTCTTCCAACGTCCCCCAGCAGCCAAGGCTACGGGCAGCATGATGCCTAGGTGTGGCTTGAAACCGAGCAGGCCGAACGCGATGCCGGCGAGTATCGGCCGCCGTTCGAGCCATAGCCCGCCGACGCTGAACAGAGCCGCCGTAAGGAAAGCATTCTGACCATGGCCTAAAGTAAGAAAAACGGCCGGGAAAGCGACAACGGTGGCCCAATCGATCCGACGATCAAGCCATCCTCTCAAACTCGCTGCGAACGCCGCGAAGGTTGCGGCCAGCCACGTCGCCAGTGCGCCAAGATACGAGAGCATCGCCAACGGTGCGCACGTAAGCAGGAACATCGGCGGATAGAAGAAGGCGAAATACCCGAGGTCCCGGCCGAATATGGCGATCTCGGCCGCACGGTGCGCTTGCGGATCGTAGACCGCGGCCGACTGGCCAGCGAGAACAAGCTCGGATGCGGCGTAGAAGCTGACGAAATCCGTGCCAAGTGGCTTTCCGGTCGGATCCAGGCCGCCATGTGCGAAGCTCACCAAGGCCGCGGCGCCGGCGCCGGACGCGGCGAGCAGGGCGTTGCGCCACGCCTTTGCACGGTCGGCCTTGAGCCACGCGGCGTCGCGCAGTGCTTTCAGCACGGGCGATAGCTTCTGCTGGCGCCGGTCAGCTCCAAGGATCGCCATAGGGACAATGGTTCTCCGCCAACTCGTCGGCGTCCACGTTGAAGGCGACGCCTAGGGATGGACGACCGTCAGCTTGGTCGGGAGGCTGAGGTGTTCGAGGTAATAATGCGGGGCGGCAAAATGAGTAATGTAGCCCGCAATCATCGCGCCTGCCGCAATGGCGACGCCATAGGGAACGCCTCGCTTCCCATTTTCGCCACGGCCGCGCTTCGTAAGGGCCCGCATGGCGGATTTCGGGCGCAGTATGAGCATGCCGAGCGCCAGCGCTCCCCCGACCAGAGTCGTAGCGACGAACAGAAGAAGCAG
>NZ_DATELG010000439.1:0-4957 GCF_035276905.1 Phenylobacterium sp. | reverse complement strand
AGATCGGCAAGGGCCGCATCGTGCGCGAGGGCCGCGACGTGGCGATCCTGAGCCTGGGCACGCGGCTGCATCCGGCGCTGGCCGCGGCCGAGCAGCTGCAGGCCAAGGGCGTCTTCGCCACCGTCGCCGACGCCCGCTTCGCCAAGCCGCTGGACGAGGCGCTGGTGCGCAAGCTGACCCGCAGCCACCGCATGCTGATCACCCTCGAGGAAGGCTCGAGCGGCGGCTTCGGCAGCCGGGTGCTGGACTACCTCGTCAACGCCGACCTGATGCGCCCCGGCCTGAAGGTCCGCACGCTGACCCTGCCGGACGAGTTCCAGGACCACGACGACCAGCACCGGCAGTACGCCGCCGCCGGCCTGAACGCCGCCGACATCGTGCGTCTGGTCGAAGCCGACCTGGCGATGACGGGGTGAAGCCGTAGGATCCTCCCCTGAGGGGGTGGGGGTATCGCATATGCCGCGACGCCCCCTCCGGCTCGCTTCGCGATCCACCTCCCCCGCTTTGCGGTGGAGGATCTCAGCGCCAAGATGCTCCACCGTGAAACGGGGGAGCTGTCAGGCCTTCAAAACCGCTCCTCGATGAACCGCCGCCCGCGCAGGGGCGCCTGGTCGTCGTACTTCTCCTTGTTGGAGCGCTTCGGCAGCTTCACCTGCGGGCGCTTCACCGGCTCGTAGGGGATGCGCGACAGGATGTGGGCGATGCCGTTCAGCCGCGCGCGCTTCTTTACGTCGGAGCGCAGAATGAACCACGGCGCGTGCGGCACGTCGGTCGCCTCCAGCATGAGGTCGCGGGCCCGCGAGTACTCGTACCAGCGCGAGTAGGACTCCACGTCCATCGGGCTCAGCTTCCACTGCCGCAAAGGGTCGCTGATGCGCGCGTCGAAGCGCCGCTCCTGCTCCTCCATCCCCACCTCGAGCCAGATCTTGATCAGGATGATGCCGGACTGGACGACGTAGCCCTCCACCGCAGGGCACTGCTCCAGGAAGTGGTCGTGCTGATCCTTGGTGCAAAAGCCCATGACGTATTCGACGCCGGCGCGATTGTACCAGCTGCGGTCGAAGATCACGATCTCGCCGCCGGCGGGAAAGTGCTCCATGTACCGCTGGAGGTACATCTGCGACTTCTCGCGATCGGTCGGCGCGGGCAGCGCCACCACCCGGAAGACGCGCGGACTGACCCGCTCGGTGATCGCCTTGATGATCCCGCCCTTGCCGGCGGCGTCGCGCCCCTCGAAGACGATGATCACCCGTGCGCCGGTCTCCTTGACCCAGTCCTGCACGTAGCAGAGCTCGACCTGAAGCTTTTCCAGCTCCTTCAGGTATTCCTTGTTCTTCATCTTCGGCCGCGCGTCGGCGGCGGCCTGATCGTTCCGTGCCATGGCCAGAACTCCGCAAGCTCAACGCGAGGCTATGCGGACCGACCGGCCGGGACCATCGGGTGCACTCCGCAGAGGGCCCGGTCCTGGCCCTCAGGCGACCACGTTCGCGCCGCCGTCGATGTACACCGTGTCGGCGGTGATGCGCCGGGCGAAGTCGGAGGCCAGGTAGGCGCAGGCGCAGCCCACGTCCATGACGTCCACCAGCTCGCCCAAGGGCGCTCTCTGCGCCGCGTCGTTGAGCATCAGCTCGAAGTCCTTCAGCCCTGAAGCGGCCCGCGTCTTCAGCGGCCCCGGCGAAATCGGATGGACACGGATCCCGGCCGGCCCGAGCTCGTAGGCGAGGTAGCGGCAGGCCGCCTCCAGCGCCGCCTTCACCGGCCCCATGACATTGTAGTTGGGCACCACGCGATTGGCCCCGTAGTAGCTCATCGCGAACATGGTCCCGCCGTCGGTCATCAGCGGCGCGGCCAGCCGCGCCATGCGGATGAAGGAGTGGCAGGAGATGTCCATCGCCTTGGCGAACCCCTCCGCCGAGCAGTCGAGCAGCCCGCCCCGCAGGTCCTCCTTCGGCGCGTAGGCGATCGAATGCACCAGGCTGTCGAGCTTGCCCCAGCGCGCTCGGACCTGGTCGAACACCGCCTCCAGCTGGCCCGGCGCCGAGACGTCGAGCGGCGCGGTGATCTCGGCGCCCAGCTCCCTCGCCAGCGGCTCGACGTGGGGCCGCGCCTTCTCGTTCAGCCAGGTGATGGCCAGCTGCGCGCCGGCGGCGCGGAACGCCCGGGCGCAGCCGTAGGCGATCGAGCTGTCGTTGGCCACGCCGACGATCAGGGCCTTGCGGCCCGCCAGGATGGGGTGGACGCCCTCGCTCATGGCCGGCTCCCTACGAGACGATGGCCGCGTCGGCGTCGGCGCGGCGAGCGGCCGCCACCAGAAGCGCCACGGCGCAGGAGGCCAGGCGCGTCAGCAGCGCGTCGGCCCGGCTGGTCAGGATGATCGGCGCCCGTGCGCCCATGACGATGCCGGCGGCGTCGGCGCCGGCCAGGAACGACAGGCTCTTGGCGAGCATGTTGCCGGCCTCCAGGTCGGGAACCACCAGCACGTTCGCCCGGCCGGCGACCGGTGAGACGATCTTCTTCAGCTCGGCCGCCTCGGGATTGATGGCGTTGTCGAGCGCCAGCGGCCCGTCGAGCAGGCCGCCGGTGATCTGGCCGCGGTCAGCCATCTTGCACAGGGCCGCCGCCTCGACCGTCGAGGGCACCTTGGGATTGACCGTCTCCATCGCGCTCAGGATCGCGACGCGAACCTCCTTGATCCCCATGGCGTGCACCAGGTCGATGGCGTTCTGCACGATGTCGACCTTGTCCTCCAGGGTCGGCGAGATCATCACCGCGGCGTCGGTGATCACCAGCGGCTGCGGCTGGCCCGGCACATCCATGATGAAGCAGTGGCTGATCTTGCGGGCGGTGCGCAGGCCCGTCTCACGGGCGACCACCGCGCCCATCACCTCGTCGGTGTGCAGGCTGCCCTTCATCAGGGTCTCGGCCCGCCCGCAGCGCACCAGTTCGACCGCCTTGGCCGCCGAGTCGTGGCTGTGAGCGGAATCGACGACCTCGAAGGGCGTGATGTCCAGCGACGCCCGCGCGGCGACGTCGCGGACCCGGGCCTGCGGCCCGACCAGGATCGGATCGATCAGCCTGAGCTTCGCCGCCTCCACCGCGCTCTCCAGCGAGACGGCGTCGCAAGGGTGCGCGACCGCGGTCCTGGCGGGGGGATAGGCCTGCGCCGCCCGCACGAGGCGACGGAACTTCTCGTGGCCCGTGGGCTGGATGCCGGCGATGTCAGCCATGGACCGCCTCCCCGCCCTTGCCGTTGAAGAGGGCGTCGACGCGCGCCAGCCGCCGCCGGCACTCGTCGGGCAAGGCCTCGCCCGCCTCGACGATCTCGTGAAGGGCCTTGAGCGCCGTCTCGCGCTGCTCGCCGCCATCGTCCAGCAGCTTGGGAATCGCCTGGATGGCGCGCTCCTCGTCTAAACGCACCAGCTGCGACTGTTCCTTCAGCATCTGCTTCAGCTTTCCCATCGGCCGTCGGACCGCCGCCGGCAGGTTCGCGCGGATCTGCTTCAGCATGTTGAAGCCGCGCTCGTCGAAGCCGCCGTTGGGTTCGCTGACGTAGATGAGCGCCCGCGACGCCGCCTCGACGGGGCCGCCGGTCTCGAACCGGGTCTCAAGCTCCGCCCGCCGCTGCGCCTCGTCGGCCTCGCGCACCAGGTCGCGCTCGATGCGCTGCGGACGCGGCGTCTCCATCTCGCCCAGCCCGACCGCCGCCTGCACCAGCGGCGAGCCGTAGGTGCTCAGGAAGAGGGTCTCGGTCCAGGCGTCCCGCGCCTTGCCCCAAGCCTCCAGCGTGGCGCTGATGCAGTCCGAGGCGCTCTTCTCCAGAGCCAGCAGGGGATTGTCCGCCGCGGCCGGCAGGCGCGCCTCGCGCACGGCCTGCGCCAGCTTGCCCACGCCCGCCATCAGCGGGTTGCGGTCGGAGAAGGCCGCGAACCGCAGCCGGTTCGGGTGCATCGCCCGCATCGCCTCGGCCGCCGGCTCGCGCACCATGGCCTGGACGGTCGGCTGGACGAGCCGGCGATAGAACGCCAGGCCGACGTCGGAGACCCGCGCCGAGGCGGCGAAGCGAAGGTCGTCCTTCGGGTTGTCGCCGACGATCGCGCGCACGTCCTCCACCCGCCGCGGCTCCAGCCGGAAGAGGTAGCGGCCGTCGATCAGTTCGGGGTGGGCGACGCCGGGGCCGACGTCGGTGATCATCGCCTCGTAGAGGCCGGGCGGCGCCAGATCGATCAGTTCCATGCAGGTGGCGAACTCGCGGTGCTCGCGCGTCGCCACCTTGCCCGAGACGAAGATGCCGAGATGGCCGATCGACTGGTGCAGGCAATAGACGATCGTCTGCCCGTTGGCGGCGATCTCGCGCTCGTGGTCGTAGACGTCGGTGATCCAGCCCAGCGCCTGCTGCGGCGGCGTGATGTCGTCGCCCCAGGAGCAGAAGACGATGATCGGCGAGCGGATGTTGCGCAGGTCGATCCGAACGCCCTCCGCGGTGCGCAGCGCGCCGGTGGCCAGCTTGTTGCCGATGAACAGGTTGTCGGCGATCCACTGCATCTCGCCGGCGTTCAGCAGCACCGGGCTGCCCCACCAGGTCTCGAAGTCGAGGAACCGCGCGCCTTCGGTGTCGGCCTTGGCGTAGACGTTGTAGGGCTTTTGCCAGAGCGTGTTGGCCGGGTTCATCGACTCGAAGTTGGCGACCAGCGCGGCGCCGTCGAACAGGCCGCAGCCGAGGTCCCCGGCGAGGGCGGTCCAGCACGAGCCGCCGAGCACGCCGCCGCTGTAGCGCATCGGATTCTTGCCGCGCACGCCGGCCCAATAGGACAGCGGCGCTCCGGCCAGCAGGATCGGACCTGCGATGTCCGGCTTCATCGCCGCCATCATCATCGTCTGCCAGCCCGCCTGGCAGTTGGCGACGACGACCGGCTTGCCCTCCGCCTCCGGATGCCAGGCCGCGACTTCCTCGACGAAG
>NZ_DATELG010000438.1:0-3541 GCF_035276905.1 Phenylobacterium sp. | reverse complement strand
GAGGGTGTCGTTCAGCCCGTCTATCCCGAAATCCAGCACGTGGTTGTTGGCGAGCGTCAGCACGTCCGGCGCTGCGGCGCGCAGGCAGGGCGCGTTCGCCGGGTTCATCCGATAGTTGAGGCCCTTCGGAGCGAACGCCTGCGACGTCGTCACGGCGGTCTCCAGGTTCATGATCCGAACGTCGGGCGCCATGCGTCGCCAGCGGGCGCGGGCGGCGCCCCAGATCTCGCCGAAGCCGGTCGGACGGGCGATCGGACCGCTGGCCGCCTCCGCAAGCCGCACATAGTCCCTGGCGGAGCGGAGATAGTCTTCCCGCAGCCGCGGATCGCCCGGATGCGGCAGCACCTGGTCGATCCCGCGCCCGGTCATCACGTCGCCGCAGAGAAAGATCCGAAGCGCTCCGCGCGAGCTGGGTGATGGCGACTGCATGGCCGCCTCCACGAGGCCGGCGCCGTCGAGGCGCCTGCGTCCCAGTCTACACGAACCGCCAGCTCTCCTCCGCTGCGCGCCTGAGGGCGCGGGACTTGTGCAGGGTCTCGTCGTACTCGGCGTCGGGATCGGAGTCGGCGACGATCCCGCCGCCGGCCTGGACATAGATGGTGTTGTCCTTCACCAGCGCGGTGCGCAGCACGATGCAGGTGTCGACCGAGCCGTCGGCGCCGAAGTAGCCGACGCCGCCGGCGTAGCCGATGCCGCGCTTTTCGATCTCCAGCTCGTCGATGATCTCCATCGCCCGCACCTTGGGCGCGCCGGAGAGCGTGCCGGCGGGCAGGGCCGCCATCACCACGTCGACCGGATCGAGCCCGTCCGGGGCGTCGCCCTCGACGTTCGAGGCCAGGTGCATGACGTGGCTGTAGCGCTCGATGAAGAAGCTGTCGGTGACCCGCACCCGCGGCGCACGGCGCTCGGCGGGGGGCGTGTTGGCGCCCGTATCCTTCAGCATCGCCACCCGGCCGACGTCGTTGCGGCCGAGGTCGAGCAGCATCAGGTGCTCGGCCCGCTCCTTGGGATCGGCCAGCAGCTCTTGCTCGAGCGCCAGGTCCTCCTCGGGCGTGGCGCCGCGCGGCCGAGTGCCGGCGATCGGCCGGATGGTGATCTTGCCGTCGCGCAGCCTGACCAGAATCTCCGGCGAGGAGCCGACCAGCTGGAAGTCGCCGAAGTTCAGGAAGAACAGGAAGGGCGACGGGTTCATCCGCCGGAGCGACCGGTAGAGCGCGAACGGGTCGTGCTCGAAGGGCGAGCGGAAGCGGTGGCTCGGCACCACCTGGAAGATGTCGCCGGCGCGGATGTACTCCTTGGCCCGCTCGACCACCTCCTTGTAGGCCTCGCGCGAGACCGGGGTGGTGAAACGGTCGGGCTGGGGCTCGGCGGCGCCGTGCAGCCTGGGCGTCGGCCGGCCGAGGTCGGCCAGCACTTGGGCCAGGCGCTCGCTCGCCGCGTGGTAGGCGGCCTGCGCCGAGCCGCCGTTCGGCCGCACCGGCGTCACCAGGATGATCTCCTGGGCGATGGCGTCGAAGATGGCGACGATCGAGGGACGGGTCATCACCCCGTCGGGAAGGCCCAAGGCGTCGGGATTGACGTTTGGCAGGCGCTCGACCAGCCGGATCATGTCGTAGCCGATCGCGCCGAAGACACCGGCGGAGGGTGGCGGCAGGCCGGCGGGCAGCTCGATCCGCGAGGCCGCCACCAGGTCTTTGAGCGAGTCCAGCGCGCCGCCCGGCTGCGGCGTGAAGCGGCCGGCGGCGATCGCCTCGGCGCCTTCCGCCAGCTCCGCCTGGTCGCCGCGGCAGCGCCAGACGACGTCGGGACTGAGGGTGATGATCGAGTAGCGCCCGCGCCAGGCGCCGCCTTCGACCGATTCGAAGAGGAAGGCGTAGGGCCGGCCGTGGCCGATCTTCAGATAGGCCGAGACCGGCGTCTCCAGGTCGTCGATCAGCCGGGTCCAGACCAGCTGCGGGGCGCCGGCGTCATGGGCCTTCTGGAAGGCCTCGAAAGCTGGCTCGAGCTTCACTTGGCCGGCTCCGGCTCGCCCTTGGCGTTCAACGGCTGGAGGCCGATGGCCGTGCGGGCGCGGTTGTAGTCGATCTTGGTCTTCACCTTCACCCGCGCGGCGCCCTGGGCGGCCTCGCCGATCTCGCGGAAGATGGTCTCGGTCATCTGCGGGCGGGCCTGCTCGGTCAGGGCGGCGAGCTGGGCGGTGTCGCCGACGTGATCGGCGTCCACCTTGCCGACCACCATGGCGAAGCCGCGGCCGCGGGCGGTGAACACGTCGCCGACCTTGCCGCCGAAAACGGCGCCCAGGATCTCCGGCGACATCTGCGGGTTCTGCTGGCCGCTGCGGCGGTCGACGCCGGGAACGTGGGTCAGCTTGGCACCGGCGCTGGCGGCGACCGCCTCCAGGCTCTCGCCCTTGCGGACGCGCGCGGCGAGCGCCTCGGCCCTGTCCTGCATCGCCTTGGCGACCTGGCGCATCATGTAGGCCTGGGCGAGCTGCGGCCTGATGGAGGCCAACGGCGGCATGGCCGGCGCAATGACCTTCTCCACCCGCACCGCGAAATATTCGCCGGCGCCGGCCTCGACGACCTCGCTTTCGCCGCCGCTCGGCAGGCCGAAGGCGGTGTCCATCAGCTTCTGGCTCAGGCCGGCCATGGGCTGGCCCTGCTGGTCGCGGCCGTCCTTGGCGACCGGGCCGAGGGTGGTGGCGGCGACGCCCGCCTTCCTCGCTGCCTCGGCCAGGTTGGCGCCCTTCTGGTGGGCGTCGTCATAGGCCTGGGTCAGGGCGTAGACCTTTTCGGCGGCGGCGTCCTTGCGCATCTCCGCCTCGAGCGCCGGGCGGGCCTGTTCGAAGGTCACGGTGCGGCCGGGCGTGATGCCGTCGACCTTGACCACCGCCTGGCCCAGGTCGCCCTGGACGACGCCGATCTCGCCGGCCTGCAGCTTGAAAGCGGCGGCGGCCAACTTGTGGTCGGTGATCGCCGACTGCGGCTTGTTCTCGTAGGTGATGGCGTCGACGCCCAGCGACTTGGCGACGGCGGCCGGGGCCTCGCCCTTCTGCAGCCGCGCGGCGATCGCCTGGCTGGTCGCAGCGTCCTTCGCGGGGATCTGCACCAGGGTGCGGGTCTCCGGCGTCGACAGGGTGTCCTTCTTGAACTCGTAGCGTTTCTTCAGCTCGGCTTCGTCCACCGTCAGGTTGGCGCCGACCATCTCCGGGCTGAACCGCACGACGGTCAGCACCCTGAACTCCGGCAGGGTCAGCTGAGCGGCGTTCTCCTTCATGAAGGCCGTCAGCTGTGCGTCGGTCGGATCGGCGGGCTTGGGCACGCTGGTCGGCTCGACGGTCAGATATGTGACGTCGCGGTTCTCCAGAGCATAGATCGCCGCCAGGGCGGCGTAGGCGCGCGGAACCTGCAAGGCGTTGCTGAGCGCGGTCACCGCATGCTGCTGGGCCATGGCGTCGCGCAGATTGCTCTCGAACCGGTCGGGCGTGAGGTCGTTCTGCGCCAGGAGCTGCTGATAAAGCTTCTTGTCGAAGCGACCGGTG
>NZ_DATELG010000437.1:0-7762 GCF_035276905.1 Phenylobacterium sp. | reverse complement strand
CCGGCGACGGCGACGGATCGGGGGGCGGCGGCGGCTCAGGGGCGGGCGGCCGTTGCGACATGGTGCGGCGGCTGCAGAAGGCGCTGCGCAACGACGCCAGCGTTCGCGCCGCGATCGCCCAGGCCCGGCGCGCGCCGGGCTTCGAGGGCCGGCCGCTGGTGGTGTGGAACGGCGACTGGGTGCGCCACGGCGAGGAGGACGGCAAGGGCCTGGCCAGCCTGCGCCAGGCGATCGCCGTGGAGGTGGGCTTCGCCCCCAGGGCCTGCCGCAGCCAGCCGATGCGCGGCCTGGTGATGCTGTCGCTGAACGACGGGCGGGGCACCCGTGTCGTGCTGGGCGCCGGCGCCTGGCGGTGGTCCGACCTGCTGCTTATCCGATAGGGGGCGCGAAAAACGCCGCCCTCGGCTTCGACTACTTCTCGGCCAGCGCCACGGCCTTGGCCTGGGGCGCGCGGCCGTCGAGCAGGGCCGTCACCAGAGGCGCGTGCAGCTGCGCCACGCTCTTGCGGGTCATCTCCGCGACGCAGCGCTCGACGAGCGCCGTGCGCTCCAGCGTCTGCCGTCCGGCGCCCGCGTCACAGAAGCCGCCGGCGCTGAATTCGATCCGGGCGAGCGCGACCTGGGCCCCCTGGGGCGTCGCCAAGTTGAGGTCGCCGAGGGCCACCCGCATCTGTCCGTCCTCGGACCAGGCGGCGGTCGCGGCGCCCATGATCACGGACGCGCCGAACGCGGCGCAGACAATTGCGCGCTTCATCTCGGTAAATCCTAGTTGAATGCCGACTTTGACTGCACCGTCCCAGCGCAGCGCGCGCAAAGTAACCCGGTTCGCAGCATCAGCAACTCACAACGCACGGATTTACTTAGCTTTCGACGTCGCGCCGCAGCGCTACGTTACATCATGCGCGGCGCCATTACCCGCCAACGCCGTCATAGCGTAATATTACGCAACATCGCGTCACACGTCACAACCAGCCGCCCGCCACCGCCGCGGAGCGAAATTCCGCGGACGCACGTGCTCGGCGTCAGGCCGATAGGAGCCAGCCCCGGGCGTCAAGCCCGGGGCTGGCCGCTGCTTCCGGAGCGACGTGCGAGACCGGTGAAGAGGAGACGGAGCCGCCGCGTGCGGCGGCCGACGTCAACCGCGTTCGCCCGCCTTGGCCTTGCCGGAACTGCCGCGATGCTTGCGATAGTGCTTCGCCTTCATGTTCTGCATCGTGGTCGACAGTTCATCGGCCTTGGCGTTGGCCGCCTGCGCAGCGTTGGCGGCGCTCTGGGCGGTGGTGTTCGCCTGCTCCGCAGTGGACTGCGCTTGTTGTGCGGCCTGGGCTGCGGCGTCGGCGCTGCTCTGAGCCTTGTTCGCCGAGGCCTGCGCAGCCTGAGCGGCCGACATGGCCTGGTCCGCCGTCTCCTGGGCGTGCTTGACGGAATCGACTGTGGCGCAACCGCCAAGCGCCAGGGTTCCGGCCAGAACGGCCGCTATCGAACTCCTGCTGACAATGCTGAGCATGGAACAACCTCCGCTGGGTGAATGCGCCAACAACTGGCGAACAGCGCGACAGTTCACTTCTCATCAATAAATAATAACATCGGTAGCAAGCCCGAGGGTCTCCACCGAGATTACCCAGGGGTCGGTCTCAGCTATCCAGGGCTCTGCGCAACGTCGCGCGGCGAGCTGCATCTGTCATAATGGCTCTATCCAAGCGCAAAGGGGCCAAGCGCAAAAGGCCAAGCGAAAAAGGGGCTGAAGCGCACGCGGCGAGCGAAAGGCGCGCGAGCATGATCGAGCAGATCGCCCATCTCGGGCTCGTCGACGAGACGGAGATCGAGCTGGACAAGGCTGCGCTGGAGATCGCCGCGCTCGACCACCCCAAGGCGGCGTTGGCGCCCTACCTCGCCCTGCTCGACGAAGCCGCCGGCCGCCTGCACCTGCGCGCCGCCTTCGCCCGCGGCCCGGGGATGCAGGGGGACGCGCTCGCCGAGGTCCTGGGCGTGGAGCTCGGCTTCGCCGGCGACACCGAGACCTATGACGATCCCGCCAACGCCGACCTGATCCAGGTGATCGACCGGCGGCGCGGCCTGCCGGTGGCGCTCTCGATCCTCTACGTCGCCCTGGCCCGGCGGACCGGCTGGACGGCGCACGCGCTCAACACGCCGCGGCATGTGCTGGTGGGCGTCGGCCGGCCCGGATCGCTGCTGGTCGATCCGTTCAACCGCGGCGCCTTCGTCGGCCGCGAGCAGCTCGCCAGCCTGCTGGACATCGCGCCGGAGCTGCTGGGCTCGGTCGCGCCCGCTCAGGTCGCGCCGATGTCGAACCGCGCCGTCCTGGTTCGGCTGATGATGAACCAGGCGACCCGCGCCGAGCGGTCCGGCCGCAATGCGCGCGCCCTGGCCGTCATGCGAAGGATCACCACCGTCGCGCCCGGCCACAGCCGGGGCTGGTGGGCGCGGGCCAGGCTCGAACGGCTGGGGGGCGATCCGACCGCGGCCCGCCGCAGCCTGAGCGCGATGCTGGAGACGACGCGCGAGCCGGAGCTGCGCGCCCGGGTGGTCGCCGCGCTCGACGAGCTGGCCAGGCGTTGAAGGGCGGAAAAAGTCCCCCTAGTCCAGCCGGACCCAGTGGTCGAAGGCGGCGGCCTGGCCGTGGATCTCGCCGGCTTCGTCGAGCAGGTTCCAGACGCACGCCTGTTCGATGCGGAACCGCCGGCCGCTGGCCGAGATGCGGACGCCGGCGTAGTTGTCGATGAAGCCGTGACGGCTGACCTCGCCGAACAGGCGCGCCCGCTCGGCCCGCTCCGGGGCCTCCGCGGACAGGCGCGAGGGGGTCCGCAGCAGCTGCTCGGCGGTGAGCTCGAAGAGCTCGAGCGCCTGGCGGTCGCCGTAGAAGAAGATCGGATCGGGCTCGGTCCCGTGGGCCAGGATCACCATGGGCGCGGTCCAAAGCGCATGGGCGGAGGCCGGCGTCCCGCCCAGCAGCGGCCGTCCGGTCAGCCGCGCGAAGCTGCCGGCGATCAAGGCCAGCCGCGCCCCCGCGCTCGCCGTCAGCAGTTGTTCCGCCGCATCCATTGTCCGTCCGCCTTTTTGGCGGCGACGATAGCCTCGCATCTGGCCGTAGCGCCACGCCGAAGCGCACTGGAAGGACGCAGCAGCCCGAGGCAAACTGCATGCCCCGCTTCAGACGCCTAAGGGCCCGCCGATGTTCATCGCCATGAACCGCTTCCAGGTGCTGCGCGGCCAGGAGAAGGCCTTCGAGGACGTCTGGCTCTCGCGCGAGAGCCACCTGGAGACCGTCCCGGGCTTCCAGGGCTTCAGCCTGCTGCGCGGGCCGGAGCGCGAGGACCACACCCTCTACGCCTCGCACTCGCTCTGGGCGTCCAAGGCCGCGTTCGAGGCCTGGACCAAGTCCGAGGCCTTCCGCCTGGCGCACAGGGACGCCGGCGGCGGCAAGCCGCTCTACATCGGGCACCCGAACTTCGAGGGCTTCGAGGTGCTGCAGGAGGTCGCGCCGGCGAGCTAGCCGGGGCGCCCGCGCCACCTGAGCCGCCCAGCCCCGGCGTTGACTCTCCGCCGCCCTTACGTATAAGACCGCCCCTCTCGTCCGCGGGGCCTTCCCTGCGGGCGCACTCCGTTTTGCACACACTCTACAAGTACGAAGGCGCGCGAACCATGTACGCGGTGATCAAGACCGGCGGGAAGCAGTACCGGGTCCAGCCCGGCGATCTGCTGGTCGTCGAAAAGCTCGACGGCGAGCCCGGCGCGAACGTGGCGTTCGGCGAAGTCCTGATGCTGGGCGACGGCGAAGCCGTGACGGTCGGCGCGCCGGTCGTGGAAGGCGCCTCCGTGGCCGCCACCCTGATCGAGACCCGCAAGGGCGAGAAGGTGAAGATCTTCAAGAAGATCCGCCGCCAGGGCTACCGCCGCACCAAGGGCCACCGCCAGCTCGAGAGCGTGCTGCGCGTGACCGGCATCACCGGCGCCGGCAAGGACGCCAAGTGGGACGGCGAAGTCAGCCTGGTGACCAAGGCCGAGCTGAACGCCCGCGCGCGCAACCTGCCTTACGTCCCGGCCGCGGCGGCGGAAGCGCCGGCCAAGGCCCCGGCCAGGAAGGCCGCGCCGAAGAAGGCTGAGGTTGAAGCCGCTCCGGCCGCCGAGGCCGCCCCGAAGAAGGCTGCGCCGAAAAAGGCCGCGGCCAAGAAGACCGACGACACCAACACCGACGGGGGCGCGGCCGAATAAGGCCCGCTTTAGCCAAGGAAGAGTTTTAGGAGAGCGTTATGGCTCACAAGAAATCTGGCGGCTCCTCGCGCAACGGGCGCGACTCCGCAGGCCGCCGTCTCGGCGTGAAGAAGTTCGGCGGCGAGAACGTGCTCGCCGGCAACATCCTCGTGCGTCAGCGCGGCACCAAGTTCTGGGCCGGCGAAAACGTCGGCATGGGCCGCGACCATACCCTCTTCGCGACGGCTAACGGCGCCGTGAAGTTCGTCACCAAGCGCGATGACCGCACCTATGTGACGGTGGTCCCGGCAGAGGTGATGGCGGCCGAATAAGGCGAAACCGACCTCTCTCCGGTTCCGCCTCCTCAAAAAGGCGAACCGGACAAGACTTCGAGCGGGGAGTCCGGAACGCCGGGCTCCCCGCTTTGTTTTTGGGCCTTTCGGACGCGAAGGGCTCGGGAGGTAGGTATGATGTGCGCGATCGATGTGACGCCGACGCTGTCGACGGAACGGCTCCTGCTGCGCGGCCCGGTCCATGCCGACGCCGAACGCATCGCCGAGCTGGCCAACGACGTCGGCGTGGCCAAGATGACCACCTCCATACCGCACCCCTATACCCTGGCCGACGCCGAGGCCCATATCGGCCGGTGCGCGGATGCGGACTGGGCCAGCGAGGCCTACTTCGTCATCGAGCATCGCAACTTCGGCGTGGTCGGGGCCCTGGGCTTCAAGCCGCGGCCGAACGGGCGTTCGGAGCTCGGCTATTGGCTGGGACGGCCGTTCTGGAACCGCGGCTACGCGACCGAGGCGACCCGCGCCGCGCTCGACTGGGCCCGGCGCGACTGGCGCAGGCGCCTGGTGGTCTCCGGCCATTTCGCCGACAACCCCGCCTCCGGCCAGGTGCTGGTCAAGGCCGGCTTCCTCTACACCGGCGACGTCGAGCACCTGTGGAGCAACGCGCGCCAGGGTCCGGTGCGTACACGGATGATGATCTGGCTGGCGTAGGAAAGCAGATCCTCCCCTCAGGGAGAGCATCTGCTTTCCGCTCCTTCCATGCTAAGCGCCTGCGCTGAAAGGCTCCGCGTTCCCCGATGAAGTTCCTCGACCAGTGCAAGATCTACCTGCGCAGCGGCAACGGCGGCGGGGGCGCCGTCTCGTTCCGGCGGGAGAAGTACATCGAGTACGGCGGCCCGGACGGCGGCGACGGCGGCCGCGGCGGCGACGTCTGGATCGAAAGCGTCGAGGGCCTGAACACCCTGATCGACTACCGCTACCAGCAGCACTTCAAGGCCGGGACCGGCGTGCACGGCATGGGCCGCAACCGCCACGGCGCCGCCGGCGAGGACGTGGTGCTGAAGGTGCCCGTGGGCACCGAGGTGCTGGACGAGGACAAGGACACCGTGCTCGTCGACTTCGACAAGCCCGGCATGCGCGTGCGCATGCTGAAGGGCGGCAACGGCGGCTTCGGCAACACCTACTTCAAGGGCCCGGTGAACCAGGCCCCCAAGCACGCCAACCCCGGCCAGGAGGGCGAGGAGCGCTGGGTGTGGCTGCGGCTCAAACTCATTGCGGACGTCGGCCTGGTCGGCCTGCCCAACGCCGGCAAGTCGACCTTCCTGGCCGCCGCCAGCGCCGCCAAGCCGAAGATCGCCGACTATCCGTTCACGACCCTGACCCCCAACCTCGGCGTGGTCGACCTGTCGCCGTCCGAGCGCTTCGTGCTCGCCGACATCCCCGGCCTGATCGAGGGCGCCAGCGAAGGCGCGGGCCTCGGAACCCGGTTCCTTGGCCATGTCGAGCGCACCGCCGTACTGATCCACCTGGTCGACGCGACGCAGGAGGACGTGGGCGAGGCCTGGCGCACCGTCCGCCACGAGCTGGAGGCCTATGGCGAGGCGCTGGCCGACAAGCCGGAGCTTTTGGCGCTGAACAAGGTCGACGCCCTCGACGAGGACACGATCGCGCAGAAGGCCGCCGAGCTGATGGCGGCTGCGGGCGTGGAGCCCCGGCGGGTCTCGGGCTTCGCCGGCATGGGCGTGACCGAGCTGCTGCGCGCGGCCTGGGCCCTGGTGCGCCAGCGGCGCGCCGAGGCGGCCGGCGAGACGCAGGACGAGGCGGGCGAGGACGACGAGGCGAGCGTCGGGGATTGGCGTCCGTGAGCGGCGGAGGACTGGCGCGCGCGCGCCGCATCGTCGTCAAGGTCGGCTCCGCCCTGGTGGTGGGCGAGGACGGCCCGGACCGGCACTGGCTGGGCGCCTTCGCCGCGGACCTCGCCCGGGTGCGCGCCCGCGGCCAGCAGGTGCTGGTGGTCTCCTCCGGCGCCGTGGCGCTGGGCCGCCGGCGGCTGGCTCTGCCGCGCAGCCGCAAGCTGACCCTGCCGGAGAAACAGGCCGCCGCCGCCGCCGGCCAGTCGGCGCTGATGCACGCCTGGGAGGAGGCGCTGGAGCCGCACGGCCTGGCCGCGGCCCAGATCCTGCTCACCCGCGACGACACCGAGGTGCGCCGCCGCTGGCTGAACGCGCGAGCCACCGCCGAGACCCTGCTGCAGCTGGGCCTCGTGCCGGTCGTCAATGAGAACGACACCGTCGTCACCGAGGAGATCCGCTACGGCGACAACGACCGGCTGGCGGCGCGTGCGGCGCAGATGATCGGCGCCGACGTGCTGGTGCTGCTGTCCGACGTCGACGGCCTTTACACCGCCGATCCGCGCTCCGATCCGGACGCGCAGCACCTGCCCCGGATCGAGCGGCTGACCCCCGAGATCGAGGCCATGGCCGGAGGCGCCAACGCCGCCGCCGGCGTCGGCACCGGCGGCATGGCCACCAAGCTCGCCGCCGCCCGCATCGCCTCGGCCGCCGGCTGCGCCACCGTCATCACGCTCGGCGAGCGCCCTTCGCCGCTGTGGGCCGTCGAGCACGGCGAACGGGCGACCGTGATCGAGCCCTCGACCACGCCGGCCGCCGCTTACAAGGCCTGGATCGCCGGCAGCCTCGCCCCCGCCGGCGCGCTCACCGCCGACGCCGGCGCCGCGGCGGCGCTGCGGCGCGGCAAGAGCCTCTTGGCCGCGGGCGTGAAAGGCGTCGAGGGCGCCTTCGACAAGGGCGACGCGGTGGTGGTGCGCGACGAGGACGGCCGCGAGATCGGCCGCGGCATCGTCCGCTACGACGCCCCCGACGCGGCCCGCATCTGCGGCCTGAAGAGCGACGCCATCGAAGCCGCGATCGGCTACAGCGAGGGCCCGATGATCCACGCCGACGACCTGGCCTTGGCGGCGCATACGGCGGCTTAGGGACCGAACGCCCCATTTGCCCCTGCCCTTCAGAACGCCTAGTTAAGCCGCGATGAGCGGGAATGCGGACAAGGCGACCGGACGGCTGGAGCGGCTGCAGGCGGGCCAGGCGATCGTCTATGGCGGCGACCGGGTCGCCTATGTCGGCGAGGCGCTGGCGGCCGCGTTCAAGCCCGGCGACCGGCTGCTGGTCGCGCCCGACGGCGGCGCCCTGCTGCACGTGCCCGCCGCCGAACAGGCGGTGGCGCAGGGCGCCGTCGGCC
>NZ_DATELG010000436.1:0-3248 GCF_035276905.1 Phenylobacterium sp. | reverse complement strand
CGCGCCGTTCTGGACGACGAAGCTCTCGGCCCCGATGGCGAAGCTCTGCTCGCCCATCTTCACGGTGGCCGTCTGGCCCTTCAGGTCAGCGATCTGGCCGATCACCACCCCGGTCTTGTCCTTGACCGGCATGCCCGCCGAGAGGGCGGCGCTCGAAGAGGGGCTCGTGGCGGACGTTTGCGAGGACGCCGATGGCGACTGGGCGGATTGGGCGGCCGGCTGGGCGAACGCCGGAAGGGCGGTCGCAAGCGCCGCGGCGGCGACGGCGAGGGTCATGGTGAGGCGCACAAGCAGTTCCTTCCTGAGGTTTTCTCCGGGGTCTCCAGCATGTGACTCAATGGGGCGAGGACTGGGCCGAACCTGGACTTCGGCACGACCGAGCTTGACCATGGTCAGCGCTGGCGCCGCCGGCGAGGCGGCAGGCGCCAAACGCGCGGGCGCGAAAAAAGTCCCCGGCGGGCGACCGGGGACTTCATTTCCACGGCGGACGCTCCGACTGGAGAACGGAGCGGGGTGGAACGGGGGGCTTGTGTTCCGCCGCAGCGCACCAACAAGGGTCATATGTCGGGGTTCCGACACATGGCCGTGAGCGCTGGTCCCGCCAGCTGGTCGGCGCGAAAAAAAAGCCGCGCCCGAAGGCGCGGCAGTCATAGGGAGGAAACGCCCAGGATGGGCGCCTCCATCTGAACGCTGCTTAGACGTTCTGCAACCCCTAAAATGCAGGCTGCGACAATTTTGTCCCGATCACCGGCCGGCGTCGGCGCTCAGCTCCTCCGCGGCGGGCCACGGTTGGAACCGTGACGCCAGGCGCCCGGCCACCCGTGCACGAGACCTTCCCGCGCTGAAGCTATTGACGGACACGCTCGCGCTCCTATTTTGTTAGGTAGGAACCTATCAAATATGACCGATCGAAGATCCGACGAACGCGCCTTCACCGCCCGCCTGCTGCGGCTCACCCGGATCTACCGGCGCGAGACCGACAAGGCGCTGGCCGCGCATGGCATCTCCGACGCCCGCGCCCTGCCGGTGCTGCAGATCGCGCGCCTGGGCGAAGGCGTGCGCCAAGGCGTGCTGGCCGAGGAACTCGGGGTGGAGGGGCCGTCCCTGGTCCGCATCCTTGACCAGCTGGCCGCCGCGGGCCTGGTCGAGCGCCGCGACGATCCCAACGACCGGCGCGCCAAGACCCTGCATCTGAGCGACGAAGGCCGGGCGATGGCGGCCCTCGTCGAGCTGCGGCTCGACGCGCTGCGGAGCAGGCTGCTCGCCGAGATCGACGATGCGGACCTGGCGAGCGCTCTGCGCGTCTTCGCGCGTTTCGAAGCGGCGCTGGAGACAGCCCATCGCAAGCCCCGGAGCGCCGGAAGCTGAACCGATGCCGACGTTCAATCGCCATACGCTGCTGTTCTCGCTGAACAGTTTCGCGGCCTCGATGCTGGCGCTCTACATCGCGCTGGCCGTCGGGCTGCCGCGACCGTACTGGGCGATGACCACCGCCTACATCGTCAGCCAGCCGCTCTCCGGAGCCGTGCGGTCGAAGGCGATCTACCGCGTCGTCGGCACCATCATCGGCGGCCTGGCGACCGTCGCCCTGGTCCCCAACCTGGTGAACGCCCCGCCCCTGCTCTGCCTGGCGCTGGCGCTATGGGTCGGCGGCTGCCTGACCATCTCGCTGCTCGACCGCACGCCGCGCAGCTACCTCGTCGTGCTGGCGGGCTACACCGCCGCCCTGATCGGCTTTCCGGTGGTGGGCCAGCCGGACACGGTGTTCGACGTCGCCGTCGCCCGCGTGGTCGAGATCGGCCTCGGCATCGTCTGCGCCAGCCTGACCCACAGCCTGGTCTTCCCCCGGCCCGTCGGCCGGGTGCTGCAGCACCGCCTGGGCGAGTGGCTGCAGGAGGCCGACCGCTGGGTCCTGGACGTGCTGAGCGCGGCCCCGGGCGCGGTCTCGGCGCGTGACCGCACCGCGCTCGCCGCCGCGACCACCGAGATCCAGATGCTGGCCAGCCATCTGCCCTTCGACACCTCGCGCCTGCGCGACACGCGCGCGGCGGTGCGCGCGGTGCAGGAGCGGATGCTGATGCTGATCCCGCTGATCTCGGGTCTGGCGGACCGGATCGCCGCCCTGGAGGCCGAGGGCGGCCTCGACGCCGAGACGGCCGCCATCCGCGAGGCCGCCGCAGACTGGATCCGGGCCGGCGCCGCGCTGGAGACCCGCGCCGATCTCCTCGATCGGGTCGGGCGCCATCAGGCGGCCCTGCCGCTGAACGATTGGCGCGGCCTGCTGACCGAGAGCCTGATGCTGCGGCTGCGCGAGACGGCGACGGCGCTGTCCGAGGCCCACGCCCTGCGCGGCCATCTGCGCTGGCCGGACGCGCCGCTTGCGCCCGAGACCGCCCAGGCGGTCGCCCAGGCCGGCCGGCGCCCGCTGCACGTGGACCTGCCATTGGCCGTCCTGTCGGGCGCGACCGCGGTGATCGCCATCCTGATCGCCTGCGTCCTGTGGATCGGCCTCGGCTGGAACGACGGCGTCACCGCGGCGATGATGACAGCGGTCTTCTGCTGCCTGTTCGCCACCCTCGACGACCCGGCGCCGCAGATCGCCAAGTTCGCGATCTTCGCCTTCCTGTCGCTGCCGCTGGCGGGGCTGTACCTGTTCGCCGTCCTGCCGGCGGTCAGCGGCTTCGCCATGCTGACGGTCGCGCTCGCGCCGATCCTGATCTTCATTGGGCTCTACATCGCCGAGCCGAAGACCACCGGCGAGGGCCTGGCCATTGTCATGACCTTCCTGAACGCGCTCGCCCTGCAGGAAAGCTTCCACCCGGACCTGCCGAGCTTCGTCAACGCCAACCTCGCCCAGTTCGTCGGCGCCTTCATCGCCATCGTCGTCACCCGCACCCTGCGCTCGATGAGCGCCGAGGCCAGCGCACGGCGGCTGCTGCGCCGCACGTGGTTGGGGCTGGCGGCCATGGCCCGCGCCGGCGCGGGGCCCGAGCACGGCGCCTTCGCAAGCCTGCTGGTGGACCGCCTGGCCCTGCTGAGCCCGAAGCTGGCGGGCGCGGGCGAGGTGCGCGACGAACTCGGCGACGCAGCCCTTGCGGACCTGCGGGTGGCCATGAACCTGGTCAGCGTCCAGACCTCGCGGCCGCAGGTCGGCGGCCCGGTCGGCCGCCGGCTCGACGCCGTCAGCCGAGGCCTGGCCGCGCACTTCTCGCGCCTGGCCCGCGATGGACGCCAGCCCCCCGGGCCCG
>NZ_DATELG010000435.1:0-8922 GCF_035276905.1 Phenylobacterium sp. | reverse complement strand
CGAGCGGGCCGACAACACCGCGCGCCTGCTCGACGTGAAGTATCACCTGCTGTTGCCGCGCGACGAGCCGGTCGGCGGCAGTCTCGACTACTTCCAGTGGTCGACGATCCTGCGGACGGTTGCGGCGCTGACGGCCTACCGCTGGGTCTATCGTGACGCGGTCAAGCCCTGGCTGGTCGCCGATCTCCTGATCTTCAACGACCGGATGCCGCGTTCGCTGACCTGCTGCTACGACACCATCGTCGAGCTGCTCGACTATCTGAGCGCCGACAGCGGTCGCCGCGGCCCGGCGCACCGCCAAGCCTCGCAGATTCAGCTGCAGCTGCGCGAGGGCGACATCAAGGCCGTGTTCGCCTCCGGCCTGCACGAGTTCCTCGAGCGCTTCATCATCGGCAACAACCGTCTCGGCGGCGCGATCGCCGAGCAATTCGCCTTCTGACCATGCGCATCAGAGTTCGCCACGCCACGACCTACGCCTACGACGAGCCGGCCTGGGGCGTGATCCAGGCGCTGCGCGTCTCGCCCAGCGATCATGACGGGCAGCAGGTCCTGAACTGGCGCGTCGACATCGACGTGGACGGCTTCCTGCGCGAGAGCCGCGACGCCTTCGGCAATGTCCTGCACCTCTTCTACGCCGAAGGCGGGGTCACCGAGCTGACGGTGCGGGTCACCGGCGAGGTCGAGGTTCGCGAGACCGCCGGCGTGGTCCGCGGCGCCCGCGAGCCCTTCCCGCCGCAGGTTTTCCTGCGTTCGACGCCGCTGACGACGGCCGACGCCGGCTTGAGCGCCTGGGCCGACGCCATCGTGGCGGAGGACCCTCTCGCCCGCCTGCACCGGCTGATGGCCGAGCTGCATGCGAGGATGCGCTTCGACGCCGGCGTGACCAAGGCGGATACGCCGGCCGCGGCCGCGTTCGCCGAGGGGCACGGGGTCTGCCAGGACTACGCCCATATCTTCATCGCCGCGGCGCGGCGCCACGGGGTTCCCGCCCGCTACGTCTCGGGGCACCTGTCGCGAATCGAAGGCGGCGACCAGGAGGCCGCGCACGCCTGGGCCGAAGCCTATGTGCCCGACCTCGGCTGGACCGGGTTCGATCCGGCCAATGGCGTCTGCGCCGACCAGCGCTACCTGCGTGTCGCGGTCGGGCTCGACTACTTGGACGCAGCGCCCTTGCGCGGCGCCCGCCGCGGAGGCGGCGAAGAGCGGCTCAGCGTCACCGTCGTGGCGCGCGAGCCTACCCGCCAGCGGCAGGACTGATCGCCCGCTATGGCGCGGCCTTGTCCGCGCCCACCATCTCGCCGTCCGGCGTGAAGCCGACCGGCAGGTAGCCGTGCAGGAACGATTCGACGGCGACCGTCACGGGACCGGAGATGTCGCGGCGACCAGATTCCATCTCCAGGACGCGCTTCTCGCCTTGTTTGTCGCCCCCGGCGAGCCTGAGGGCGCGCGCCAGCTGGACCGGCGTCCAGCCCAACGCTTCGCGCGCCTGCTTCAGATGCGGACCGCTCTTGATCACGTACTCAAAATCTCCCTCGCCCCGGACGCTCGCTCGAGCGCCGCGGAGAACCCGTTACTCGAAATCTTCGGCTTTTTCGAGATGGCGCGCGGCCGTGGACAAGGCATTTCTCGAGCGGCGACGAAAGCCGCCACGACCGCGGGGATTTGAAGCCCGCCCTGGCCGCCCGTCGGGGCGCGGGAGGTCGTGAAGGATGCAATTGCACGTGACGGGGGCGTCCAGCGCAACAGTCGATCGGTGTCGGCGTTTCAGGGTCATGCCCGACGCTCCAGACCTCCCCCGCGAAGAACGCAAGCTGCTCAGGGCCGCGCTTGACGGTCCGTTGCACGATGCGGATCCGGTCCAGGTCGGGCTCTGCCTGCGGCTCTGCGGACGGCAGCTGCTGCAGCGGGCGGGCGCCGCAGCCCAGGCCAACGGCTGGCGCGGCTCGCCCCATGCCTTCGTCCTCACGCGCGAGGGCTGGGCGCTGCTGAAGGCCGAGCGTCGCCGCAAACCTCTGCGCCGCACGGGTTGAACGCGGCGGACTGCGCGATCACCTTTTCGGCCATCACGCATTTGGAACCTCGCTCGCGAAGGGTCTGTCGAGCTCGGCGAGGTGAACGGCGGGAGAGCTGCAAGATGACTTCCACAATCTGGCGGACAACATTGGCCCGGACGACGTTGGCCCGGACGACGTTGGCGATGGGTGGCGCGCTGCTCGCGGCGTCCGGCCTTCTGATCGCGGGATGCTCGAAGGGCGATGGCGGCAGCGATTACAGCGACGCCAATCCCGGCGCGGTGACCCGGGCCACCGACACCGCCGAAGCGGGCATGAGCGGTCCGAGCGCGGCGGCGAGCGGGGTCTCGACGGACACCTCGTCGAGCGTCGTCAGCACCGCGCGCACGGTCCCCAGCGAAGGCGGCGGCGTGGGCCCGAGCCCGAGCCTCAGCAGCGACGCACCCGCCGCCTCGCCCGCGCCGAGCGCCAGCGCTTCCACCGGCCCGGACACCGGTCCGACGACCGGCCGCGCGACGGGACCCCGAAGCTAGCCGCATCCGGGCCCAGCCTCACCCCCGCCTCGAGCGGCGCCAGCGACAGTGGCGGCGCCACCTCTTCCAGCGGACGGCCTTCGGCGCGGACGCCCAGCACCAGGGCCGTCGCTGCGGCCCCCAGCATCAGGCCGCCGCCGAGCAGATAGCCTGCGAGGATCTGACTGCGCTCGCCGGTCTCGATGAGGGCGCCGAAGACCGCGGGCCCGGCGACGCCGCCGAGCAGGGTGCCGAAGGCGTAGAACAGCGAGATCGAGATCGCCCGGGTCTCCAGGGGAAAGAGCTCGCCCACCGTCAGGTAGGCCGCGCTCGCCGCGGCGGAGGCGAAGAAGAAGATCACCGTCCAGGCCGCGGTCTGGGTCTCGGCGGTGAGCGCGCCTGCGGCGAACAGCCAGCCGGTAAGGCACAGCAGCGCCCCTGCCAGCGAATAGGTCGCGCAGATCATGGCCTTGCGGCCGAGGGTGTCGAACAAGCCGCCGAGCAGCAACGGCCCCAGCACGTTGCCGAGCGCGAACGGCAGCATGAACCAGCCGATGTTGGCGGGCGCCACGCCGTAGAACCTCGTCAGCACCAGGGCGTAGGTGAAGAAGATCGCATTGTAGCAGAAGGCCTGTGTGGCCATCAGGATCAGGCCGAGCGCGGTGCGGCGCGGATGCCGCCTGAGGAGGGTCAGGCCGACCTCGCTCCAGCTGGTGCGCTCGCGCCTGTGGAACCTCAGCTTCGCCGGCGGCTCGAACTGGGCCGGCAGGGCCCGGCGCTTTTCCACCCGCCGCTCGATCTCGCGGACGACCGCCTCGGCCTCCTCCGGCCGGCCGTGGGTCAGGAGCCAGCGCGGACTCTCGGGGATGAAGCGGCGGATGACGATCACGATCGCCGCCAGCAGGCCGCCCAGCACGAAGGCCAGACGCCAGCCCCAGGCCTGGGGCAGGATCGTCGGATCGAGCACCACCAGCGATCCCGCGGCTCCCAGCGCGGCCCCCAGCCAGAAGCTGCCGTTGATGGCGAGGTCGGTGTAGCCGCGCCGCCGTGCCGGGATCAGCTCCTGCACCGCCGAGTTCACCGCACCGTACTCGCCGCCGATGCCGGCGCCGGTGAGGAAGCGGAACAGCGTGAAGGACCAGAAGTCCCAGCTGAACCCGGTGGCGATGGTGGCGACCATGTAGAGGCTGACCGTCGCCGTGAAGAGCCTGCGGCGGCCGAACTTGTCGGTCAGCCGGCCGAACAGGACCGCGCCGATCACCGCGCCCAGGACGTAGGCGCTGCCGGTCAGGCCGACCTCGTGACTGGTCAGGCCAAGCGCCGCCGGGCAGGCGATGGCCGGCGACAGCGAGCCCACCAGGGTGACTTCCAGCCCGTCCAGGATCCAGGTGACGCCCAGCGCGATCGCCACCAGCCAGTGGAAATGGGCGAACGGCAGCCGGTCGAGCCTCGCGGGCACGTCGGTCTCGAACACCTTGCCTGTTGCAGCCATTCCCGCCCTCGACCTCGTATGGGGCGTGAACCTGAAAGGCGAAGCTTGGGTTCCCGGCCATGGCCGGTGTATGGGCGGCCATGGCTTCCGACGAGATCCTGGTCGATGCGCGCGGTCACCGCTGCCCGGTCCCGACGCTGCGCCTGCGCAAGGCGCTGGAGGCCGCGGCGCCCGGCGCCAAGGTGCGGCTGCTGGCCGACGACCCGCTGGCCCGCATCGACGTGCCCCATTTCGCCGCCCAGGCCGGCGCCAAGGTGCTGGAACAGGGCGAAGCGGACGGCGCGCTCAGCTTCCTGGTGACCCGGATGCGGTAGCCGGCGTCGCGGCGCGCTCAGTTCTTCGGCGGCCAGACCAGCGGCTTGGCCCCGCGCACGTCGCTCAGCAGCAGCGGGCGGTTGTGGATCTCCGCCGCCTCCAGCGCCAGCTCCACCTCGGTCGCCAGCGCGCCGCCGAAGAAGACGGCGTTCACGTTCCAGGACAGCCAGATCAGGAACACCACGACGGTGGCGATCGAGCCGTAGGTGGCGCCGAGATGGGCCACCTCCTCGACGTAGAAGGCGATCGCCCAGGATGCGCCCAGGCAGAGGGCCGCGGCGAGGATTCCGCCGATGAACGAGGCGCGCCAGTCGACCGGCCGGCTGGACATGGCGAAGCGGTAGATGCACGCAAGGCCGACGCTGAGCGCCGCGCTCGCCCAGGTCCACTCGCTGTAGAGCCAGGGCACGCCCTGCAGCGGCTTGAGGTCGAAGGCCGAGCCCATCACCCGGATGCCGAGGAAGAGCGCGGAGACGACCCCGAGGGCCGAGAAGGTGGCGATCAGCACCACCAGGGCCAGGACGTTGAAGCCGACGAAGCCGCGCGGCTTGTCCTCGTCATGGATGAAGGACAGTCCCGCCAGCAAGGCCTTGAAGCCGCGGTGGGCGGCGTAGACGCCGATCAGCAGCGCCAGGCCGCTCTGGGCCGACATCGTCGTGTGCGAGGTCGTGGTGAGCCTGAGGAGCTCGCTGCGGAAGATGTCCCGCACGCCCTCGGGCATGAGCCGCGAGAGCGCCTCTCCGGTCTGCGCCGCCTGCGCCGGGTCGGCGAGCAGGCCATAGAGCCCGACGAGGATGGCCAGCGCCGGGAAGATGGCGAGCATCACGAAGAAGGAGACGCCGCCGGTGAACAGCATGACGTCGCGTCCCCAGAGCCGCACCAGGGCTCGCAGCAGCGTCCGCACGACCACCCTCAGGGCGTGGAGCGGATCCCATTCCACCTGCCGCAGGCGCCGGAGACTCGATCGGATCATTGCGGCGGAAGGTGCTTCAACGGCGATGGAGCTGGCAAGGGCGGTAATGGAAACGGCGCGCCACCTTGGCAGGTGGCGCGCCGCCGATGGGCGTGTCGTTCCATCGAGTCGGCCGCCGCATCGAGGGACGGGAGAGCGCGACGGCCAACGTGGAAGACTTTTGCGACTTGCCGGCTGAACCCAGGCTGAACACGCCGGTCAGGAAATCCGTTCGCGGGCGTCATCCGGCAGCGCCGCGAGCCTTGCGCGCGGGCATTGTCGACGCCACGTCGCTTCCAGATCCGCAATCCGTTCGCCGAGGTCGCCCAGATGATGACCTGCAACCACATCGGCGGGATCCGCCGCGTGACCCCAAGCGCCCGCGGTTGCGAGGAGTGCCTCAAGAGCGGCGATCCCTGGGTGCACCTGCGGATCTGCCGGACCTGCGGCCACGTCGGCTGCTGCGACGAGTCGCCGAACCGCCACGCCACCGAGCATTTCCGCGCCACCGCCCATCCGGTCATCGAGGGCTATGATCCGCCGGAAGGCTGGGGCTGGTGTTACGTCGACGAGGTCTTCCTCGAACTCGGCGACGACACCACGCCGCAGCTCGGACCGATTCCGCGCTACGTTTGAAGGAACGCAGGCCGCGCGCGGCCGCGCTGCCCGCGGTCACGCCAGGCGTGACCATTCTGCCTATTCGCCGCAGTTCGATTCCGTGCTTTAGGAGGAGTTTGGGGGCAAGGGTTCGGGGAATATGGCCGCAGGCGTCCAGGCGCGGGTGCTGATCGTCGCGCGAGACGATGAGCTGGCGGGTCCTCTAGCGGAGGGGCTGGACAGGCTCGGCTGGCGCACGGTGACCGCGCGCTCGCCGCAGGCCGCGCTGGCCTGCATCGCCGACCTGCAGATCGAGGCGGCGATCCTCGACCTCGCCTCCGGCGAGGTCGTGCTCGACCTCGGCAAACAGCTCAAGGCGGCCTGCGCGCCGCGGCGGCTGCCGGTGCTGGCGGTCGGCGATCCGGGCCCGTCGCTGGCGCCCTGCGGATTCGACCTGACCATGGCCGCGCCGCTGCATCCGTCGCAGGCGGCGATGCGGCTGGAGAGCCTGGTGCGCATGGCCGTGGCGGAAGAGGAGTTCGAGCTGCGGGTTGAGACCTTCGCCGACCGGCGACGCAAGCTCGCGCTGCCGGACCCCGACGTCAGCCCGTTGCGCATCCTGGCCATCGGCGAGCCGGCGCCGCAGTTCCTGGCGCTGTCCAATGCGCTGGCGCGCGACGGCGCCGAGGTGGTCGGGGCCTTCACCGCCTACACCGCCTTCGACTACCTGCACGAGCGGCCGTTCGACGGGGTGGTGCTGTGGGCCGGCGACAATCCGCAGGAGGCGCTGTCGATCGCGGCGGGGCTCCGGCGCAACACCCGCCTCTACCACACGCCCGCCCTGCTCTACATGCGGCACGGCTCCTACATCACGACCGCCGAGGCCTATCATCGCGGGGTCTCGGACGTGGCCTCGCCGCAGACGCCCGAGGACGAGACGGCGCTGCGCGTGCTCGAATTGGCCCGCAACCATCGCCGGATGATGGCGGTGCGCCAGGCGCTGGAGGGCGCGCGAGGCTCGGGCCTGATGGATGCGGCCACCGGCCTCTTCACCCGCGACCTGTTCGCGGCCCACCTCGCGCGCATCGCCCAGGCGGCGCGGGTGCGCAACCGGCCGCTCAGCGTCTGCGTCCTGCGTGTGGCGGAGCGGCCGGAACTGGCCTCGGCGCGGGCGGACGGCTGGATGGCGCGGGCCATCCCCCAGATCGGCTCGATGATCGGCCGCCTCGTGCGGGTCGAGGACACCGCCGCGCGGCTCGCGCCCGAGGTGTTCGCCCTGGCCCTGCCGGCGACGCCGCTGCACGCCGGCCAGGCCGCGGGCGAGCGGATCGCCGCGGTGATCGGCTGCACCGCCTTCGAGGCGGGAGAGGGCAAGACGCCGTTCGTGGTCGAGTTCGATATCGGCGCAGCCGAGGTCACCGCGCCCGACGGCGTCGGTCGCGCGCTGGAGATCGCGGCCTCCCAGGCCCAGGCGCTGAAGGCCAGCTGAGATGGACGCCGCCCAGGCCCCGAGCGGACCCTGGGTCTATCTGATCCCGCTGATCGCGGTCGCGATGATCGCGCTGCGCAACGTCCGCGAACGGAAGCTCAAGGTCGAACGGCTCTGGGTCTCGCCGGTGCTGTTCCTGGCGCTGACGGCGCTGACCCTGGCGCACCAGCCGCCGCCGGGCCCGGCGATGCTGGCCGTGGATGCGGCCGTCCTGGGCCTCGGGGCGCTCGCCGGCTGGTGGCGCGGACGCCTGACCCGCATCGCCGTCGATCCGGCCACGCATGCGCTGACCAGCAAGACCTCGCCGCTCGGCATGCTGCTGATCCTGGCGATCTTCGCCGTGCGCTACGCGCTTCGCAGCTTCGGCGCCCAGACCGCCGGCGCCCTGCACGTCTCGGCCCTGCAGATCACCGACGCGCTGATGCTGCTGGCGGTAGGCATCGTCTGCACCCAGCGCCTGGAGATCGCGCTTCGGGCCACGCGCTTGCTGAGTGAGGCGCGGGCGGCGAACTCGCAATAGATCCTCCCCTTTGGGGAGCATCTCAAGCCGCCAGCTTCGCCAGTTCGGCCAGGATCTTCTCCGCCGCCGAAAGCCGCTGCTCCGGCGTCTCCCACTCGCCCTTGACCACGACCTTGTTGTCGGGGCGCACGCGCCAGGCGACCTGGTTCTTGGCGACGAACTGGACAAGGCCGAGCGGGTTCTTGAACTCGTCATTCCGGAAGCTGACGACGGCGCCCTTGGGGCCGACGTCGATCTTGGCGACATTGGCCTCACGGCAGAGCCCCTTGATGGCGACCACCTTCAAGAGCTGGTCGGCCTCGGGCGGCAGCGGTCCGAAGCGGTCGATCAGCTCGGCCGCGAGCGCCTCGCGGTCCTGGGCCTTCTCGGCGTCGGACAGACGGCGATAGAGCGCCAGACGAACGTTCAGGTCCGGCACATAGTCCTCGGGAATCAGCACGGCCGCGCCGGTGTTGATCTGCGGCGACCAGCCGCGGTCGTGGACCAGGCCCTCGGCGCCGGCGCGCTCCTTCAACTCGGCGACGGCGTCCTCCAGCATCTGCTGGTAGAGCTCGACGCCGATCTCCTTGATGTGGCCCGACTGCTCGTCGCCCAGGAGATTGCCGCCGCCGCGGATGTCGAGGTCGTGGCTGGCGAGCTGGAAACCCGCGCCCAGGCTGTCCAGCGACTGCAGCACCTTCAGCCGCTTCTCGGCCGAAAGCGTGATCGGCTTCTCCGCCGGCGTCGTCAGATAGGCGTAGGCGCGGGCCTTGGAGCGCCCCACCCGGCCCCGCAGCTGATAGAGCTGGGCCAGGCCGAACATGTCGGCGCGGTGGATGATCAGGGTGTTCGCCGTGGGGATGTCCAGACCGCTCTCGACAATGGTGGTCGAGAGCAGCACGTCATACTCGCCCTCGTAGAAAGCGCTCATGACCTCTTCGAGCTGGGTCGCCGCCATCTGGCCGTGACCGACGACGAACTTCACCTCGGGAACCTGTTCGCGCAGGAAGCGCTCCATCTCCGGCAGGTCGTTGACGCGGGGCGCAACGTAATA
>NZ_DATELG010000434.1:0-2596 GCF_035276905.1 Phenylobacterium sp. | reverse complement strand
AGCGGGTCGCTGGTCACGGCGAGGACGCCCTTCAGCGGGCCGGACGCCGCGGCCGCGGTCAGGGCTTCGTTGATCTCGTCCTTGCTGATGGTGCGGCCGGGCACGAAGTTCAGGTCGACCACCGAGACATTGGGCGTCGGCACCCGGATCGAGGAGCCGTCCAGCTTGCCGGCGAGCTCCGGCAGCACGAGGCCGACCGCCTTGGCCGCGCCGGTGGAGGTCGGGATCATCGACATCGCCGCGGCGCGGGCGCGGTAGAGATCCTTGTGCAGGGTGTCCAGCGTCGGCTGGTCGCCGGTGTAGGAGTGGATCGTCGTCATGTAGCCGCGCTCGATGCCGCACAGGTCGTGGATGACCTTGGCGATGGGCGCGAGGCAGTTGGTGGTGCACGAGGCGTTGGAGACCACCAGGTCCGCGGCGGTCAGGGTGTCGTGGTTGACGCCGTAGACGATGGTCTTGTCGGCGTCGTCGCAAGGGGCGGAGACCAGCACCCGCTTGGCGCCGGCGTCGAGGTGCGCCTTGGCCTTCTCCTTGGAGGTGAAGAGGCCGGTGCACTCCAGCGCGATGTCGACGCCCAGCTCCTTGTGCGGCAGCTCGGCCGGGTTGCGGATCGCGGTGACCTTGATCTTGCCCATGCCGACGTCGATCGTGTCGCCGTCGACGGTCACGGTTCCGGGGAAACGGCCGTGCACGCTGTCGTAGCGCAGCAGGTGGGCGTTGGTCTCGACCGGGCCCAGGTCGTTCAGGGCGACGACCTCGATGTCGCCGCGCGCATGCTCGACGATCGAGCGCAGGACCAGCCGGCCGATCCGACCAAAACCGTTGATGGCGACGCGGACGGGCATGAACAGGTCTCCTTTGAGGCGTGCAGGCGGCGGTCCCCGCCGACAATTCGTTGATCCGCGGCGTTTTTCGGCCCGGGGGGAGCGAAGTCAACCCCTGGACACACCGAAGTTGCCGCGCTGCAACGCGCGCGCCACGCCTTGCGTCGCATTGGCGACGCTGTCACTCGCCTTAAGACCGCAATTGGTCTGACAAGCAGAGCCGATGCCGGAGGCTTAGACTTAGGCTCTGGTCGGGCGCACCTTGCCGGCGGCCTCGCGCGCGCGTTCGCGCGCCTCGTCGGTCGCGCCGCCGCGGGCCAGCGCCACGCCCATGCGCCGGCGCGCGAAGCTCTCCGGCTTGCCGAACAGGCGCAAATCCGCGCCGGGCACGCGCAGCGCCTCGGCGACGCCTTCGAACGCGACGCCCTTCGCCTCCAGGCCGCCATAGATGACCGCGCTGGCGCCCGGCTCGCGCAGCCGCACGTCGACCGGCAGGCCGAGGATGGCGCGGGCGTGGATGGCGAACTCGCTCTGCATCTGGCTGATCAGGGTGACCAGGCCGGTGTCGTGGGGCCTTGGGCTCACCTCGGAGAACCAGACGTCGTTGCCCTTCACGAACAGCTCGACGCCGAAGACGCCCCAGCCGCCGAGCGCCCCGGTGATCATCCGGGCGATGTCGCGGGCCTTGCGGTGCGCGCCGGGCGCCATGCCCTGCGGCTGCCAGCTCTCGACGTAGTCGCCCTTCACCTGCCGGTGGCCGATCGGCTCGCAGAAGGCGGTGACGGTCTCGCCAACGACGTCGCGGGCGCGCACGGTCAGCAGGGTGATCTCGAAATCGAAGTCGATCCGCCCCTCGACGATGACCCGCGGCTGCTCCACCCGGCCGCCCTCCATGGCGTAGCGCCAGGCGGCCGCGATCTGGTCGGGGCTCTCGACGTAGGACTGGCCCTTGCCGGACGAGGACATCACCGGCTTTACGAAGCAGGGAAAGCCGGTCACCTCGGCCGCCGCGGCGGCGAGCTCGGCCTCCGACGAGGCGAAGGCGTAGGGGCTGGTCGGCAGCTCCAGCTCCTCGGCCGCCAGCCTGCGGATGCCCTCGCGGTTCATGGTCAGCTGGGCGGCGCGGGCGGTGGGGACGACCCGCGCCAGCCCCTCGGCTTCGATCCGGACCAGCTCGTCGGTGGCGATGGCCTCGATCTCCGGCACGATCAGCTGCGGCCGCTCCTGCTCGACCACCGCGCGCAGCGCCGCCGGATCGGTCATGGCGACCACGTGGCTGCGGTGGGCGAGCTGCATGGCCGGCGCGTCGGCGTAGCGGTCGACCGCGATCACCTCGCAGCCGAGCCGCTGGAGCTCGATCACCACTTCCTTGCCGAGCTCTCCAGCCCCCAGCAGCATCACCTTGACGGCGGAGGGCGAGAGCGGGGTCCCGAGGCGCATGGGGATCAGGCCAGCTTCGACTTGGCGGCGCGCACCACCGCGTCCGGCGTCAGGCCGAAGTGCTCGTAGAGCACCTTGTCCGGAGCGCTGGCGCCGAAACCCGACATGCCGACGAAGGCGCCGTTCGTGCCGATGAACCGGTCCCAGCCCATCCGCACGCCGGCCTCGACGGCGACGCGCACCTCGGTCTCGCCGATCACCGCGTGCTGGTAGTCGGCCGGCTGCGCCTCGAAGAGCTCGAAGCAGGGCGCGGAGACCACGCGGGCGCCGATTCCCTCGGCCTCCAGCAGGCCGCGGGCGGCCATGGCGATGGAGACCTCCGAGCCGGAGGC
>NZ_DATELG010000433.1:0-9551 GCF_035276905.1 Phenylobacterium sp. | reverse complement strand
ATGATGCCCGAGTTCGAGATCGCCGGCTCGCCGATGACGCAGGCGACCTGCTCATCGGCCAGGGCTTGCCTCACCCCCTCGATGTTGTTGAACTCGACGACCCTGGTCATGCGGCCGACGTCCCGCGCATTCGCATCGACGCCGGGCTCGAGGGCGACCCTGCCGTTTGCGAGCACGGCGAAGCTGTCCTCGACCGCCCCGAGGTAGCCGCCGTTGTAGACCAGGATCTTCTCTCTCTTGGTCAGCATCCGGCTGATGCGGATCGCATTGCGGTTCGCTTCGGTGGCCGAGACATAGACCTGCCAGAAGGGAAGGCCGAAGGCGCGCTTCAACCCCATGCCGACGTAATAGGCGTCCTCGGTGGCGAGGAGCGGAGATGATCCGCGCGCCATCTGATCGGCCACCGCCTCGACGACCTTCGGCTCGCCATAGCCGAATAGGCACGCCGAGCCGCCCAGACAGAAATCCAGACGCTCATTGCCGTCCACGTCGATGACGTGGGCGCCCCTGCCCTCCTTGAAAAAGATCGGATGCGGGTGCGGGAAATAGCTGATCCAATAGTTTGGGACGCCGTTCGGCATCGTTTCCAGAGTGCGCTTGTGAAGCTCAAGCGACTTCTGGTTCATTTGCAGGAAGGTCTGCACCTCCCGGGCATAGACCTTTTTGACCTTGTCCGGGTCGACTCCCCGCATCTCTTCGACCTTCACCTTGTCGCTCCGGGGGCGGCGCGGATCGACCGCGACGCCCCCCGGGGCCGCTGTTGAACGACGACTAGGGGACCTGCAACTTCGCCTCGGCGCCTACCCGCTCGCCGACGCTGCCGGTTTTCAGCAGCCGCTTGTCGTCGGCCGGACAACTCCAGGCCTGCGCGGTGTTCACGTCGCCACCGCCGCGATGCTGAGCCATCGCCGGATAGGGGCAGAGCGGCATGGTCCGAAGGACGGGCTGGTCCGGTGCATCGTCCTTGTATTTCGTCGCGATCAGGTATTCCGGCTTCTCCCCATGCTCGACCCAGCGCTCGAGCGCCATCAGCAGGTCGCTCCTGGCGTCGTTCGGCAGACGATCATGCATGTCCGAGAGCTGACCGAATGAATTCGGGCCGACGCCGAGGAAGCAGTGGTCCATGTTGGGGACCATGAACAGCACGGCCTTGTTCTGCAGCTTCTCGTATCCACCGTTCTGCTTCGCCAGCTCGCGGTAGTACTGAACCGTCCTGTAAGGCGTAATCAGCCCGTCGCTGTAGCCGTGGTACATGATCAGCTTGCGGCCCTGCCCCAGGAAGGTCGCGGCCGCGCTGGGCGTGGCGCCGCTGCCGCGCTTGGTCATCCTCGCAGCCAGATCGGCCGTCGCCTGCGGGATCACCGCACGCATGCGGCCGGCTGCGTCGCGTGCGAACGTGACGCCAGGGGTCTTCACGGGGTTAAACCCTGGCGCGTCCTGGTAGATCAGATGGCGGATGCTGCCGCTCGCCCAGTACCATCCCAACGGTTGGTCCGCCGGATTGGCGGCCCAGGGGTCCGGTCCATTGGGATTGGACGGGGCGCCGTGAAAGCCCACCCACATCTGCACATTTCGCTGGGGATCGGTGAACGAATAGCCCGGATAGACCACCTCGCCCCGGGGATTGACGATCGCCGAGAAGATGACGTTGACCGTATCGATCTGCTCGTCCGTAAAGCACTCGGCGGAAGCTTGGCCGGCCTTGCAGCGCGGCAAGTGCTTATAGGGATCGAAGTCGCACTGTTCAGGCGCCTGCGCCAGGCCATCCGCCACCCCGTCGGCCGTATCGCAGCGCGCACGGACGGCGCGGTCCAGGACGTCGTAAAGCGGCGCCGGCAGCGCTGCGCCCGGCGAGCGTAGCTGGGCGAGCGTGCCGACGTAGGTGACGAACATCTCTTCGGCCATGTCGAAAAACGGCGCGCCGGCGACGATCCCATCGAACATTTCCGGATAGTTGCTCAGCGCGACCATGCCTTCCCGGCCGCCGTCGGAGCATCCGATCATGTAGGCGCGATCGAGTTCGCTGGATCCAAAGTACCTGCGGGTGAACTCCTTGCCGACGCGCGCCACTTCCGCGACCGCGCGCTGATAGAAATCTTCGACCGCGTCGGCGTTCGCCTTGCCCGGCGACGTCGTCGCCCAGCTCGCGTCCACCGGCGGCGGAATGCGCTCCGTCGGGGTCCTGTTCGCCTGGTGGCCGTCGTCGGTCGACCAGACGGCGTACCCGCGCCGCACGTCGCCGAACCATTCGGCGGCGACCTCGCCGCAATTGTAACCGCAGCCCTGGAACAGGAACTTCCGGTTCCAGTCGCCCGCCGCCGGCATGATCGTCGCGAAATTCGCCGTCTTGCCGGTTTTCGGGTTCGTCACGATCGAGCCGGTGACGAGGCAATATTCCGGCGTCGCCGGCCCCGCCGCCACATGGGCCACGCCGCCTTGCGTGCGCGGCATGCCGGGCGAGGGAGCGAAGTTCGGAATGTCCTTGATCTTGAGTTCGGCCGGGGCGATCGCCTGAAGCGCCGTCGTGCTGCAATCGGCGGCGCGCGCTTCCGCCCCTCGCGGGGTCAAGGCGAGCCAAGCCAAGGCAAGGATTGCGACGGCCGCGGCGCGACCCGCATGGCGAACAGAACGAGCGGCCCCGAAAAGCCCCGAAAATTGCGATACGATCAATTCAGCGTCTCCGGCATGATTAGTCGCGCGTCGGATCAGAACTTGTAGGTGGTCGTGAGCCCGACCGTCCGGGGAACGAACGTAGTGCTGAAGAACACCAGCCCGCCGTTGGCGAGGTTGTCGCGCGTCAACACCGGATGCGAATTGAACAGATTGTTCGCAAACAGCGACATGTCGACGCCGGCGACCCGCATGCCCATGCGCAGGTTCACCAGCTGCGTCGCCTGGCCGCCGAATTGGTCCGGATTGTACGACAAGGTGGTCGGGTCCTGCTGCGGCAGCCGGCGATTATTGCGTGACCGGAAGGTGTAGGTCGCGTGCACATAGCCGACCTTTTCGTCAGCGTATTCATGCTCATAGTCCGCGTCGAGCGTCACCATCCAGGGCGCGGTCGGCAGCGCGTTCCCATCGTTCACGATGATGCCGCGTTCGCCGCCGGCCCCGGTCGGCGCGCCGAACACGGTTTGCGTATAGTAGGCGGTGTTGTAGGCGACCGAACCGCCGAGCTGCAATCCTTCCGCCACCTTGGCCTGGAATTGAACGTCGACGCCCTTGCTCACCGCCGAGCCGAGATTGTCGACGAATTCGAAACCGCAGTTGGAAAGCGGGATCGACTGTTGGATCTTGGACCATTTGATGTAGTAGGCGCTGCTGTAGATCTGGAGGCGCCCATTTAGAAGGTTACCGTTCTTCGCCCCGACCTCATAACTCCAGACCTGGTCGGAATTATACGGGCCGACGCCCGACGAGAGGCCGAACGCCTCGAGGTCGCCGCGGCAGGCGTCGCTGATGATCGGAATGGGCTTGTTGACGCCGCCCACGCGGAAGCCCTTCGCCGCGGTCGCATACACCATGTTGCTGACGTCGAACTCATAGGTCACGCCGAACTTCGGCGTGAAGGGCTTCTCCTTCTGCTTTCCTGAGGCGCTCAGCGTCGGCGTACCGGCCCACGGCCCGGCCTGGAAGGTCGAATACTCGAGGGAGGTCTTCGCATAGCGCGCTCCGGCCGTGAGCTTCAGCCGATCCGTCACGCGATAGGTCAACTCGCCGAAGAGCGCGTCCTGCCTGTCGCGCGCCACGTCCGAGGCCGCGTAGGAGGTGGTCGCGTCAATCATCGGGATGCCGAAGACTTGCTCGACGGTCGCTCCGCCAAAATAGCTGGAGATCAATTCCGGCAGCATCGGGTCGATGAAAGTCTGCCCCGTCGTTTGCTTCGCGCGTTGTACGAAAAGGCCGACGATGCCGCTCAACCGGGCATCCGGCCTGGAATACTGCAGCCGAATCTCCTGCACAAAATTGTCTTGCTTGGCGTGGAACTGAGACCGCAGGATGTAATCCGGCACGAGCGGATTGAACAGAGCGTCGCGGTATACGTCGAATCCGAGCAATAGGGGCGGGAATGTCAGCGTATAATCCTGCAGCGGGCGCCCCGTGCGCACGAACTTCGAGGTGACCGAAGTCAGCTTGAAATCGCCGAACTCGGCCTCGACGTTCAGGCTCGGCAATACGAACTTGTCCGGGAACTTGCTGCGCACCGGCTCGGCGTTGCGGAAAACGCCTTTGTCGGGATCCGAGATGCGATCCATGTATTCGGGAGAGCTGTACGCGGTCGTACGCTGGAAATAGACGCTCGGCGTCACCGTCAGCCAATCCGTCGGCCTCAAGCCGAGCGCGAGGCGGGCGGAGAAGGCGTCGCGGGAATTGGCGTCCTTCTTGAGCACGCTGTTGTCGAACTGCGAAACCTGATCGATGTATCCGCCGTCGCGGCGCCCCCACACGCTCGCCCGGAAGCCGACGCGATCCTGCACGATCGGGCCGCCGACGGCCGCGCCGAGCTCCCAGTTGGGGCTGCCGTCTTTCGTGAAGGACAGCTCGGAACGGCCGTAGCCGCTATACTGGCTATACCCGGGCTCGGGGCTGATGAAACGGACCGTGCCCCCCTCAGAACCGGCGCCGAACAGCGTGCCCTGAGGGCCGCGGAGGATTTCCACGCGCGCTAGGTCGAACACTTCCGGATAGGCGGTGGAGGACGCGAAGCCGAGGGACCGGACCTGAATCGGGGTGTCGTCGATGTAGACGCCAGTGGTCGACGCGCCGACGGTCGACGAGATGCCGCGGATCGCGATCTGATTGTTGCCTGCGAAGCCGGTTCTCGTGAAAACGACGCCGGGGGTCAGGCGTGCGACGTCGTCGACGCTGCGCACGCCTTGCTGATCGAGCTTGGCCTGGTCGAAGGCGGTGACGCTCACGGGAACGCGGCTCAGCCGCTCGCTGGAGCGTGTGGCGGTGACCACGATCTCGCCGATCTGGACGGCCTCATTGTCGCGCCCCTTGCCGGCGCCTTCCGGCGCTTGGGCATGAGCGGAAAGGGGAAGAAGCGCCGCGAGCGCTCCGCTGAAGCTCAACAGCCGCGCTCTTGTTTCGGCCTTTATTGGTTGTCCAGTATGGCTCAACGAACTGCTCCCCTGCCGCACATCGTTATGTCCGGCCGGCTTTGATTTGCGCCGGTCCGGTTTGATTTGATTTTCGGTGATTCACATGGAGATTAAGCCGGCGCGTGCCCCGTCGCGCCGACGTGAGTCTGGAAAAATTCGCCGACTTCGAAGGTCGGCCCGCAAAGATTCGCTTGGTCGAAATAATCGTACCAACCGGCCGACTGAATCAGCTGTTCGAACTCAACAGCGGCTTCGGCGTTCGGCAGGCGATAGACGCAGTAGTAAGCGTACGGCGAACGATGGGGCGTGGCGTGCGCGTTCGTGCCAAAGGCCAATATTTCAACGCCGGAGCTCACGGCCTGCTCGACATGGCCGACGACGGCTTGAACATAGGCCTGCTGTGCGGACGCACTGAGGGCGAGCCAGCTTGGTCTCGGGTTGTAAAGCTCAATGAACGCGAAGGACACTGTCATTCCCTCTTCTTTACCAGGTGGTGATGTTCGACGCGCCTCGGGAGGCAGGGCCATCGACAGAAGATCTGGGGGCCAGCGAGGCCGGCGGACCGAGCAGAGCGTCGATGCTCGTCGGAAGATATCTCACTCGCCCCTCCCCCAAGCGCGCGATCCACGACTTCTGGAGAGCCGTCGAGGCTCCCGCTTTTGAAATAATGGCGATGTGGTCGCGCTGTCAGACCAGTGAACAGGAAGCCAGTCGCCCGCTAAAGGACATACAAGCGTCAAAATCGGTCACGGCGCACGCAAAGCAGGATCAAAGCCTGAGCGTTGCGGACTTGCATCAGCGCATGGACCGAAGGGCGAAATTCGGACGGCGGCCGGGGCGGCGCGGGGGACCGGTGAACTTCTGGGGTCAGAGCGCCTCCAGCCCGTTGACCTGACAACGGAGCCGGTCCGAGCGCCGCGCACAGCCGCGGCCTTGCATCGCCTGCCGTCTACTCTGCAGCCATCGCCGCCAAATCGAAACTGCGCGATCGAAAATTATTACGGTACTGCTGCGGATGAACGCCGAAATGGCGGCAGAAGGTCCGCCGCATGTTTTGCTCGCTGCCAAACCCGTTCTCGCAAGCAATCTTCTTGAGCGGCATATTCGTCTGAACTAGCTGACGGCACGCGGATTCAAGGCGAAACAACTCGATCGTCTTCGCAGGCGTCCGACCGACTTGCGCCACATAGCGCCGCGCAAAGGTCCGCGGCGTCATCCGCGCCTGTTCGGCGAGCCTCGCTACCCGAAGGTCCTCCGCCAGGTGCTCCATGATCCACGCGTGGAGCTTTTCGAACGTCGAATCGCCGACCGACTGGGACGCCAGCGGAGCCGAAAACTGGGATTGGCCGCCGGGACGCTTGATGAACATGACCAAGGCACGGGCAAGCCGCATGGCCATCTCGTGGCCGAAATCTTCCTCAATCAGCGCCAGAGCCAGGTCGAGGCCGGCCGTAAACCCGGCCGAACTCCAGATCGTCCCGTCCCTTATGAAGATTGGATCTGAATCAACGATGGTCTGTGGATAGCGCTCCGCCAAGGTCGACGCCGCCATCCAATGCGTGGTCACGCGCCGGCCGTTGGCCAGACCCGCTTCGGCGACCAGGAAGACGCCGGTGCACACGGTGCAGATACGCCGCACATTCGGACCCTCGGCGGCCAACCAAGCCACGACGTCCGCCGGGACCGGTGGGTCGCCCGGCGGCCCGCCGCCAGGCACAATCAGCGTGTCGATGCAGCCGCCCTCCAGATCGCCCAGCGCTGAAGTGGCGATGGACACGCCGGAGGCCGAACGGATGGGGCCGCCCTGCGCCGAGGCGACGACCACCTGGTACAAGTTCGCCCCGCCCTGTTCCGCCGGCGAGAAGATCTGCCGAACCAGATCGAAGACGTCCGCGGGCCCGGCGACGTCGGAGAGGGTTATGTTGTCGAAGGCCAGCACGACCACGGTTCGCGGCGCTTGTCCCGGGGCGGGCGGCGCCGCGCCGGCGTCAGGCCCGAGCGCCGATTGGTCGGGTGGGGCCGCTCTTTCATCTTGCGGGCAGGATTCCATCGCGCAGCTTTCGTTGCTCGAAGCCGTATTTCCGGGCGGACCGCCAATTCGTGGCCGAACGCGAGAAACATTACAGGCTCGACCGTCGGCAGCAATGTTAGATACTCGTCAATTCCTGCCAACGCAACTCTCGTATATCAAGTCGCCGCGCCCGGCGCGGCGCGCGTTCGGCCTCCGTTGGTGGTCCCCCTGTGCCCACAACCCGTCCGTCTGATCCGGACATCGCGTCGAATATTCGTATTAGAACGAGTTTGTGCGCCAATTCGCCCATCAGGAACGCGCGTCCAAACCCTAGCCTCCTAGCTCCGGACCGCTGGCGACAACACCTTGGGTATATACAGTTCCAGGTAGGCTACCATGGCGCGTGACGCCTCAATCGAGAAGAATGGAGTGACCGTTCCGCTTTCGCGCACAGACAGTACAAACATGAGGTCCGCCACCTCGATCGCGCGGAAGAAGATCGGATCCCAATCCATCGTATCTGGCAGTCGGAACAGGGAGGCGATATGACCCACAAATAGGCGCGCAAGGGCGAAGTCGTTTACCCGATCCCTGCTCTTGATGTCCGGCGGCGTCTTCGGACCGATCTGGAGTTGCCGTGCAGCCGAATTCTCGATGAAGAACGCGGCGCCGCGGTCAACAAGTTCCGAAATAACTCCTTGCCATTCCGAATGCTCATGTCTGAGCGGCTTTTCAAGCTCGCCTCTGAGATCGGCGGCCAGCTCGAGTGACAGTTCAACGTAGAGATCGTAGATGCTGGGAAAGAAGTGGTAAGCCGAGGTCTTCGGCACTCCCGCCGCCTCAGCGACGTCCGCTAGACCGATCACATCCAGAGTGGACTGGCCAAGCAGCCGCCGCGCCGCGTCCAACAGCTTGCGACGGCGAAGTCGGCCTCGCGCCTGCGTTGTTCCCTTCCTGCTTTGAAGCATCATCATATTGGACTCGGGTTCTTGGACTGGAGGATCATTTCCGGCCACAGCCGATTGAAGACGCGCCTGGACCTCACAATGCCGTGTTAATCATCCAAAATTCGCTCCCCAAACCGCCTTGAGAGCGAAAGCCTGCGCGCCCCCCCTGCCCGTCTTGATGCGCGATGCATGTGGCGCAGCTTAATGCGCCGAGTGACGTTGTCGAGGTCGGGGCCACTTTACCGCCCGCGGCCACGGTCGCCTCTGAGAAGTCGAATAGCAACTGATTTGTGGACGCCTCATGTCTGCGCACCCCTGGGCCCGTCGGCGCTCACGCGTCAGTGCGGCTCGATGACCAAACCCTGCGGCGATCGGGCGAGTAGGCTTTGACAGCACCATGACGCATTGGAATGATGGGTCGCGAGGGCAGCATTCCGAGCCGTTGGCTGAGAGTCTGTTTTGAAAATCAAGGATGAGCGTTTCTGCGGATGAGATTGCCGCCCATGGCGACAAGGATCATGGCGTGTGAGACGTCGATGCGCTTTTCGTAATCGCGCACCAAGCGCCGCCAGCGGGTCATCCAGCCGAAGGTGCGCTCGGCCACCCAGCGCCGGGGCAGGATCTGGAAGCCCTTCTGATCATCGCAGCGGCGGATGATCTCGACGACGAAGTCGAGATAGGCGGCCTTGTCCATGAGCTTCAGCCGGTCATAGGCGGCGTCGGCGAACAGGTGCTTCACCCAGGGCCAGCACTTGCGGATGGCGTCGAGAATGGCCTGGGCGCCGGCGCTGTCGGAGATGTCCGCCGGCGTGAGATTGACCATCAGCAGTCGCCCGTCGGCGATGTGGCGCTTGCGGCCGACGATCTTCTTGGCGGCGTCATAGCCCCTGGTTTCTGCATGCGGCGCCTTCACCGACTGGCCGTCGCTCACCGCCGCGGAAGGGCTCGCCTCGCGACCCGCCCGTTCACGGTCCACCGTCAGCGCCACGTCATGGATGGTCTGGAACAGGAACCGCCGCGCCAGTTCCCGGAACCAGCCATCGACCGTCTGCCAAGCTCCAAAGTGGATCGGCAGCATCCGCCAGCCGCAGCCCGAGCGGACGAGGTAGCGCACGGCGTTGATCACCTCGCGGAAGTCCACCTCCCGCGGCCGGCCCCGACGACCCGGCTTCGGCATCAGCGGCGCGATCTGCTCCCACTCCTCGTCAGTCAGATCAGACGGGTAGCGCTTGGTCTTCTTGGCGATCTTGGCCATCCGGCCGCGGCTCTGCTCGGTCCACATCCAAAGCTTGAATCACAACCGCGACCCCGCCGATAGCCTACGACCCGAATTTCAAAACGTCCGGTCTAAGTGTCTGCCCCGAAAAGAAGTTGGGTGATATCAGAGGCTTGTGATTCTGTCGGTGTTGCGAAGCATCGACGGAGCGACACATGTGGACCGATACCACCCGGGCAAAGCATGCCCGCAAGGGATTGCGGTATTCAAGC
>NZ_DATELG010000432.1:0-15317 GCF_035276905.1 Phenylobacterium sp. | reverse complement strand
CGCACGCTCAGGGCCCTCGAGCGGACCTTGCCGGCCACCGTCTCCTCCGACGGCGGCCACGCCAGCCGCAGCCCGCAGGCGGCGCTGGAGCTGCTGTTCGACCTCAATACCCTCGACGACGCCCTGACCCAGCGTGGCCTGTCGGCCCCGGAGGAGCTGCTGCGGGCGATCGACCGGCTGTCCGGGCCGGCGCGCTTCTTCACCCTGGCCGACGGTCGGCTGGCGGCCTTCCAGGGTGGAGACGAGCTGGATCGAGCCTATGTCGCCGCCGCCCGCGCCGAGGAGGAACCGGCGGATCGCACCGCGCCTGCCGCCCGCAACGGCTACCATCGGCTGGAAGCCCGCTCGCTGCAGGTCTGCGCGGACGCCGCGCCGCCGGCGCGGGGTCCCTGGAGCGTCACCGCCTGCGGCCAGCCGCTGGCGATCGAGGTGCTGGTCGGCCAGCGGCGGCTGATCGTTTGCGGCGGCTGGTCGCCGGATTCGCAGGCGCCGCACGCCATGCGGCTGGTGGACGCCGCCTCCACCGCCTCGATCGGCGACGTCGCGTGCGGCGCGCCGGTGCGCGGCTTCGCCGCCAAGGTCCTGGGCCCGCAGCTGCTCGGCGGGCCGCGCAAGGTCGAGGCCCGCCGCCACGAGGCGCCTGGGGCGCAATGGCTGGAGCTGGCCCACGACGGCTGGGCCGAGCGCTTCGGCCTGCGCCACGAGCGGCGGCTCTATATCGACATCGAGGCCGACGAGCTGCGCGGCGAGGACCGCTTCGTCCCCCTGTCCGGCGAGGGCAATGCGCTCGGCCGCCGGTTCGTGCCCTTCATGGTGCGCTTCCACCTGCACCCCGACGTCCAGGCGCAGATCGCCCGGGACCGGAAAAGCGTGCTCTTGAAGCCCGAGGGCGACGACCGCGGCTGGTGGCTGCGCAATGACGCCCTCGAGGTCGCGCTCGAACCCTCGGTGCGTTACAGCCTCGGCCAGCCGCGCCGCTCGCAGCAGATCGTGCTGCGCGGCCAGGCGCGGCTGGCGGAGGGTGCGCGCGTGCGCTGGAAGCTCTCGCAGGTCGCCCGCGTTGACGCCGATGCGGGCGAGCCTTAAGTCCCGCCCCATCCTTGCGTGACTGGCGATGTAAGGTGGGCGACCACCGGGGAGCGCAAGGAATCTAGACAGCCGCTCGCCTGGGCATTTTCCTCGCGCCGCTCAAGGAGAACGCCATGCCTGCCGCTCCCGACTTCCCCGCCGCCCCCGACCGCGCCGCGGTCCGCCGGGCGCTGATCTCCGTCTCCGACAAGACCGGCCTGGTCGAGGCCGCCAAGGCGCTCGCCGCCATGGGCGTGGAGCTGGTCTCCACCGGCGGCACCCGCAAGGCGATCGCCGACGCGGGCCTTGTCGTGAAGGACATCTCCGAGCTGACCGGCTTCCCGGAGATGATGGACGGGCGGGTGAAGACCCTGCACCCGGTGGTGCACGGCGGCCTGCTCGGCGTGCGTGACGCGCCGGAGCACAAGAGGGCGATGGAGGAGCACGGGATCGGCGGGATCGATCTCGTCTACGTCAACCTCTATCCGTTCGAATCCACCATCGCCGGCGGCGCCGACTACGCCACCGCCATCGAGAACATAGACATCGGCGGCCCGGCGATGATCCGCTCGGCGGCCAAGAACCACGGCTATGTCGCGGTCTGCACCGAGATCGCCGACGTGGAGGAGGTGCTGGCCGAGCTCAAAGCCGAGGGCGCGACCAGCCTGTCGTTACGCAAGCGCCTGGCCGCCCGCGCCTACGCCCGCACCGCGGCCTATGACGCGGCCATCTCCGGCTGGTTCGCTGGCCAGCTGGGCGAGGAGGCGCCGCGGCGCCGCGCCTTCGCCGGCGAGCTGGCCCAGACCATGCGCTACGGTGAGAACCCGCACCAGAATGCGGCCTTCTACCGCTTCGCCAACCCGCGGGTCGGCGTGGCGACGGCCAGGCAGCTCCAGGGCAAGGAGCTCAGCTACAACAACATCAACGACACCGATGCGGCCTATGAGCTGATCGCTGAGTTCGACCCGGGTAAATTTCCGGCCTGCGCGATCATTAAGCACGCCAACCCCTGCGGCGTGGCCACCGGCGGCTCGCTGCTGGAGGCCTATGAGCGGGCGCTGGCCTGCGACCCGACCAGCGCCTTCGGCGGCATCGTCGCGCTGAACACCCGGCTCGACGCGGCCACCGCCGCCAAGGTGCTCGAGATCTTCACCGAGGTGGTGATCGCTCCTGACGCGGACGAGGACGCAGTGGCCCTGTTCCGCAAGAAGAAGAACGTCCGCCTGCTGACGACTGGCGGCCTGCCTGACCCGAACGCGCCCGGCGACACCTTCCGCTCGGTCTCCGGCGGCTTCCTGGTGCAGAGCCGCGACACCGCGCGGCTGACGCCCGCGGACCTGAAGGTGGTCACCAAGCGCGCCCCGACCGACGAGGAGGTGCGCGACATGCTGTTCGCCTTCACGATCGCCAAGCATGTCAAGTCGAACGCCATCGTCTACGCCAGGGCCGGCCAGACGCTCGGCATCGGCGCCGGCCAGATGAACCGCAAGGACAGCGCCCGCATCGCCGCCCTGCGCGCCGCCGACTTCGGCCTGGAGCTGAAAGGGTCCGCCTGCGCCTCCGAAGCCTTCTTCCCGTTCCCGGACGGCCTGATCCAGGCGGCGGACGCCGGCTGCACCGCGGTGATCCAGCCCGGCGGCTCGATCGGCGACGACAAGGTCATCGAAGCCGCCGACGAGCGCGGCCTGGCCATGGTCTTCACCGGGGTCCGGGTGTTCAGGCACTAAATCTTCCCTCCCTTGATGGGGGAGGGAAACTACCTCCGTCGCCTTGCCTCTCCCGCCAGCGCCAGCTCGCGCAGGGCGGCGTTGGCGATGGTGAGCTTGGCGAAGGTCCAGCCGCCGGGCGCGGCTTCGATCTCCTCCAGCGTGCGGCGCGCGGCGGCGACCTGGTCGGCGCGCGGGGCGCACCAGGCGTGGACCGCGGCGCGCGCGCCCTCGGCTTCGGCGGCCTTCTTCGCGTCGGCCCTGGCGATCACGGCGCGGGTCAGGCTCGTCTGTTCGGCCAGCAGCTCCTCGATCAGTCGCCGGAGGGCGGTGCGCTCATAGTTGTCGCCGACCGCGAAGGCGGCCGCCGCGGCGCGCAGCCGGTCGAAGGCGAAGGCCTCGCCGACCGCGTGGTAGAGCCGGGCCGCGCTCTTCAGCGGCCATTCCGCGCCCTCGGCCAGGTCGACGAGGTCGGCGGCGGTGCTGATCGCCTGCAGCACCGCGGCGGCGCGGGCGAGGTGCTCCGGCGCCCCGGCGTCGACCAGGCCGCGGGTCCGCGCTTCGATCGCCTCGCGTTCGACCGGCGAGGCGATCTCGGGGGTGAGTGCGCGCAGCTGCCGGAAATCGTCGCAGTAGCGGTCGACGAGGGTCTGCACGGTCGCCTTGTCGCGGGCCGCGCGCCGGGCGAGCCAGAAGGCGCCGCCGCGCAACGCCGAGGCGATCCGGCGATAGAGCGCCATCTGGCCCGTGGACGGCGCGCGATCGTCGAGGGCGGAGACCTCGTCCCACAGCACGTCGACGTCGAGCACGATCTTCGCCGCCTCGTAGCCGGCGACGAAGGCCGCCACGTCGCAGTTGGCCGCGTTCATCAGCCGCCAAGGGAAGCTCGGCCCGCAGCGGTCGACCACGTCGTTGGCGACGACGGTGGCGATGATGTCCGGCCGCAGCCGGTGGCGGCGGATCGTCTCGCCGCGCCGGCGCAGCGGCTTGGGGAAATAGGCTTCGAGCCGGCCTTCCAGCCACGGATCGTCGACCGCGCCCGCCGCGGTCATCTCCCGCTTCAGCTCCAGCTTGCCGTAGGCCAAGAGGACCGCCAGCTCCGGCCGCGTCAGTCCCTGGCCGGCGGCGGCGCGGGCGCCGATCTCCGCCGGGCCCGGCAGGCTCTCGACGGCGCGGTCGAGCCGGCCTTCCGCCTCGAGCCTGGCGATGAACTGGGCGTAGGGCTCCAGCTCGCCGGCCGCGTCCATCTCCATCAGGGAGAGCGCCAGCGTCTGGCCGTAGTTGTGCGCCAGCACGTGGGCGGCGACGTCTTTGGTCATCGACCTCAGGAGCGTGTCGCGGCGGCGCCTGGTCAGCTGTCCGCTGCGCTCCAGCATGCCGGTGAGGATCTTGATGTTGACCTCGTGGTCGGAGGAATCGACCCCGGCGGAGTTGTCGATGGCGTCGGTGTCGATCCGCCCGCCGGCTTGCGCGTACTCGATGCGGCCGGCCTGGGTGACGCCGAGATTGGCGCCTTCGCCGACCACCTTGACCCGCAGGTCGCCGGCATTGACGCGGACGCCGTCGTTGGCCTTGTCGCCGACGTCGACGTTGGCTTCGCGGGCGGCTTTCACATAGGTGCCGATGCCGCCCATGTAGAGCAGCTCGGCCGGGGCCTTGAGGATGGCGGTGATCAGCTCGGCCGGGCTCAGCTCGGCGTGCTTGACGTCGAGGGCCGCCTGGGCCCGGGGCGAGAGCGTGATCGCCTTCAGGCTGCGGGCGTAGACGCCGCCGCCCTCCGAGATCGCCTGGCGGTCGTAGTCGGCCCAGGACGAGCGGGGCAGGGCGAACATCCGCTTGCGCTCCGCGAACGAGCGCGCCGGATCCGCATCGGGGTCGATGAAGATGTGGCGGTGGTCGAAGGCGGCGATCAGGCGCGTCTGCTCCGAGAGCAGCATGCCGTTGCCGAACACGTCGCCGGACATGTCGCCGACGCCGATGACGGTGAAGGGCTCCGTCTGGATGTCCTTGCCCAGCTCGCGGAAGTGGCGCTTCACGGCCTCCCAGGCGCCGCGGGCGGTGATCCCCATCTCCTTGTGGTCGTAGCCGGCCGAGCCGCCGGACGCGAAGGCGTCGCCGAGCCAGAAGCCGTAGGATTCGGCCACCGCGTTGGCGATGTCCGAGAAGGTCGCCGTTCCCTTGTCGGCGGCGACCACGAGGTACGGGTCGTCGCCGTCGTGGACGACGACGCCCGGCGGATGGGCGACGCGCCCCTCGGGCGTCAGGTTGTCGGTGAGGTCGAGCAGGCCGCAGAGGAAGGTGCGGTAGGCGCAGATCGCCTCGGCGCGCACGGCCTCGGGCGTGCCGCCCTTCGGCAGGCGCTTGGGATAGAAGCCGCCCTTCGAGCCGACCGGAACGATGACCGCGTTCTTCACCTGCTGCGCCTTGGCCAGGCCCAGCACCTCGGTGCGGAAGTCGTCGCGCCGGTCGCTCCAGCGCAGGCCGCCGCGCGCGACCGGGCCGAAGCGCAGGTGCACGCCCTCGACGTTCACGGCCCAGACGAAGATCTCGCGGAACGGCTTGGGGGCCGGCAGGTCGGCGAGCTCGCCGCTGGCGACCTTGAACGAAATGTAGGGCTTGGGCCGGCCGTCGGCGCCCTGCTGGTAGTAGTTGGTCCGCTGGATCGCCCGGACCAGCTGCGCCAGGCGGCGCAGCACGCGGTCCTCTTCCAGGCTGTCGACGTGCTGCAGCGCCGACAGGATCTCGGCCATCACCGCCTCGTCCTGCACGCCGCGGGCGGCGAGGTCGGCGCGGATCGCCGGGTCGAAGCGGGTGCGGAAAAGGTCGAGGATCAGCCTGGCGACCCCCGGGTTGTTCGCCAGCGCCTCTTCCTGGGTCCGCTGGGTCGGGTCTAGGCCGGACTGCTGCCGGTAGCGGGCCAGGGCGCGCACGAGGGCTGCGTCGCGCCACGGAACGGAGAGCTCCAGCACCAGGCGGTTGAAGCCGTCGTTCTCCGTCTGGCCGGTCCAGACCGCCGCCACGGCCTCCTCGAAGGCCGGCTTGACCTCGGAGAACACCAGGTGTTCGCCGCGCTCGTCGTCGATCTCGAAGTCGTGCACCCAGACCGGCGGCTCGTTAGACCCTTCGCCGTCGAAGGGGGGGCCGGTTCGGGGTAGCGAATGGTCTAATTTCAAAGACTCATGAGCATCCGGCGTTTCATTCGAACCGCCGGATGCTCTGGCGCGGGTGATCGGGAAGCCGGCCTCGGCCATGGCCTTCAGGCCCATGTTCTCGAGGATCGGCAGCACCTCGGCCAGCGGGATCGGCGCGCCGGGCCGGTAGAGCTTGAAATGGAACTGCGTCGGCCCGTCGCCGGGCAGGCGGTAGGCGCGGGCGCGGACCGGCGCATCGCCCATGGCCTCGATCAGCTCGAGATCGGCGAGCGCCTCGGCGGCGTCGAAGCGGTCCTGGTAGCCGGCGGGGAAGGCGTCGCGATAGCGCGCCAGCGTCGCCGCCACCTCGGCGGGCCGCTGCCGCTTGGCGCGGACCGCGGCCTCGAACCGGTCGCGCCAGCTGCGGGCCGCCTCGGCGATGTCCTGCTCCAACGCCTTCAGGTCGGGCCAGGGATGGGCGCCCGGCGAGAAACCGATGACGTAGTGGACACGGGCCAGCGGCGCGTCGAGCACGATCGGATAGGCGGCCGAGACGCGGCCGCCGTAGGCCTGGGCCAGCATCTGCCCGGCGCGCCGCTCCAGCTCGGAATCGTACTGGTCGCGCGGCAGGAACAGCAGCACCGAGGCGAAACGGTCCAGCGGGTCGCGGCGCTCGAACAGGCCGACCCTCGGCCGATCGTAGAGGTGCAGGATGCCCAGCGCCTGGTCCAGCAGCTCGTCTTCGCCGACCTGGAAAAGCTCGTCCCGGGGATGGTTCTCCAGGATGTTCTTCAGCCGGTTCTCGCTGTGTCCGCCGGGGGCGGCGCCGGCCCGGCTGAGGACCCGCGCGACCTTCTCGCGGAGCAGCGGCACGGCGGTGACCGCCTGGTCGTAGGCCTCGGCGGTGAACAGGCCGACGAAGCGGACCTCGCCGTAGGGCCGGCCCTCGTCGTCGTAGCGCTTGACGCCGACGTAATCGAGATAGCCGCGGCGGTGCACCCGACTCTTGGAGTTGGCCTTGGCGACGGTGACCGCGGTCTCGCGGAAGATCCGGTCCTTGGCCTTCTTGGCCAGGATCGCCGGCTCGTTGGCGCGCCTGAGCACCGTGCGCGCGGGATCGCGCAGGACGCCCAGACCGTCCTTGGGCTGGTAGAGCGGCTCTTCGGGCGCATAATCGCCGTTGTCCAGCCGCGGGAATTCGTAGATCCGCGCCCCCAGGAAGACGAAGCGCTCGGCCTCCAGCCAGCGCAGGAACTCGAACTCCTCCGGCGTCGCCTTGCCGGGGCGTTCGCTGAGTTCGTCGATGGTGCGCTGCATCAGCGCCAGCATCTTCGGGAAGTCGTCGACCGCGGCGTGGACGTCGGACAGCGTCGCGGCGATTCCCTCGGCCAGGGCCGCCTCGCGGTCGGCGCCGACCGGCGCCAGCACCACCTGGATCATCGATTCCCGGCGCGGCGTCCCGGTCGTCGCGCGCGCGCCGGCGCGGTCGCGGCGCACCTCGACGATCGGGTGGAACATGGCCCGGACGGCGAGGCCCTGGTCGGCGACCTCGCCCATCACGCTGTCGACCAGGAAGCGGCAGTCGTCCTGGATGATCTCCAGCCGGTCGAGGCCCGGCTCGGCCGCCCCCAGCGCGGACGCCACCCGCACCAGCGGCGTGCGCGCGCGCCGCCTGTCGCCGAAGCGCCAGAAGTCCGCGAGGTTCGCGGCCAATTGGTCGGCGGAAAGTTCGGGAAGCTCGTCGGCGGTGGCGTCGGCCGCGGCCTGTTCGGCGAAGCTGTGCGCCGCCGCCAAGGCCTCGCCGTCAGGAACGATCGCCTGCTGGATGGATTGAGCCAGCGTCGGGGCCAGAGCCGTGGCTGCGGTCCTGGCTGCAGACAAGGCGCGCCGTTTGCTCATCGACGCGCCTCCGCAGCTCGAGCGAGGACGCCGCCGGAGGAGAGTGTCCGGCGGCGTGCGGTCCCGCCGTGGGGGATCGGCGGTTCGCTCAGGGCTCGCTGCGTCCGCGGGCTCGGGGGGCGGACGCACCTGCCGCGGCGAACAACGTCGCGGCTCACTCTAGATAGGTTCCTGACCGACAAGGAAAAGATCCCCGTTTGACATAACTTATTGTGATCGCGAGCGATGCGCCTCGTCCGGCAGGCGGCCGGGCCGCGCCTCCTTCAGCTGGTGCGGATTGCCGTCCGCAGACAGCAGAACGGCGATCCAGCGCGTGCCGTCGAACTGCGCGAGGATCACCATGATCATGACCGTCAGCGGCGTCGACAGGAAAGCGCCGACGATGCCCCAGATCGCGCCCCAGAAGGCGAGCGCCAGGAGCACCACGACGGGATCGATGTTGAGGCTGCGCCCCTGCATCCGCGGGTAGATGAAATTGCCCACCACCACGCCGATGCCGTTCAGCACGCCGAACAGCACGATGGCCTGCCAGAGGGTGTCGAACTGCAGCAGGGCGAAGAGCGGCGGGGCGACGATGGCGATGAAGCCGCCGATCACCGGGATGTAGGCGATGACGAAGATCACGAAGGCCCAGAACGCCGCGTCGTTCAGGCCCACCGCCAGCATGGCGATGAAGGAGGCCAGCGCGATCATCGCGCCGGTGATGGTCTGGACCCACAGATACTGCTCGACCCCGTCGCGGATCCGCAGGAAGGCCGCGACCGCCTCCTGACGCTCCTCGCGGGTGCGGAACAGCGCCACCATCTTCCGCTCGAACGTGCGCCGCGAGGCGATGATGAAGCCGGCGTAGACCAGCACGAAGCTGGCGGTGGAGGTGAAGTTCTGCAGCCCCTTGGCGACGACGCCCAGGTACTTCGCCGGATCGAGCTGCTCGGCGATGGTGCTGATGCTCACCGGCGCGCGGATGCCGATCAAGTTCGCCGCCTGGGCGATCAGCCGGTTGAGCTTGGGGGTGTAGGCGATCAGCTGGCCGCCGAAGCTGGTGGCGTTCTCGGCGATGAAGAAGGCGCTGCCGCCGAAGATCGCCACCGACAGGATCACCGCCAGCGGCAGGGCGGCGCGGCTCGAGACGCCCGGCAGCCGGTGCTCCAGGACCCGGGCGAAGCCGTCGATCATCACCGCCAGGAACATCGCCAGCGCCAGCGGCGTCAGGATGTCGGACATCCAGGAGAGGGTCGCCCCGGTGGCGATGACCGCCAGCACCACCACGGCGTTGCGGGTCACGGCGGAGGACGAGACGGCGGCGGCCATGGAGCCCCTTTTATCAGCGCCGCCGGAATGTCTGCGGCCCGGGCCCTTGCGTCAATCGCGCCGATGCGGACAGCCTGCGGGCCTGAAGGGCTCGGGCGTCCGATCATGCGGCCGCGCCGGATGCAGAAGGAGCTGATCCGTGGCTGACGACGGCGTTCTGATCGGGGTGTCCGACCATCCGCAGATCCTCAGGCTCGACCGGGCCAACCGCCACGGGCTGGTGGCCGGGGCGACGGGCACGGGCAAGACGGTGACCCTGCAGGTGCTGGCCCAGGGCCTGTCCGACGCCGGGGTGCCGGTGTTCGCCGCCGACGTGAAGGGCGACCTTTGCGGCCTCGCCGCTGCGGCCCAGCCGAACGAGAAGCTCCTGGCCCGCGCCCAGCAGCTGGGCGTCACGCTGCAGCCTTCCGCCGCCCCGGTGATCTTCTGGGACCTGTTCGGCCAGGCCGGCCATCCGATCCGGGCCACCATCTCGGAAATGGGCCCGCTGCTGCTCTCGCGGATGCTCGACCTGAACGACGTCCAGGAGGGCGTCTTGAACGTCGTCTTCCGCGCGGCGGACGAGGAGGGGCTGCTGCTGCTCGACCTGAAGGACCTGCAGGCCGCCCTGAGCTACGCCTCGGACAACGCCCGTGCGCTCAGCGGCAAGTACGGCAACGTCGCCCCGGCCACGGTGGGCGCGGTGCAGCGCAAGCTGCTGGTGCTGGAGAACCAGGGCGGCGCCAACCTGTTCGGCGAGCCGGCGCTGGATCTCGGCGACCTGATGCGCACCGACCCGTCCGGCCGTGGCTACGTCAGCGTGCTGGCGGCGGACAAGCTGATCGGCTCGCCCCAGCTCTACGCCACCTTCCTGCTCTGGCTGATGAGCGAGCTGTTCGAGCAGCTGCCGGAGGTCGGCGATCCGGAAAAGCCGAAGCTGGCCTTCTTCTTCGACGAGGCGCACCTCCTGTTCAACGACGCGCCCAAGGCGCTGCTCGACAAGGTGGAGCAGGTGGTCCGCCTGATCCGCTCCAAGGGCGTCGGCGTCTACTTCATCACCCAGAATCCGGCCGACGTGCCGGACGCCGTGCTGGGGCAGCTGGGCAACCGCGTGCAGCACGGCCTGCGCGCCTACACCCCGGCCGACCAGCGCGGCCTGAAGGCCGCCGCCGACAGCTTCCGCGCCAACCCCGGCTTCGACACCGCCCAGGCGATCCAGGGCCTGGGCGTCGGCGAGGCGCTGGTCTCGGTGCTGGATGCCAAGGGCGCGCCGACCATGGTCGAGAAGACCAGCGTCCGACCGCCGAACTCGCGGATCGGCCCGCTTTCCGCCGACGAGCGCCGCCAGCTGATGGCGGCGAGCCCGGTGCGCGGGACCTACGACCAGGTGCAGGATCGCGAGTCCGCCTTCGAACTGCTGAAGGCGCGCGCCGAACAGAAGGCGGCCGCGGCCCAGGCCCCGGCGGCGAGCGCCCGCCAGCCGGCGGCCCGTCCGTCGCAGGGCGAGCAGATGATCGACGCCTTCGCCAAGTCGATGATCCGCACCATCGGAACCCAGGTCGGCCGGCAGATCATCCGCGGCGTGCTCGGCGGCATCCTCGGCGCGGCCGGCGGCGGCAGGCGATAGGCCGCGATGGACGCGGGCTGCCTCTTGCCGGTATCATCTGGTTGAAAAACTTAAGCTTAAGCCAGATGAGCGCCGCCGAGATGAACGACGCCGCCTTCGATCCGCGCCAGCCGATCGACCCGTCCCGCGCGCTGGTCCCGGCGGTGATGCGGCTGAACGAGCGGCGGGTGACGCGCGGGTTCTGGCCGAAGATTCGCAAGGCCGCCGCCCACGTGCCGTTCGCCGCCGACGCGCTCGCCGTCTGGTACTGCGCACGCGACGACGAGACGCCGTCCGCGGCCAAGGGAATGATGCTGGCGGCGCTGGCCTACTTCGTCCTGCCGGCCGACGCCGTGCCCGACTGCATCCCGATCATCGGCTACACCGACGATGCGGCCGTGTTCGCCACCCTGATCGGCGTCGTCGGCCGCCACTTGAAGCCGCGCCACCGCGAGGCCGCGCGCCAGGCGATCGAGCGGATCCGCTCGCTCCCCTAAATGGCCATCAAGGAAGGGAGGACCCGTACGGCCGGGTGATGATCTCCAGGAAATGCCCCGACGGGTCGTCGAAATAGACGCCGCGGCCGCCCCAGTGGGTGTTGATCTCGCCGGCCCGGCGCCTGGCCGGGTCCGCCCAGTAGGTCAGGCCGCGCGCCTTCACCCGCCCGAAGATGGCGTCGAACTCGGCCTCGGAGACCAGGAAGGCGTAGTGCTGGGGCGAGATCGGCGGCCGGTCCTGGATGTAGTCAAGGCTGACGCCGTTGGCGGTGCGCACCGCCAGGAAGGGGCCGAAGCTCTCGGGCTCAGGCAGACCGAAGACCTCGACCATGAAGCGCGCCGAGGCCTCGCGATCGGCCGCGTGGACGATGGTGTGATTGAGCTCGACGCTCATCGGCCCGTCCCTCCTTGCGTCACTCCGCCGCCAGCCGCCGCTGGATGTCGATCCGCACCGGCAGCGACTTCACCGCCGGCGTCTTGCTCTCCTCGGCGAAGTGGGTGACCGGGGCGAGCACGTTGCACTCCGGATAATAGCCGCCCAGGCAGCCGTCGGGCAGGTTGAACGGCGTGACGACCAGCCCCTCCTTGCGCCGGCGGATCCCATCGGCGGCGGCGCTTTCGAGGGCGACCACGTCGCCGGCCTCGAGGCCTAGCTTCTCCATCTCCGCCGGGTTGATCAGCAGGATCTCGCGCGAGCCGGAGAGCCCGCGCAGCCGGTCGTGGTAGCCGTAGAGCGTGGTGTTGAACTGGTCGTTCGAGCGCAGCGTCATCAGCCGGTAGACCCCGGGGTCGTCCGCGAAGCCGGCGGCCGAGAGCGCCGCCGGCGTCACGAACGAGGCCTTGCCGCCAGGCGCCTCGCTGAAGTCGCGACCCCGGGCCTTGTTGCCGCGGTAGAAGCCGCCGGGCTCGTGGAAGCGGGCGTTGAAGCCGGTGAACCACTGCGGATAGGTGGCCTCGATGGCGTCGCGCACCTTGGCGTAGTCGCCGGCCCAGGCGGCCCAGTCGACCCTCGGGTTGGGGGCCAGCGTCGCCCGGGCGATGCCGGCGACGATGGCCGGCTCGGAGCGCAGGTTGTCGCTGGCCGGCTCATAGTCGCCGAACGAGGCGTGGATGCAGCTGGTGGAGTCCTCGGTCGAGACGGTCTGGTCGCCGCCCGCCTGGGCGTCGCGCTCGATCCGGCTCAGGCACGGCAGCAGGTAGGCGGTCTTGCCGTTGATGAGGTGGCTGCGGTTGAGCTTGGTGGCGACCTGGACGGTGAGCTCCAGCGCCGGCCACGCGGCCTCGATCCGCGGGATATCGGGCACGGCGCGCAGGAAGTTGCCGCCAAGGCCTACGAAGGCCTTCACCGTCCCGGCCAGCACGCCTTCGCAGGTCTCGATGGTGTTGAGCCCCTTCTCGCGCGGCGGCTCGAAGCCGTAGAGATCTCTTAGGCGGTCGAGGGGCGCAAGCTCCGGCTTCTCGGTGACGCCGACGGTCCGCTGGCCTTGCACGTTGGAGTGGCCGCGCACCGGGCAGAGGCCGGCGCCCGGCCGGCCGACATTGCCCTTCAGCAGCATCAGGTTGCACAGCAGCCGCACGTTCTGCACGCCCAGCCGGTGCTGGGTGAGGCCCATGCCATAGACGGCGATCGCCGCGGTGCTGCGCGCATAGGTTTCGGCGGCGTGGGCGATCTCCGCCCGCGGCAGGCCGGCCTCGCGTTCGATCTCCTCCCAGGGCGTCGCGCGGCAATAGGCGGCGAAGGCTTCGAAGCCCTGCGTGTGCTCCTGGATGAAGGCGTGGTCGAGGATCGTCCGCGTGCCGTCGGCGCGGACGGCGTCGTCGGCTTCGATCAGCCACTTGCAGAGGCCGACCAGCACGGCCGGGTCGCCGGCGGCCTTGACCTGATGGTACTCCGAACTGATCCGGGTGGCCGCGCCGGTGACCATCTGGAACGGCGACTGCGGATTGACGAACTTCTCCAGCCCGCGCTCGCGCAGCGGGTTGAAGGTGATGATCGGCACGTCGCGCTTCGCCGCCTTCTGCAGGTCGTGCAGCATCCGCGGGCTGTTCGAGCCGGGATTCTGGCCGAAGAACAGGATGCAGTCGGTCTGGGCGAAATCCTCCAGCACGACGGTGCCGACCGGCACGCCCAGGCTCTGCTTCAAGCCGACCGAGGTGGACTCGTGGCACATGTTGGAGCTGTCGGGCAGGTTCTGGTGGCCGTACATTCGCGCCATCAGGGCGTACATGTAGCTGGCCTCCAGCGAGGCGCGGCCGGAGGTGTAGAAGACCACCGACTTCGGATCGAGCGCCTTCAGCGCGGCGCCGATCGCCGCGAACGCCTCGTCCCAGCTGCAGGGGACATAGCGGTCGAGCTGGGCGTCATAGCGCAGCGGGTCGGTCAGCCGGCCCGCCTGCTCCAGGTCGTAGTCGCTCCAGTCCTGGAGCTCGCTCACCGTGTGCTCGGCGAAGAAGGGGGGCGTGCAGCGCCGGCGCGTCAGGTCCCACAGGGTCGCCTTGGCGCCGTTCTCGCAGAACTCGGCGGTGTGCGGATGCGCCGGCTTGGACCAGGCGCAGCTGACGCACATGAAGCCGTCGGCCTTGTTCTGCCGCAGCAGTTCGCCGAGCGGCAGGTCGCCCTCGCCCTGCGAGACCTTGCCCATCCCTTCCAGCGCCCCCCAGCCGCCGCCCGGGCCGCGGTGGGCGCGCTTCTTCGGCGGGTGCGGCGCGCTCTTCTCCGACCGGTCCATGGCGGCCTCCTGGCGGCTGATGGTCTGCCTAACGGCTCGCGATCCGAGAAGTTCGCCGTCGGAGCTTCCCCATTCAGAACCGGTCCCGTGAGGGCCTTGCGCGATCCGAGGCGGGACTTGAAAAGCGAGGCCTGCGTTCGACCGTGAATGGGCCTATATCCTTCCCATGCCGCCGCGCCTCAGACCCACCCGCCTGGAATACGTCGTCGACGGCGTGAAGCTGCGCAGCCAGCTGACCGCCGCCGCGCTGGAGAACCTGCGCAGCGAGCAGGCGCAGCGGAAGGCGGCGCTGGAAGTGCTGAAACAGGCGCTGTTCCGCGGCCGGATGATCGCCAAGGAGCGGCTGGAGAACGGCGCCGGCGGGATCGAGACCGCGGGCCTGATCTCCGGCGTCACGGACGAGGTGATCACCGCCCTCTACGACTTCGTGACGGTCCATGTGTACCGGGCGCGCAATCCGAGCGAGGGCGAGCGGCTGGCGGTGATGGCGGTGGGCGGCTACGGGCGCGGAACGCTCGCCCCCTTCTCCGACATCGATCTGTTGTTCGTGCGCCCCTACAAGCAGACCGCCCACGCCGAGAGCGTGATCGAGTACATGCTCTACGCCCTGTGGGACCTGGGCTTCAAAGTCGGCCACGCCTCGCGCACGATCGAGGAGTGCATCCGCCTGTCGCGCGAGGACTTCACCATCCGCACCTCGATTCTGGAGGCGCGGCGGCTGACCGGCGACGCGGCCCTGGCCAGCGACCTTCTGCGGCGGTTCAAGACCGACGTCGTGAAGGGCACCGGCGCGGAGTTCGTCGCCGCCAAGCTGAAGGAGCGCGACGAGCGCCACGCCCGCGCCGGCTCCAGCCGCTACATGGTCGAGCCCAACGTCAAGGAGGGCAAGGGGGGCTTGCGCGACCTCAACACCCTGTTCTGGATCGCCCAGTACCTGCATCCGGGCGAGCCGATCGAGCGGGTGATGCAGCTCGAAATGTTCGAGCGGCGCGAAGTCAGCGCCTTCATCCGCGCCTTCGACTTCCTGTGGGCGGTGCGCTCGCACCTGCACTTCACCACCGGCCGCCCGGAAGAGCGCCTGACCTTCGACCTGCAGCCGGAGATCGCCCGGCGGATGGGCTACGGCGACCGCGGCGACGCGCCCGCGGTCGAGCGCTTCATGCGCCGCTACTTCCTGGTCGCCAAGGAGGTCGGCGCGCTGACCCGGGTATTCGCCGCCAAGCTGGAGGCCGAGAAGGTCAAGAGCCGGCCCACCGGCATCTCCCGGCTGCTGCCCCGCCGGCGGCCGAAGAAGAAGCCGCTGGACGAGCCGGGCTTCCACGAGGTGGGCGGGCGGCTGGACGTCGACGGGCCCGAGACCTTCGAGCGCGATCCGGTGAACCTCTTGCGCC
>NZ_DATELG010000431.1:0-6064 GCF_035276905.1 Phenylobacterium sp. | reverse complement strand
GCGCTGGCGGCGCTGGTCGAGCAGCGGCACGCGGCGCTGGCGCTCCTGCTCACCGACGCCAAGACCGCTCCCGGCGCGGCCCAGGCGCTCACCCCGCCCATCACCCAGGCGTTGGCCGCGGCGACCGCCGCCGCCGACCCGGTCGGCCGGCTGCAGGCCGTGCACGCCGGCCAGGAGCAGGTGGTCGAGGCCGCCGACGCCTTCGCCCAAAGCCGCGCCGATCGCATGCGCAAGGCATTGAAACTGGCCGGCGTCACGCCCGCGGCGCGCAAGCCGGGCGCGATCGGCGGGCCGCTGATCGAGGCCGACGACCCCAAGGCGTTGGCCGCGGTGCTCGGCGTCGATCCCGCCTTCGCCGAACGCATCCGGCAAGCCGCAGCGGACCTTTCGGCGGCCCAGGCGCTCAGCGACGCCGCCGCGAAGCTGCCGCTCGCCCGGCCGACCGCGGGCGAGGCCCAGTCCAGCAGCTTCGGCCTGCGCATCGATCCCTTCACCCAGCGCGCGGCCTTCCATCCCGGCCTCGACTTCCCCGGCGCGCGGATGACGCCGGTGCACGCCACTGCGCCAGGCCTAGTCACCTTCACCGGCGTGCGCGCCGGCTATGGCAAGACCGTCGAGATCGACCACGGCGGCGGCTTCAAGACCCGCTACGCCCATCTCGCCAGCATCGCCGTCCGCCCCGGCCAGCGCCTGGCCGCCGGAGCGAAGCTGGGCGGCATGGGCTCCACCGGCCGTTCGACGGGCACCCACCTGCACTACGAGGTGTGGGTCAACGGCCGCGTCCAGAACCCCGAGCGCTTCGTGCGCGCGGGCACGTACGTGCTGCAGGGCGGCTGAACCCTCTCCTCCCGATTAAGCGAGGGAGATCAGGCCGCGTCCCGGGTCGCGCCGACCCGCTGGGCCAGCGCCGCGCCCATGAACTCGTCCAGGTCGCCGTCCAGCACGCCCTGGGTGTCGGAGGTCTCCACCTCCGTGCGCAGGTCCTTCACCATCTGGTACGGCTGCAGCACGTAGGAGCGGATCTGGTGGCCCCAGCCGATGTCGGTCTTCTGGTCCTCCAGCGCCTGCTGCGCGGCCTCGCGCTTCTCCAGCTCCAGCTCGTAGAGCCGGGCCTTCAGCATCTTCCAAGCCTGGTCGCGGTTCTGATGCTGCGAGCGCTGGTTCTGGCAGGCCACCACGATGCCGGTGGGGTTGTGCGTCAGGCGCACCGCCGAGTCGGTCTTGTTGATGTGCTGGCCGCCCGCGCCCGAGGCGCGGTAGGTGTCGGTGCGCACGTCCGCCGGATTGATCTCGATCTCGATCTCGTCGTCGACCACCGGATAGACCCACACCGAGGCGAAGCTGGTGTGCCGCTTGGCCGCCGAGTCGAAGGGCGAGATCCGCACCAGCCGGTGCACCCCGGCCTCGGTCTTCAGCCAGCCGTAGGCGTTGGGTCCCTTGACCTGCAAGGTCACCGACTTGATGCCGGCCTGTTCGCCCGACGTCTCTTCCAGGAAGTCGACGGTCATGCCGTGGGCCTGGGCCCAGCGGGAGTACATGCGCAGAAGCATGCCGGCCCAGTCGTTGGACTCGGTGCCGCCGGCGCCTGAGTTGATTTCCACGAAGGCGTCGTTGCCGTCCGCCTCGCCGGAGAGCAGCGCCTCCAGCTCGGCGCGGCTGGCGCGTTCCCTGAGCGCCTTGAGCTGGGCGCGGGCCTCGTCGAGCGAGCCCTCGTCGCCCTCCTCGTCCGCCAGCTCCGCATAGCCCACGGCGTCGGCGAGGTCGCTCTGCAGCGCCTTCACCGCGTCGACCTGGGCCGCCAGCCGGGTGCGCTCGCGCATGATGGATTGCGCGGCCGCCGCGTCGTCCCACAGCGTCGGGTCCTCGACCCGCGCGTTCAGCTCATCGAGTTTTCGAAGCGCCGGTTCCCAGTCAAAGACGCCTCCTGAGCAGTTCGATCGACTGCTCGATGTCGGCCTTCGCGGCCTCGACATCCGCTCTCATGGGAGAACTCCGATTAAAGACAAGGCGCGGGAGGTAGCGCGCGGCGCCCCCCAGCACAAGGGTTGCAAGAGCGGCTAGTAGAGGCCGCTGACGTCCTCGGCCGGCTTTTTCGGCGGCGGCGGCGCGCTCGCGGCCGCCGCGCTCGGCGCGCCGGTCACGCCGTTCTGCCAGACCTTGTCGTACGGCTGCGGCCCCACCATGCCCCCGCTGGGGGTCGCCGCCTGGATCACCCTGGGCTCGGTGCCCGGGCGGAAGGCCTCGCGGATGCCGCGGACCATGGCGAACTTGGCGTCCTTCGGCGGGGCGAAGTCGTCCTGCGGCTCGCTCTTCAGCGCGGTCTGCATGAACTCGATGAAGATCGGCAGCGCCGCGACCGCGCCGGTCTCGTGCTCGCCCAGGCTGCGGTTGTCGTCGAAGCCGACGAAGACGCCCACCACAAGCTTCGGCGAGAAGCCCATGAACCAGGCGGAGCGGTAGTCGTTGGTCGTGCCGGTCTTGCCGCCGACGGGGCGTCCCAGGGTCAGGGCCGCGGTGGCGGTGCCGCGCTGGACGACGCCCTGCAGCATGCTGGTGATCTGGTAGGCGGTGATCGGGTTCCAGACCTGGTCGCCGGTCAGCGGGATCCGCGGGCTCTCGTCGCCGCCGAAGCCGGCGTCGCAGCGGTCGCACTCGCGCCGGTCAGCCTTGAAGATGGTCTTGCCCTCGCGGTCCTCGACCAGCTCGATCAGGTGCGGGTCGACCTTGCGGCCGCCGTTGACGAAGGTCGAATAGGCCGCCGCCATCTTGAACACCGTGGTCTCGCCCGAGCCCAGCGCCATCGAGAGCACCCGGTCCATGTGCTTGACCACCTCGAGCTTCTCGGCGTTGGCGGCGATCTTGTTCATCCCCACGCCCTGGGCCAGGCGCACGGTCATGGTGTTGCGCGACAGCTCCAGGCCTTTGCGCAGCTGCAACGGGCCGTAATAGTCGTGCTCGTAGTTCTCCGGCGTCCAGGCCTGGCCGTTGGCGCCGGCCAGCGTGATCGGCGAGTCCATGATGACGCTTGCGGGCGTGTAGCCGTTCTCCAGGGCGGTCGCGTAGACGATCGGCTTGAAGGCCGAACCGGGCTGGCGCAGCGCCTGGGTCGCGCGGTTGAAGTTCGACAGCGAGAAGGAATAGCCGCCGACCATGGCCAGCACCCGGCCGGAGTTCGGCTCCATGGCCACCAGCGCGCCGTTGACCGCCGGCACCTGCTTCAGGCGCAGGCTCGAAGGATTGGCCTCGTCCGGGGCGACGAAGATCAGGTCGCCGACGCCGATCCCCTTCCCCGCCCGCGCCCAGGCGACGTCGGCCGGCGCCAGGGTTCCGGTTCCGCCGTCCATGGCGCGGACCTTGACCACGCCGCCGCCGACATCGGTGACCACCGCCGCGCGCCAGGTCCGGCGCTCGGCCGGCTTGGCGGTCTTCTTGGCGATCTCTTCCCAACCGGCGAGGGTGGTCACATGTCCCCAGGCGCCGCGCCAGCCATGGCGGTGGTCATAGGACTCCAGCCCGTCCATGAGGGCGGTGCGCGCCGCGCTCTGCAGGCCCGGGTCGAGGGTCGTGCGCATGTAGTAGCCGCCCTCGTTCAGCCGCTCGCCCATGGTGGCGAGGCCGCGGCGGCGGACTTCCTCGACGAAATAGTCGGCGTCGCGGTACTTGGCCCGCGTGGGCTCCGGCTGGACCTTCAGGTCCTCGCGCTTGGCGGCCTCGACCTCGGCGCGGGTGGCCCAGCCCAGCTCGGCCATCTGGTCGAGCACCCAGTTGCGGCGGGCGATCGCCTGGGCCTTGCGCCGGATCGGGTGGTAATTGTCGGGGCCCTTGGGCAGCGAGGCCAGGTAGGCGCACTCGGCCAGGTCCAGGTCGCTGATCGACTTGCCGAAGTAGTTGTAGGCCGCCGCCCCCACGCCGTACGAGCGGTAGCCCAGCCAGATCTCGTTCAGATAGAGCTCGAGGATCCGCTCCTTGGAGACCACCTGCTCGAGCCGGCGGGCGAGCAGCGCCTCCTTCAGCTTGCGGCCGAGCGTCTGCTCGTTGGTCAGGAGGACGTTCTTGGCGACCTGCTGGGTGATGGTCGAGCCGCCTTCGAATCTGCGGCCCTGCAGGGCGTTGACGACGTTCTTGGCCATGGCCCGGCCCATCCCGCCGACATCGACGCCGCCGTGCTTGAAGAAGTTGTGGTCCTCGGCCGCCAGAAACGACAGCGCCAGCTTCGGCGGCATGTTGTCGTAGGGCACGAAGATCCGCCGCTCGCGCGAGAACTCGCCGATCAGGGTGCCGTCCCACGCGTAGGCCCGCGTCGCCGTAGGCGGGTGATAATCCGCCAGGTCCGAGGCGTCGGGCATGTCGTGGAACAGCCAGGCCGCCCAGATGGCCGCGCAGAATCCCGCCACCGCCACGGCGCTCAGAACGGCCACGCCGGCTGTCGCGACCCACTTTTCGGGGGGGTTCAACTTAAGCTCGCCTCCGCGGGGGACGCCCTTTTCCCCTTCCCGTCCGTCTAGCGCGCGTTGCGCCGGGCGCCAACGTCTGTGGACGGCTTCGCGTCAGCGCGCCGCGGGCGGAGGGAGCGACTAGCGCCGCCGGTAGACAGGTCTTGGCGAGCCGCCGATACGCGGCGCGGCGTCCCGATGGCGGAAGGTGATCCGGCCGCGATCCATGTCATAGGGCGTCATCTCCACCGTGACCTTGTCGCCCACCATGGAGCGGATCCGGTTCTTCTTCATCTTGCCCGCCGTATAGGCGAGAATCTCGTGGTCGTTCTCGAGCCTGACGCGGAAGCGGCCTTCTGGCAGCAGTTCGACGATCATGCCCTCGAATTCCACCAGGTCTTCTTTGGCCATGTAATGCTCCGATGGTGAATGAAAACGGGCCGGCGGAGCCGGCCCGTGGGTCGTCTCGATGACGGGGGCCAGCGCCCGCCGCCCGAGCCTCAGCCCGCTTGCAGCTGACCGGCCGACATCTTGCCGCTGCGCTTATCGCGCTCCAGCTCGAAGCCGATACGCTGACCTTCGTTCAGCGTCGCCATTCCGGCGCGTTCCACCGCGGAGATGTGGACGAACACGTCCGCGCCGCCGTCTTCAGGCTGGATGAAGCCGAAGCCCTTGGTGGGGTTGAACCATTTCACGGAACCAAATTGCATATGTTGTTCCTTTCCGGACACGAGTTCTCGCACCCAGGATGGGGCTTGAGATCAAATTTTCGGAGAGGGCCGTGTGGCGGGGCCGACGGGAGTCCAAGACGCCTGTCAGCGGGCTGCCGAGCCAAAACGAAATTCGATGCGGCTATAATGGGGCGGAGCGCTGTCATCCGCAACCCTCATCTCTACGAGACGCTCTATGTCGCCGGAATCATTCGACCCTCAGCGCGCCGCGATGCGGCTGGTCTGGGCGAAATAGTCGTCGATGGAAGCCGCGACGCCGTCGATCAGCTCGGCGCGCTGGCGCGGGTCGCGCAGGCGCTGCTCGTCCTGCCCATTGGAGAGGAAGCCCATCTCCAGCAGCACCGCGGGCACGTCGGGCGCCAGCAGCACCATGAAGCCGGCGCTGCGGTGGCTGCGGCGCAGCAGCGGCGCGTGGCCGTCGAGCTTGGCCACCAGGCTCTCGGCGAAGGTCGCCGAGCGGTTCTTGGTCGCTCGCTGGGTCAGGTCGAAGAGGATGTCGCTGACGCCGGGATCGGACGTCAGGCTGGCGCGCATGAACCAGTCGTCGGCCTTCACGAAGCGGGTGGCGCGGGCGAAGGCCTTGTCGGACAGGGTGTAGACGCTGGCGCCGCGCAGGCCGGGCTCGGCGGCGGAGTCGGAGTGCAGCGAGATGAAGAGATCGGCGTCGGCGCGCTGGGCGACGCGCACCCGGTCTTCCAGCGGCACATAGACGTCGGCGTCGCGGGTCATCACCACCTTGTAGCGGCCGGTGCTCTCCAGCTTCGTCCTGAGCGCCGTCGCCGCGGCCAGGTTGATGTCCTTCTCCACGCCATAGGCGCCGTGGGCGCCGGGGTCGTGGCCGCCGTGACCGGCGTCGATCACCACCACCTTCTTCAGCGGCAGCGGCGCGCGCAGCTTCAC
>NZ_DATELG010000430.1:0-10870 GCF_035276905.1 Phenylobacterium sp. | reverse complement strand
CCGGCTTCGCTCATCAGGTGCAGCACGCTGGCCGCCACGTCGTCTGGCGTGACCAGCCGCTGCAGCGCCGCGCGGCGGGCGACGCGGTCGCGGTCTTCGGGGGCGAGGGTCTTGGTCATCTCGGTGGTCATGAAGCCCGGGGCGACGGCGTTGACGGTGATCTCCAGCCGGCCGAGTTCGCGGGCCAGCGAGCGGGTGAAGCCGACCAGCGAGGCCTTGGTGGCGCCGTAGACCGAGAGGCCGTTGTAGCCGGTCGAGGCGATGATCGAGCTGATGTTGACGATCCGGCCGCCCCCGGCCGCCATCATCGCCCGCGCGACGTGCTTGGTGAGCACGATCGGCGACAACGTGTTGAGCCGGACCAGCGCCTCGATCCGGCCGAGCGTCATGTTCGCCAGCAGCCCGTCGAAGCCCACCGCGGCATTGTTGACCAGGCCGAACGGCGCGCCGAACTCCCCGCGCAGGTCGCGCACGAAGGCGCCGATGTCCTCGACTTGCGAAAGGTCGAACGGCCGGAAGACGAGCTCGCCGGGCCCAGCCGCCGTGGCCAGTCGCGCGCGTGCGGCGGGAAGGTCGCCCTCGGCGCGGGCGATGGCGATCACGCGGAAGCCCGCTGCGGCCAGGCGCTCGGCGATCGCCAGCCCGACCCCGCGGCTCGCCCCGCTGACGATCACGGTCCGCGGTCCTCCGGCGTCAGCCATTTGTGCGCTCCAATTTGCCGCCGGGGGTCATCTGCAGGTCGCTCACGAAGCGCAGCATGGCCGGGGCCTTGTGCGGCGGCAGGCTGGCGCGGCACAGCTCGAAAATGCTGTCGCGCAGGGCCGCTTCCAGCTCCGGGGAGCCCGCCTGCGCCGGGTCGTCGAGCGCGACCTCGGCGCTGACCAGCGAGCCGGTGATCGGGCTGCGGCGGGCGCGCACCCGGCAGACCCGCACCGCCGGGTGGCGGTTGATCACCGCCTCCACCTCCTCGGGATGAACTTTCAGCCCGCCGACGTTGATGACGCCGCTGCGGCGGCCGACAAAGCGCCAGCGCCTGTCCTTCAGCTCGACCATATCGTCGGTGTCGAAGAAGCCCTCGTCGTCGGTCAGCGCGGTCGGCCCGGCATAGCCGGTCGCCGCGCGGGCCGAGCGGATGCGCAGGCTGCCGTCCACCACCTTCAGCGCCACCGGCCCATCGCCGCCGACGAAGTGCTCCGGAAAGCCTTCCAGGCCGTCGTCCACCTCGAAGCCGACGCCGGCCTCGGTGGAGGCGTAGGCGTGGACGATCCTGGCGTCCGGGAAGGTCGCCCGCAGCCGGTCCAGCACCGCCTGGTCGGCGATCTCGCCGGACAGCCGGACGTAGGCCGGGGCGATCATGCCGGCCTGGGGATGCATCAGCAGCAGCCGCCAGTGGGACGGCGTGCCCGTCACGTGGGTGACCCCCAGGGCGGCGAACCGCGCCAGCCGGTCCGCAAGCGGTTCGGCGGCCTCGGAGAGCGCCAGGGCGCAGCCGCCGACCAGCGCGCGCAGCAGCACCTGCAGGCCGCCGTAGCGGCGGATGTCGTAGAACGTCGCCCAGACGGGGCGGCGGGCGCCCGCCCCGCCCTCGCCGGACGGCGGCGGCGCAGCGATGGCGCCGGTCAGCCCGGCCAGCCGGTGGATCACCAGCTTCGGCTTGCCGGTGGTCCCGGAGGTGAACAACAGCCATTCGGTCGCAGCCTCGCCCGGCGGCTCGACGACGTCGGCCCCCCCGGCGGGCGCGCGAAGCGAATGCACCGGCAGGCCGAGGTCCGCCGGCAGCCGCTGCGGCGCATCGGTGACGACGGCCTCGACGCCGGCCTCGCCGACCACGTAGGGCAGGTGCTCGGCCGCCAGGTCCGGAGGGCAGAGCACAAGCCGCCGCGCTCGGCCGTCAAGTTCGACCAAGGCCTGGGCCGCGCCGAGCTGGGTCGCCGTCCGCACCAGCACGGAGCGGCCGGCGAGTTCGGCGCCCGCCCCGTCGCCGGCGGCGAGCGCGGCGAGCTCAAGGCTCGCCCCCGGCGCCACCAGGCGCGCCCCAGCCGGCGGACACGCTGCGATCAGGCGGGCACGCAGGCTGGGCACCTAGGCCGCCTGGCCCTGCGCCGCGGTTTCGTAGAGCTGGACGAATTCCGCGAAGTTGACGGGGAACAGATCGTCATCGAGGTCGGAGAACGGATCCAGGCCCAGCTCGTCCTCGAGCTGGGCGACGATGATCGCGAAGCAGAGCGAGTCGAGCCCGCTGTCGACCAGGACGAGGTCGTCGGTGAGCGGCGCCAGCTGGCGCTCCTGGGCGATCGCCGTCCGCTCGAAGCTGGCGGCCACCGTCCGCCGGATGTGGTCTGCGCCGCCTGGGCGCACCTCAATGGCTGTTTCCTGCATCGCCAGCTCCGCCGTTGCCCGGGCCCTTGAGACGCCGCCCGCAGATTGCCGCGGGAATAGCGGCGTCCTGATTGCAAATGATTGGGAGGGCGTCCGATCGAGGCCGCAGGCTTCGAGCCACCGATCGGATAGCAAAATGGCGCAAGCTCCCATCTTCCGCACCGCGGCGCAGGCCCTGGTGGATCAGCTCGTGCTCCACGGGGTCGAGCACGTCTTCTGCGTCCCCGGCGAAAGCTACCTCGGGGTGCTGAACGCGCTGCGGGATTCCCCGATTGCGGTCACCATCGGCCGCCAGGAAGGCGGCTGCGCCATGATGGCCGAGGCGGTGGGCAAGACCACCGGACGTCCGGGCGTCTGCTTCGTAACCCGCGGCCCCGGCGCGACCAACGCCGCAGCCGGCGTCCATGTCGCCAGCCAGGACTCCACCCCGCTGATCCTCTTCGTCGGCCAGGTGGATCGGGGGCTGAAGGAGCGCGAGGCGTTTCAGGAGCTGGACTACCGGGCGGTGTTTCATTCCATGGCCAAGTGGGTCGTGGAGATCGAGACGCCGGAACGGGTCCCGGAACTGGTGGCGCGCGCCTTCGCCACCGCCTGCGCAGGCCGGCCCGGACCGGTGGTCGTCGCCCTGCCACGGGACATGCTGACGGCGCAGGTCGCCGTCGCCGACGCCCCGGCCCTCCGGCCGGCGGAGTGCGCGCCGCACCCGCAGGACATGGCCGCGCTTGATAGACTGCTCGCCGAGGCCGCCCGTCCGCTGCTGGTCCTGGGGGGGCCGCGCTGGGATCAGGACTCGCGCGCGGCGATGCACGCCCTGGCCGAGCGCTTCGAGCTGCCGGTGATGACCAGCTACCGCCGCCTGACCCTGTTCGACCCGTTGCATCCGGCCTACGCCGGCGACCTGGGCCTTGCGCCGAATCCGCGGCTGATCGAGCGGGTCATGGCGGCGGACCTGGTGGTCTGGGTCGGCGGGCGGATCAGCGAGATCTCCAGCCAGGGCTACAAGCTGTTCGACATCCCGGCGCCCTCGACGCGGCTGGTGCACGTCCACCCGGCGGCGGAGGAACTGGGGCGGGTGTTTTGGCCGACCCTGGCGATCCAGGCCTCGCCGGCCGGCTTCGCCGCCGCCGCGGCAGGCCTTGCCCCGCCCCCCGCTATCCCCTGGCGGCAGGAGACGCGCCAGGCCCACGCCGACTATCTGGCCTGGTCGGAAACGCCGACGCCGCAGCCGGGCGCCGTCAACCTCGGCGAAGTGATGGTGTGGCTGCGCGAACAGCTGCCGGCCGACGCCATCGTCTGCAACGGCGCCGGCAACTACGCCGGCTGGATCCACCGCTTCCTGCGCTTCCGGCGTCTGCACGGCCACGTCGCCCCCACCTCGGCCTCGATGGGCTACGGGGTTCCCGCCGCGGTGGCGATGCAACGGCTCAATCCAGGGCGGACCGTGGTCTCGATCAACGGCGACGGCGACTTCCTGATGAACGGCCAGGAGTTCGCCACGGCGGTGCAATACGGCCTGTCGATCATCGTCCTGGTCGCCGACAACCGCAGCTACGGCACCATCCGCATGCATCAGGAGCGGGAGTTCCCGGGCCGGGTTTCGGGCACCGACCTGGTCAATCCCGACTTCGCCGCCTATGCACGGGCGTTCGGCGGGTTCGGCGCGACGGTGGAAACCACGGCGGACTTCGGACCGGCGTTCGAGGCCGCGCGCGTCAGCGGCCTGCCGTCGATCCTGCACCTGAAGATCGACGTCGACGCGATCAGCCCGTCGACGACGCTCGGTCAGATCCGCACGGCGGCGCTGAGCCGCGCCGAGCCTGCCCTGCGCCCCGCCGCGCCGTCCTCGTGGGCGAAGGCCCAGTAGAGTTCGCGGGCCCGGCGGAACACCGGCCCGATCGGCAGGGTGCGGTCCTCGATGCGGATCATCGGCGCGACCTTGGCGTAGTTGCCGCTGGAAAAGATCTCGTCGGCGGCGAGGAAGGCCGAATAGTCCAGGGTCTGCTCGCGGACCTCGACGCCGTCGGCGCGCAGGAGGCCGATGACCCGCCGGCGGGTGATCCCGTCGAGGAAGGTCCCGTTCGGCGCCGGCGTGAACACCACCCCGTCCTTGACCATGAAGATGTTGGCGTTGGCGAGCTCGGCGACCGCGCCGAGCATGTCCCGCAGGACGCAGTTGTCGAAGCCACGCCGCTGGGCCTCGATGAGGCCGCGGGTGTTGTTGGGATAGAGACAGCTGGCCTTGGCGTCGACCGGCGCGGTCTCGATGGTCGGCCGGCGGAACGGCGAGAGGGTGATGGCTCCGCCGGTGGGCGCCGGCATCGGCGCCTCGTAGATCGTCAGGCACCAGCGCGTCGTCTCGGGATCGAACCTCACTCCGCCGCCGAAGCCCTGGTCGGCCCAGTACATCGGCCGGATGTAGAGCTCGGCCTGCGGGTCGAAGCGCCTGAGCCCGTCGCTCACCAGGCCCAGCCAGGTCTCGACCGGCGCCACCGGCTTCAACAGGAACCGCTCGGCGGAGAAGTTCACCCGCTCGCAGTGGGCCGCAAGGTCCGGGGTCACGCCTTCGAAGGCCCGCCCGCCGTCGAAGATCGTGGAACCCAGCCAGGCGCCGTGGGTGCGCGGCCCCATGATGGCGACATTGCCCTCGTGCCAGTCGCCTTCGAAGAAGGTCCAGGTCTTCGAGACCGGCTTGAGGGTGGAGACGACCGCGCTCATGACCACCGCCGCCCTACAGGTTGAGGATCTCGCGCACCGCCGCCGGCCAATCGGCCGTCCGCGTCCCGTGCGTCGCGAAGAGGGCGACCGCCAGGCGGTCCATGCCGAAGGCCACGCAGCCGGTGTGCGCCACCGTCCCGTCCTCGGTCACCAGGTCCCAGATGTGGCCGAAGTGCTCGCGGTGGTAGTTGAAGCTCATGCAGGCCGTGGGCCGCTCCTCCGAGCGGACCGGGATCAGGAGCTCGAACTTCAGTTCCTGCTGGATGGCGCTGATGGCCAGGATCTGGCCGCCGCGGCCGAAGAAGGGATCGCTGGCGAGGTCGATGCGATAGGGCAGGCCCAGATCGTCCGCCAGCTGTTGGGCGCGGTCGATCCACGCGCCCCGGAAGGCCTGGATCTCCTCGGGCGAGCCGATGCAGACATACTCGCGCATGCGGAACGTCTGGAAGCGGTCGATGTCCCGCGACGGCTCGCGCCGGAAGCACTCGGCCGCGACGTCGAACACCTGCCCGCCCCGGGGAATGGGTCCGCGGGCGGCGACGAGGGGGTAGACCGGATAGCAGGCGGCCGGCGCGAGCACGAGGTCGGCCGCCTCGAGCGACTGGGTCCAGGGCTCGCCCTCCTCGAAGCGGTTGACCACTCCGAGGATCTCGCTCTCGCTGCCGCAGAGGCAGCTGACGCAGCCGAGGAGGTTGGGGAAGCTCTTCAGGTAGCCGTGACGCTCCAGATGCTTCCGGCTCATCACGGGCGGGAAGCGGAACACCTCGGCCCCCGCCGGACGGTGGCGCGTGATCAGGGCCGTCAGGGCCTCGACGACGCTCTCGTAGGCTCCGGTCCGCCCATAGACGCCGTCGACGCCGGTGGGATGGAACAGGCTGGCGGCCAGCCGCTCGAGTCGTTCCTCTTCGCCGGCTCTTTCAGCCGCCATTGCGTTCGCAAACATCGGGCACCTCAGTTGCGGATCGATTGCGGGGTGTCGGCGACCAGGCTCGTCATCGCCAGGTCGGCGAGGATCCGGTCGTTATTGATCATCAGCGGCGCGGAGAGGATGTCGCGCAGGTGTCGCGCGATGCTGGCTTCGCCGTCGGTGCGGTAGCCGGAGAGCCCGGTGGCGCGCAGCGCCTGGGTCACCGCCTCGACCGCCAGTTCGCTGACGTCCACCTTCAGGAGCGTGATCGCCGTCTGGAACTCCAAGGTGGTCAGAGCGGCGCGGTCGTCGCCGACGGCCTCGAACTGCGCCGTCATCGTCGCGATCTGCGCCCGCGCGGCGCGAAGAGCGGCCATCGCTTTGGCCAAGCGCGCGGTCGCCGGCGGCGGGCTCTCCGCGTTCTTCGCGGACTTGCGGACGGCGCGGCGGGCGCGGTCGACGGCGCCTGCAGCGATCCCCGCCCAGACCGACGACCAGAAGAGGTGGGCCGAGGGCACCATGCTCTCCGCGTGGATGCGCGCATAGGGTTCGGGCAGGATCTGTGCGGGATCGGCCTCGGCCTTGAGGGCGAAACCGGCGCTGACCGTGCCGCGCATCCCCAGCGTGCTCCAGTCCCGCGTCCGGCTCAGGCTGTAGTCGTCGCGGGCCAGGGCCAACAGAACCTGGTCGGACGCGGCGGCGCTGGCAGAGCGCCGGGCGGTCGTCACCAGGCCATCGGCGGCCTCGCCGTAGGAGATGACGCTGGCGTCGCGCTGCAGCCGGACGCGGTCTCCGTCGTGCACGATCGCCGCGTCGCTGGAGCGGACGGCGCCCCCGGCCTGGCCTTCCGTGGTCGAGGAGGCCAGCAGCATCTGCTCGTCGGCGACGCGGGCGATGAAGTTCTGGTGCCAGAGGCTGTCCTCGCTGTGACGCACGAGGCAGGCGACCTTCACCGAATGCATGGCGTAGATCAGCGCGGTCGAGGCGCAGGCCTGGCCAAGGATGTAGCAGGCCTCCACCACCTCGCCATGGCGGGCGTCCTCCCCGCCGAGAGGACTGGGCGCGAGCACGCCCATCAAGCGCTCGGCCTTGAGCGCGGCGATCGCCTCGCGAGGCACGCGGCCGTCCCGATCAACGTCAAGGGCGTTGCGCTCGGCGATCGCCGCCACGCGCCGCGCGCGCGCGGCGATGGGCTCGTCAGCTGCGACACGCCTCGACCGGTCGGCAAGGTGAGAGGCGGTGGAAGGAGCGGCCTGCGCGGCCTCGCGGGCTTGAGCGTTCATCGGCTCCTCGAGCTCTGGATTAGGTCGGCCTGCGCCTGAGGGCTGCAGCGACGGGATGGAGCTTAGTCTGCGGGCGCCGCGCTCACGTCATCAAACATTAAGGGCCACGCGTCTTTTGAAACAGCCGGCCGGCCGGAGTTCGTGATGTACTGAGGATCGCGCAATGTGCACCGGCCACCAACCTCCTCGGTGTGGAAGGAACAAACAATGATAAGAGACGACGCTCTGCTTCGACCGGACGAGCGGATCTTCGGCATCGTCATGAAACTGCTGACAAAACGCGGCCATTCAGGAGAATTTGGAGCGGAACAACCTTTGCTGGAAGCCGGACTGACCTCTCTCGACATGGTCAATCTGATGCTGGCCGTCGAGCTGGAGTTCGATCTCGAGATCCCGCAGCGCGAGATGACGCCCGACAATTTTCGTTCGGTGGCGGCGATCGGCCGGCTGGTCGAGGCGCTGGTCCCGACCGCCTGACGGGGCTTTGCCATGCCCCTGGATCGCGGCGCCGAACGTGTCTTACGAATGATGAGCGTGTCGGCGACCGGCGCGCACGGCCCTCCCAGCGTCGCCGATCGTCGTAGAGTGCTGGCCAACCTGGCGGACAGCGCCGACGAGCACGCCCCGATCTCCGTCCTGACCCGCGTCATTGTCCTGCCTGGGCCCGGCGGATCGCTACTGGGACGACTTTACATTCCGCCTGACGCCGCCGATGCGGGCCTCGTCTATTTCCATGGCGGCGGCTGGGTGGCGGGGGGCCTGGACACGCACGAGGGCCTCTGCCGCCGGCTGGCTGCAAGTTCGGGCGTGAAGCTGCTGGCGATCGATTATCGCCTGGCGCCGGAACACCCCTTCCCTGCCGCCGTGGAAGACGCCCTGGCCGCCGTGCGCTGGGCCTTCGACAACGCCCTGGGGCTCGGCATCGATCCCCAACGCCTGGCGGTCGGCGGCGACAGCGTCGGCGGCGGGATCGCCGCATGGATCACCCAGTCTCCGGCCGCGCCGCCGCTGGCCCTGCAGGTGCTGCTGTGCCCGATCCTCGATCTCGTCCACGAGACGCCCTCCCGGCGAGCCTACGGCGAGGGCTTCTTCCTCGACGCGGCGACGCTTGCGGCGGACCTGCACGACTACTGCGGCGAGGCGCAGGACCTGCACGACCTGCGCCTCTCGCCGCTGCTGGCGCAGGAACTGGCCGTGCGCACGCCGGCCCTGATCCACGCCGCCGAATACGACCCCTTCCGCGATGAGGCCGCAGCCTACGCCGCACGCCTCACCGCGGCGGGCGCGGATGCGAGCTTCACCTGCTGGCCGGGCATGATCCACTACTTCTATTGCCTGGCGCGGGCGATCCCGAACGCGATTCCGGCCGTCGAGGCGCTCGGCGCGGAAATCCGCGCCACGCTGGCCCCGGATCAGATGCGCACCTCGCCGCGGTGGATGCGCTCCCAGACCGCCGCGTCCAGCGGCACATAGGCCTGAGCGGCGGGATCGTCGAAGAACAGCGGATCGGTGATGGCCGAGGGATCGAAGCCCTCCGCTGCGAGCCGGTGGCTGGCCTTCTTGAAGGTCTCGGTAAGCGGCAGCGCGGGGACCAGCCGCAGGAACAGCGGCCGGGCGTAGGACGGCAAGGCGTCGACCAGGTCGGCGCGAAGCGCGGCCGGATCGAACTCCGGTGAAGCCACGATCGCCGCCATGCCGGCGCGTCCCTCCGATCCCGGCACGCTGACGCCGTAAACGGCCGAGGTCTGGACCCCGAGGCAGGCCTCGATCGCCGCGGACACCTCGCCGGCGCTGACGTTCTCGCCCTTCCAGCGGAAGGTCTCGCCGATCCGATCGACGAAATGGAAGAAGCCGCGCGCGTCGAGGCGCATCAGGTCGCCGGTCCGCAGCCAGGCGTCGCCGGACTCAAAGACGTCGCGCAGCACCTTCTTCTCGGTCTCGGCGGCGTTGGTATAGCCTTCGAAGCGGTGGGCCGGATCGCCCGCGGCGTCGGCGATCCGGCCGATGGCTTCGCCGGTCTCGCCGCGCGCGCAGCGGATGCACCGGCCGTTGGCGTCCCGCTTCGGCGCGCCGGTCTCGGGATCGTAGACCACCAGGGCCACGGGGAAGCGGTGGGCCATGAAGCCGGGCACGCGTCCGATCGCGCCGGGCTCGCCCTCGACGTTGAACAACGAGAAATTGCCCTCGGTGGCGGCATAGAACTCGACAATCCGCGGCACGGCGAACCGCTCCTGGAACCGCCGCCAGACCTGGCCGCTCAGGCCGTTGCCGCAGGCGATGCGCAGCCGGTGGCGACGTTCGTTGTCGTTCGGCGGCGCCTGGACGAGATAGCGGCACAACTCGCCGACGTACTGCAGCAGAGTGCAATCCCAGGCGACCACCTCGTCCCAGAAGCGGCGCGAGAACTTCCGGGCGATCGCCACCGAACCGCCGGACATCAGAAGGGCGCCCGTCGCCACCACTCCGCCGACGCTGTGGTACATCGGCAGGCAGTCGTAGAGCCGGTCGTCGGGGCGCGCATCGAGCATGCCGGCGAACCAGCAGCTCCAGCTCATCACCCGCCGGTGGCTCACCCGCGCGGCCTTCGGCAACCCGGTGGTGCCGGAGGTGTAGATCAGCAGCGCCGGGTCGCGCACGGTGACGCTGCGCCTTTCCTCCGGCGTCAGGGGCTCCGCCGACAGCCCGGCGAACGCGGGCTCGACGCGCCGGCCCGGGCCGGCGCCCAGCAACCAGAGCTGAGGGCGTTCCGCAAGCTCCGCCAGCGCCGCCTCCGCGGCCGGGGCCAGTTCGTCGGTGGTGATCAGCCGTGCGGGCGCGACCGTCCGCAGGCTGTGCGCCAGGGCCTGCGCGGGAAGGTTGGTGTTGATCAGCGCCACCACCACGCCCACGCTCGTGAGCCCCAGCCAGGCGGCCATATAGTCCGGCTGGTTGTGCGCCAGCAGCGCCACCACGTCGCCTTTCTCCAGGCCCTCGAACAGGGCCCAACGGGCGTAGCGGCGCTGGCGACGGGCGAGATCGCGATAGGTCAGCGCTCCCGTCTCGGAGAGCAGCGCCGGCGCCTCCGGCCGGGCGCGCGCCTGCTCCTCGACCACCTCGGCGAGGATGCGATACGGCGCCTTCTCGATGCGCCCCGTCAGTTCGAGGGCGCGAAGCCAGGCCTTGTTGACGCTCTCGCCCGCCGCTTGCGGCGCGGCCGCGCGAACCCCAGCATCCACTTGCGTATCCTTTGGTAAGGCTGGTGGGCAGGTGCGAACGTAGCTTGCCGTTCGCCACGGGTTTCCTGCGACGGATCCCGCGACCGCGCGACCTCTTTTGCAAGTCGCATGGCCGTTCCACAGGGTCGCCGAATTCCTCCGCGCCGACGCCCGCGTCCAATGGGTCAGCTACGCCGGCTTTCCCGACAGCCCCTATCACCCGCTCGCCGAGAAGTACCTCGCCGGCCGCATCCCGGCCCTGCTGACCTTCGGGGTGCGCGGCGGCTACGCCGCGGGCGCGGCGCTCTACGACCAGCTCAAGCTCGTCAAGCGGCTGGTCAATATCGGCGACGCCAAGTCGCTCGCCTGCCATCCGGCCTCCACCACCCACC
>NZ_DATELG010000429.1:0-8932 GCF_035276905.1 Phenylobacterium sp. | reverse complement strand
CTGTTGCGGGCCGCCGGGCTCCCGGCCGTCGAGCGGCTGGTGGTCGTCGCGGGCGAGCCGCACCTCCAGTTGGTCGTCGACCAGCTGGGGGCGCTGAACCTCGAGGCCGACGTTCTCCTGGAGCCGGGCCCGCGCGACTCGGCCGCCGCTGTCGCTGCGGCCGCGGCCTGGATCGCGCGCGCCGCCGAAGACGGCGTGGCGCTTTTCCTGTCCTCCGACAATCATTTCGCCGACGAGGCCGACTTCGCCAGCTCCGCCGGGATCGCGGCCGACGCGGCGGGGCAGTCGGGAATTGTGTCACTGGGCATGCAGCCGCGGTCTCCCTCGCCGGCCTATGGCTACATCGTGCCATCCAGGCCGGCGCGGCTGAGCCCGATCCTGCGATTCGTCGAGAAGCCCGACGAGGCGCGGGCCGGCGAGCTGATTTCGGAGGGCGCCCTTTGGAACAGCGGCATCTTCGCGGCCGGCGCGTCCATGCTCCTGCAGGAGTTCAGAAAGCACGCGCCTGAGACCCTGGTGGCGGTGGAAACGGCGATCTCCCAGGCCGCCGTCAAGGGCCGGGTGATTCGCCTTGGAGACGCCTTCCTGGACTCTCCGCGGCGCTCGATCGACTACGCCCTGCTCGAAAAGACCGCGCACGCGTCGGTCCTTCGCGTCGCCTTCCAGATCTCCGACCTGGGCGCATGGTCGACGGTGTGGCGGCTCTCGCCCAAGGACGGCCAAGGCAACAGGGCCTCGGACGGCGCCGTGCTGATCGACAGTGAAAACGTGTTACTCCGGGCTCCCCCCGGCGCCCGCGTGGCTGTGATCGGCCTCTCCAACGTCGCAGTGGTGCTTGTCGGGGAGGATCTGCTCGTCTGCAGCCTCGATCACGACCAGTTGGTTAAGGCGGCGGTGGAGAGGTTCTCGGCGCCCTGAGCTTCGTCAGGCGTCTGCGTGCCTTTGCGGCCGATATTCTTCGTGTTAGCCCGCGCTCGATGACGATCGACACGCCCCATCGGCAGGCGAAGGCTCTCGGGAGCGAGCGCTTCGCATCGAACGCTCCGCCCCTCCTCGAAGGCGCCGGCGTCTGGTTCGTCATCCCCTGCTACAAGGTCAAGGCGCACATCCTCGCCGTGCTGGCCCGCACGCCGGCCTGGGTCGAAGGGGTCGTCTGCGTCGATGACGCCTGTCCGGAGGGGTCCGGCGACTTCATCCTGGCGAACGTGCGCGATCCGCGGGTCGCGGTGGTCAAGCTGCCGAAGAACCTCGGCGTCGGCGGGGCGACGCTGGCCGGCTATCGCGAGGCCGAGCGGCGCGGCGGCCAGGTGCTGGTCAAGGTCGACGGCGACGACCAGATGGACCTGTCGTACGCCGCCCAGCTGGTCGCGCCGATCCTGCTGGGCGAGGCCGACTACGCCAAGGGCAACCGCTTCACCTCGATCAGCCACCTGCAGCAGATGCCGACGGTGCGCATCTTCGGCAACGCCGCGCTGAGCTTCGCGGCCAAGGTCTCCACCGGCTACTGGAACATCTTCGATCCGACCAACGGCTTCACCGCCATCGACGCCCAGGTCGCCAAGCTGGTGCTGCGCAAGCGCATCTCGCAGCGGTTCTTCTTCGAGACCGACCTGCTCTACCACCTGGGCACCCTGCGCGCGGTGGTGCGCGACGTGCCGATCCCGGCGCGCTACGCCGACGAGGTCTCCAACCTGCGCATCGGCGCGATCGTCGGGCCGTTCGCGCTGAGGCACCTTCGCAACTTCGCCCAGCGGGTGCTCGGCCAGTACTTCGTCCGCGACTTCAGCGTGGCCAGCCTGGAGCTGGTGTTCGGCCTGTTCTCGCTGCTGTTCGGCGTCGGCTACGCCGCGCACTACATCTCGGTGCGCCTGCCGGGGCAGTCGGCCTCGGCCGGGGTGGTCATGGCCGCGGCCCTGCCGGTGATCCTGGGGTTCCAGCTGCTGCTGCAGGCGGCCAACTTCGACGTCCTGAACGTGCCGAGCCGGCCGATCCACCCCTATCTGCGCACCGTGGCGAAGATGGAGCAGGAAGCGCAGGGCTGAGGTGGCGGCCCGACGTGGCGGCCCAGCTTGACCCGCAGGCCGGAAGCGGGCTCTACCGACAGGCTTGGCGAGGGGGAACGGCTTGGGCTCGGTGGGACTTCTCTGGGGACTGGTTGCGCCGCTCGCCTGCGTCTGCGTGATCTCCGCCGGCCAGCTCTTGTTCAAGCTCGCCGCCGGCCACCTCGACCCGCGCCATCCGCTGGCCGATCCGCGCGGGCTCGCTATCCTGGCCGTGGCCCTGGCGCTCTACGGCGGCGCGACCCTGGTCTGGGTGATGATCCTCAGGCACGCGCCGCTCAGCCGGATCTATCCGCTGATGGCGCTGAGCTTCGCGCTGACGCCATTGGGCGCGATGGCCTTTCTGCGCGAGCCGGTCTCCGGCGGCTACTGGGCCGGCGTCGGGCTGATCCTGGCGGGCCTGGTGGTCATCAGCCGCACGTCGGCCGGCTGAGCCGTGACGAAGGGCGGGGAGCAGGCGATGGACGGCCGCAGCGCGAACGCCTGGGCGGCCTGGCGCTGGCTGCTGATCGCAGGTTTCGCCCTGATCGCGGCGGTCAATCTGCCCGGCCATCTGCCGCTGGATTCGGCGACCGGCCTCTGGGAGGGCCGCCACCACGAGCGCATGAGCTGGGGGCCGCGCATGTACAGCGCCATCCTCGGCTTCTTCGACCATCTCGTGCCCGGCTGGGGCCTCTATACGGTCGCGAGCCTGATGATCACCGCGCTCGCCTGGGCGGCCTTGCCGCACATCCGGCGGCGGGTGTCGTGGGCCGGGCCGTGCGCGCTGGCGGCGGCCTTCGCCCTGCCGCAGGTGCTGATTCTGCAGGGCGTCGTCTGGCGCGACGTGCTGTTCGCCGACCTCACGGTCGCGGCCTTCGCGGCGCTGGCGCTGGCCTCGCGGCTGTGGGCGGCGCCCGCCCGAACATTTGGCGGTTCGGAAGAACCGCCAAATGTTCATAAGTCTTTGAAGTCAGACCATTCGCTACGCCGAACCGGCGTCCACTTCGGCGGCGAATGGTCTATGCGCTGGCCGCTGCTGGCCGCGGCGGTCGCCGCGCTCGCTGTCGGCGCCCTGGTGCGGCAGAACGGCGGCGTGGTGATCGTCCCCTGGGCGCTGGCGCTCGGCTGGATCGCGGGCCAGGGCCGCTGGGACCGGGGCCTGGGCTGGGCCGCCGCGGGCCTGGCGGCGCCGCTCGCCTTCGCCCTGCTCCTCGCCTTCCTCAACCCGATCCACGAGACTCCGGGCAAGCCGCGCGCCACCGGCATGGTGCTTCTGGCGCACTACGACGTCGCCGCCGCCATCGTCGAGGATCCCAAGCGTCCGCTGCCGCAGCTGGAGGCGGACCGGCCGCTGTCGCTGGTCGTCCTGCGCCGCGAGCTGCCGGGCGTCTGGTCGCCGATGCGCATCGACACCCTCGACTGGACGCCGTCGGTGCGCCGCGCCCTGTGGCGTATCAAGGGCGCGTCCTGGGAAGCCCAGTGGCGCGCGATGATCCTGCAGGACCCGCTGGGCTACCTGCGCCGCCGGCTGGAGGTGTTCCGCTGGGTGTTCCTGACGCCGAAGCTGGAGCTCTGCGGGCCGCTGCAACTGGGCGTGGAAGGCTTGCCGCAGGTCCTGGGCGATCTGGGCCTGACCCGGGGGCCGACGATCCAGGATGCGGCGCTCTACGCCTACGCCCGGCCGTGGTTCGCCACGCCCTTCTATTCGCATCTGACCTATGCGCTGGCGGCCGCGGCGGTCGCGGTCTTCCTGCTGCTGCGGCGCGAGGCTGGCGACATCGCGATGGCCGCCCTGATGGTCGCCGCCCTGGGGTTTGCGGCCACCTTCCTGATCGCCTCGATCGCCTGCGACTACCGCTACCTCTACGCCCTCGACCTCGCGGCCATCACTGGCGTGCTCTACGTCGCCGTCGACCCGTCGCGGCGCGCGAGCCTCGACGACTGACTAGAGCTCCATCTCGCCCATCGGGCAGATCGCCTTGCCGTCCTCGACCAAGCCCCAGGCGACGACCAGGCCGGAGGTCGCCCGGGCCGCGCCGCGCCATCCGGTCCGCTGGCTTTGCACCTCGGGCGCGTACTTCGGCACGTCCGGCCGCGCGCCGCCCACGGCCTCGCCGGCGCCCCAGACCCTGAGGGTCTCGTCGGTCAGCAGGATGCGGGCGAGCGGCTGCTTCGCCTGCTTGTCCCAGCCCCAGCCGCCGACGGCGCTGCCGGCGGGCGGCCCGGCGTAGCGGCCGAGCCTGTGATCGGCGTTGCCGAGGCAGGTCTCCTTCTGCGGCAGCGCCTGGGTGACGATCTTGCCCATGAAGGGCTGGGCCCAGGCCGGCGGCGTAGGGAGAGGGCCGGCGACCAGAGGCGCGACCTTGTGCGGCGCAGGCGCGTCGGCCCGCGGCGCCTGTGCGGGGCCGCAGGCGGCGAGGATCGCGGCGGCCACGCAGAGCAGGGCGGCGCGCCTCATCAAGGGCTCTCCTCCATCGCCGCATCTCGAAATGCGTCGTCGAGGGCTGCGCGCACCTCCTCGTAGGCGACCTTGAACATCCGCTCGTAGAACAGCGCGCCGGCGTGCGGCCGCGCCGTCACCCGCGCTGGCTCCAGCGCCTGCCAGGCGAAGCCCCGCCGCGCCGTCCCCGCGAACATCGCCGGCCAGATGCCGGACCAGGCATAGGCCTGCGAGGGAAAGGCCCGGACCACCGCCATCCAGCGCAGCCATTCGGCCGGCGTCAGGCGGACCGCCGTGCGCGGGCCGTTCTGCGCCAGCGGCGCGCCGCCGCGCAGCAGCGGGCCGGCCAGCCCCCGGCCGTTGTAGAGCGTGAACTGCCGGACCGGCGGGCCGCCGAGCCGCGCCGCCAGCCGCACGGCCATGAAGGCGCAGGCGTCGTGATCCATGTGGCCGCCCTCCCAGGCCGGAACCACCAGCCGCGTCACGCCCGCCCCCTCGGCCTGGACTTGGGCGACCGCCTCGGCCAGGCGCGGGAACATGACGCCCGCCCCGCGGTGCAGGCTCTGGTCGAACACCCCGCTGCCGAGGCCGAGCGGCAGGACGGCGGCTTCGGCGATCCCCTGGCGCGCCAGGAAAACCCGCGTCTCGGCCAGCCGCCGGGCGCCAAGGGCCGCGTCGCGGTAGTCGACCAGGTAGACGAACCGCTGCTCCAGGCCCTCGCGCGCCGCCTGCCAGATCAGCGGCAGGGCGCAGTATTCGTCGTCGAAGTGCGCCAGGATATAGACGACGCTCATGAGGTGGTTCCGGCGCGGCGCGCGGAGCCGCGCGGTCGGAATGAGCATGATTTCGCCCATAGTCCAAGGCTATGGGCGGCGCTTGCGGGACGCTGCTGCGCCGTGGGAAGGGGACAGGTGGTCGGGCGAATGAGGACGACGGGAGATCGGGCCACGCGGGCGGCATATGTGGCGGCGCTCGCGCTCGGCTGGGCGGCCATGTTGGTCGCCAACCTGCCCGGGCACCTGACGTTCGATTCCCTGCTCGAGCTGCTGGAGGGGCGGATCCGTGTCCGCCAGAGCTGGGCGCCGGCCTTCTACGCCTGGGTGCTGGGGGTGTTCGACGGCGTCTCGCAGGGGACCGGCCTCTACGTCGCGGCCAGCGGGCTGCTGCTGTTCGCGGCGCTCGCCTCGCTGCCCTGGCTGCGCGGCCGCACCAGCCGCTGGGCGGTGGTCGCCGCCGTGCTGTTCGGCCTTTCGCCGCTGGTGCTGATCTACCAGGCGATCGTCTGGAAGGACGTCCTGTTCGCCAACGCCTCGATCGCCGGGATGATCTGCCTGGCCTGGGCGCTGGCGCGCTGGAACGCGCGGAGCTTCAGGATCGCCCTGCTCCTCGGCGCCCTGCTGCTCCTGGGCGCCGCCGCGCTGCTGCGCCAGAACGGAATCGTCGTCGGCGCCCTCGCCGCCGTGGCGCTTGGCTGGGCGCGGTTCCAGGCCCGGCCGCACGGCGGCGCCTCGGGCGAGCGCCGGCGCTGGCGCAGGGGCCTGGGCTGGAGCCTGGGCGGGATCATCGCCGTGGTGGCGGTCTCGCACGGCATGAACCTCGCCACCCGGCCGAGCGGTCCGCCCGGATCGGCCGAGGGCATGGGGGAGGGCCTGCGCATGCTGCAGAGCTACGACCTCTTCGCCGCCGTGACCCTGGACCCGGACTTTCCGCTGGCCGCGGTCGGTCGGGCGGCCCCGCACGCCGCCGCAACCTTCCGCAGCCTGGCGCCGAAGTACTATTCGCCCGAGCGCATCGACTTCGCCGACGGCCAGCCGCGGATCGCGGCGGCCATGCGCGCGGCGCCGGCGGCGGCGCTGGCGGCGGACTGGCGGGCCTTCATCCTGCAGCGGCCGTGGCTTTACCTGCGGGCGCGGGCCGAGGCGTTCCGCTGGGTCTTCCTGACGCCGAGGATCGAGCGCTGCGTGCCGGTCTGCCTGGGCGTCCAGGGACCGCGGGAGGTGCTCGACGACCTCGGCATGAGCTACCGCTGGTCGGCCCAGGACGAGCGGCTGCTGCGCTACAACGGGGCCTTCCTGCGAACGCCGGTCTATTCGCACCTGGCCTATGCGCTGCTGGCGCTGGGCGTGGGGATCGCGCTCATGTTCCGGTGGGCGCCGGCGGACCTGGCGGTGATCGCCCTGATGGCGGGCGCGCTGGGCTTCGCCGCCAGCTTCTTCGTGATCTCGATCGCCTGCGACTACCGCTATCTCTACTTCCTGGACCTCGCGGCCATGGCGGGGCTGCTCTACGTCGCCGTCGATCCGCCGGGATCTGGGGGTGGGCGCGCGCGGTCAGCCCGCAAGGATCGCGTCTAGCGCCCAGCCGGCCTCGTCCATCACGCCCTTCTGCGCCCACCAGTCGCGCTGCACGGAGGCCATCCGCGCCAGCGTCTGCTCCAGCTCCTGGCGCAGCAGCTCCAGCTCGCGGTGTTCCCAGGCCAGGGACTGGCGCGCGCTCAGCAGCTCGACGCGCGCGGCGTCGAGGTCGCGCGCCGCGGGCGAGACCAGGGCCCCGATCTCGCCTCGCCGCTCGGAGAATCGCTGCGCCACATCGTCGAGGGCCGAGGCCGGCTGCGGCTCGTCGCGCGCGGCGGCGACGAACCAGGCGTAGACGGCCGCGGCGATCTCGCCGGTCCAGCCCAGGGCCGCCAGATCGCCGTCGGCGCGGTTGTGGCGCAGCTCCGACGTCAGCGCGGCGTCGATCGAGCGGGCGGCCGCCTTGCCCAGCTTGGGCAACGGGGCGTCATGGTCCCGCTCGATCCGGGCCGCCTGGCCGCGCCAGTCGGCGAGCATGGCGTCATAGTCGACGAACGCCCGCGGCAGGTCGCGGCTGTACGCCTCGGCGGCCAGCATGTAGGCGCTCCACAGGAGCACCGACTTCTGCGGCGAGAACCCGTCGCGCCGGGCGAGCGAGCCCGCCACCGCCAGCGGATGGCGCACTGGGATGACGCAGCGGGCGTCGAGGTCGAAGGCCTCGAACACCCGCCGCCACAAGGGCAGCAGGACGGTGACGCGCGGGTCCTTGATCAGCGGATAGCGCCTGGCGGCGAACTCCTCGCGGAAAAGGACCGTGGCCCGGCGCAGCCATTCGTCCGCCTCCGCCTCGGGGAGCTCCGGGCAGGGATAGGCGAAGGCGTCGTCCCAGGCCGAGCCCGCCGCCCGCAACCGCTCGTCATTGAAGGTCGCGATCCGCCAGGGTTCGAAATAGCCCTGGGCGTTGTGCTCGTCGGCCGGCATGACGTTCTTCGGCAGCTGGGCGCCGGCGAGCGAAAGCAGTTGGGTCACCGCCGAGGTGCCCGACCGGTGCATGCCGAGCACCAGATAGGCTGTGCGGCGGCTCGAATCGGCCGGCTTCGACGGGCTTGGCGTGTCGGTCGTCGTCATCGCCTTCGCTGGTTAGGCCTGCTCGCGCATCGTCGCAACCGCCTCTGCGACCACGCCGGTTGATCCACCGGACCTTCTGTTGCACACAAGCCCCTCGCCGCCGTGAAGGGAAGATACGCCGAATGGCCGCTACGGCCGAAGCTGACGAGGCCTACCGGATCGTATCGACCGCGGTCGACCAGGCCTTCTATCGGGCGACGAACCCGGAACTGGTGCGGCCCGGCTTCGATCCGGTGCGCCACTATCTGGAGCAGGGGTGGCGCGAACGGCGCGACCCGGCGCCCTGGTTCTCGGTGAGCCGCTACCTCGACGCCTATCGCGAGGTCGCCGAGCGCGCGGAGGAGCCGCTCGGCCACTATCTGCGCTTCGGCGCCCGCGCCGGCCTGGATATCTTTCCCTCGCGGCACGGCGCGGCCTGGCGGCGGGCGCAGGGCGGGCCCTGGACGTTCGAGCCGCCGCCGCCGCCGCTCAGCCCGCGCATCCCTCAGACGACGCCGGCGCCGGGCCCAGGTCCGCTGTTCGACGAGGCCGAGCGCACCGTCGTCGCGGCCGAGTTCGACGCCGACTTCTACTTCCAGGCCTATCCCGACCTCGCCAAGCCCGGCTGCGATCCGCTGGAGCACTTCCTGGCGCACGGCTGGCGCGAGGGGCGCGACCCGACGGCGTGGTTCTCGGTGCGCGACTATCTGAACGACAATCCCGACATCGAGCGCACCGGGCTCAATCCGTTCGCCCACTACATCGCGACCGGCCGGGCCGAAGGCCGCCCGCCGCGCGGCGTCCTGGGCTTCCGCTACAAGATCATCGCCGGCCTGGTCCCGTTCGAGGATCGCCTGGTCGAGGCGGCGGAGCGGGCCCGCAAGGCGGCGCCGCAGCCGGCGACGGATTTCGCCCCGGTCGTCGCCTGCTCGCGCACCGGCCTGAAGGACCTGCACATCACCTTCAGCCATGACGACTACGCCGCCAACGTCGGCGGCGTGCAGCTCTGCCTGCAGTACGAGTCGGCGAAGGTGGCCGAACGCGGTCTG
>NZ_DATELG010000428.1:0-14751 GCF_035276905.1 Phenylobacterium sp. | reverse complement strand
GCGGTGCGGTCGCGCAACCGGCGTTGGATCGTCACGGCGGCGGCCCATTCGCCGGCCGCTGTGCGGCGCGCCAAGGCGGCGGGGGCCGATGCGGCGGTGGTCTCGGCGGTCTTCGCGAGCCGCAGCCCGTCCGCCGGGCCGCCGATCGGCGCGCTGAGGCTGGCGAACCTCGTCCGCGCCGCGGGCCTGCCGGTCTATGCGCTGGGCGGGGTGAACGATCGCACGGCCGCTCGCTTGCGGAGCGTCGGCCTCGCCGGACTGGCGGCGGTGGAGGGGTTCAGAACTTGAAGGAGGATTCCAGCCGCACGCGCGGCTGGCTCTCTTCCGAGCCGATCTTCTTCGGGCCCGGGTTCACCTTCTCGTCGCTGAGGGCGACGGCGCCGCCGACCCGCAGGGACGGGGTGATGTGGTAGTAGGCGCCGGCCTGCACGTCGTTGCCCGACTGCGGGCGGGCGTCCGACTGGTCCATGTTCAGGGTCACGCCCCAGCGACCTTTGCGCGCATCCCAGCGCAGGGCGCGCGTCCCGGTGCTGGGCATCGACGTAACATCGCTATGGACGGTGAGGTCTACGGGCTTGGACTTGTCGGCGGCCTGCGCAGCGCCGCCCGCCGCGCCAAACAGCGCGGTCGCGACGATCAACAGGCTGACGCGGCGGCCCGACATAGGAAACATATAACCCCTAGACCCCCCACTCGCATTACGACACGACATTTTTGCGAATGGTCGAGGTCGATTAGAGAACAGCTTTCGCCGCGGTCAATCGAATCCATGTTCGCGCGGGTCCGGCCAGGGCGAGTTCCTGCGGGCCTGTGGCGGGCGGGCCACGCGATTCCTGTTTGGCGCCGTGAATGGCGTTGTTATAGAGGGCGCGGCGCGGGGCGGCGTCATGGCGCAAGAACATGTGCGCGCTGAATTTCACTAGGAGACGGATAGATATGCCGTTTGTGCGCGGAGTTTGGATGCAGCGCGTTTCGGCCGGCGTCGCGGCGCTGGCGCTCGCGGGCCTGGCCGGCTGTTCGCACGTCCCCCTGGTCGGGCATTCGAAAGCGCCCGCCCCCCCGGCGGCGAGCGCGGGCGGCATCGGGGTCAACGGCTATCTGTGGCGCGCCACCCTCGACACCCTGGCCTTCATGCCGCTGGCCTCGGCCGACCCCTACGGCGGCACGGTGATCACCGACTGGTACACCAATCCGGAAAAGCCGGACGAGCGCTTCAAGTGCACCGTCTACATCCTGGATTCGCGCCTGCGCGCCGACGGCCTGAAGGTTTCGGTGTTCAAGCAGCAGCGCGACGCGGCCGGCAACTGGGTGGATACGGCGACCGCGGCCCAGACCGAGACGGACATCGAGAACGCCATCCTGACGCGCGCGCGCCAGCTTCGACTTTCGAACGTCAAGGGCTGATCGGCCCCACCTCGCTCGAAGCTCGGCGCGGCCGCGTTCAATGGCCCGTTGACCGGACCGGCAACTCCAGTCCAAAGGCCGCCTGCCATGGCCCGCTACAATCCCAAAGAGACCGAACCGAAGTGGCGCGAGGCGTGGGCTGACGCCCAATCCTTCCGCGCCGTCCAGGACCCGACGCGGCCCAAGTACTATGTGCTGGAGATGTTCCCGTACCCGTCGGGACGCCTGCACATGGGCCACGTGCGCAACTATTCGCTGGGCGACGTCATCGCCCGCTTCAAGCGCGCGCGGGGCTTCTCGGTGCTGCACCCGATGGGCTGGGACGCCTTCGGCCTGCCGGCCGAGAACGCCGCCATGGAACGCGGCGTCGATCCCAAGGGCTGGACCTACGACAACATCGCCCGGATGCGCGACGAGCTGAAGGAGCTCGGCCTGTCGATCGACTGGTCGCGCGAGTTCGCCACCTGCGACGTCGCCTACTACGGCCAGCAGCAGGCCTGGTTCCTGGAGCTGTTCAAGCGCGGCCTGGTCTATCGCCGCGAGGCGACGGTCAACTGGGACCCGGTCGACCAGACGGTGCTGGCCAACGAGCAGGTGGTCGACGGCCGCGGCTGGCGCTCCGGGGCGGTGGTCGAGAAGCGCAAGCTGAACCAGTGGTTCCTGCGCATCACCGACTACGCCGATCAGCTGACGGACGATCTTGAAACCCTCGACCGCTGGCCCGAGAAGGTCCGCGTCATGCAGGAGAACTGGATCGGCCGCTCCCAGGGCGCGCGGCTGCGGTTCCACTTCGCCGGCGCCGCCCCGCAGGGCTTCGACGCGGGGATCGAGGTCTACACGACGCGGCCCGACACCCTGTTCGGCGCCGCCTTCGTCGGCGTCGCGGCGGACCATCCGCTGGCGGAGCGACTGGCCGGCGCCGACCCGAAGGTCGCCGCCTTCGTCGCCGAGTGCCGCAGGGGCGGCTCCTCCGAGGCCGAGATCGAGACCGCTGAGAAGATCGGCTTCGACACCGGCCTTCGGGTCAGGCATCCGTTCGCGGCCGGCCAGGAACTGCCGGTGTGGATCGCCAACTTCATCCTGATGGACTACGGCACAGGCGCCATCTTCGGCTGCCCGGCGCACGACCAGCGCGACCTCGACTTCGCCCGCAAGTACGGCCTGCCGGTGAAGCCGGTGGTGCTGCCGCCCTGCGAGGATCCGGCGACCTTCCAGGTGGGCGACGAGGCCTATGTCGGCCCGGGCGCGATCTTCAACTCCGACTTCCTGGACGGCCTGCCGGTGGAGGAGGCCAAGGCCCGCGCCGTCGCGCGGATCGAGGCCGACGGCGACGGCCAGGGGGCGACGGTGTTCCGCCTGCGCGACTGGGGCGTGGCCCGCCAGCGCGGCTGGGGCTGCCCGATCCCGGTGGTGCATTGCGAGAAGGACGGCGTGGTCCCGCTGCCGCGTAGTGCGCTGCCGGTGGCCCTGCCCGACGACATGGAGTTCGGCAAGCCGGGCAATGCGCTCGAGCGCCATCCGACCTGGAAGCACGCCGCCTGCCCGATCTGCGGCGGCCCGGCGACGCGCGAGACCGACACGCTGGACACCTTCGTCGACAGCTCCTGGTACTTCGCCCGCTTCGCCGATCCGCACGCGGCCGAGCCGATCGACAAGGCCGCGGCCGACTACTGGCTGCCGGTCGACCAGTACATCGGCGGCATCGAGCACGCGGTGCTGCACCTGCTCTACGCCCGCTTCATCACCAAGGCGCTGGCGGACGAGGGGATGCTGTCGGTGCGCGAGCCGTTCGCCGGCCTCTTCACCCAGGGCATGGTGACGCACGAGACCTACCGCCGGCAGAACGGCGAGTGGGTTGAGCCGGGCGCGGTCGAGCTGAAGGCCGAAGCCGGCATACGCGCCGCGGTCCTGGTCGAGACCGGCGAGCCGCTGGTCATCGGCGACGTCGAGAAGATGTCGAAGTCCAAGAAGAACACCGTCGCGCCCGGCGACATCTTCGAGGTCTACGGCGTCGACGCCGCCCGCCTGTTCGTGCTCTCCGACAGCCCGCCCGAGCGTGACACCCAGTGGAGCACCGGCGGCGTCCAGGGCGCCTGGCGCTTCGTCAACCGGGTCTGGGAGGAGTTCGACAGCCAGCCGGCGGCGGCCCCCGGCGGCGATGGCGCCGGCGGCGGAGAGGACGCGGCGGCGACCGCGCTGCGCCGCGCCACCCACAAGCTGGTCAAGCAGGTCACCGAGGCGATCGAGACCTTCCGCTTCAACTCCGGCATCGCCAGGCTCTACGAGTTCCTCAACCTCTTGAAGGCCAACCCGGCCGAGGGCGCGTCTGCGGCGCTGCTGGCGGCCCGCCAGGAGGCGCTGTCGGCCTTCGCCCGGCTGATCGGGCCCTTCACGCCGCACCTGGCCGAGGAGTCCTGGGCGCGCATCGGCGGGGCGGGCATGGTCGTCGAGGCGCCCTGGCCGGAGTTCGACCCGGCGCTGACCGAGGACGCGGTGAAGGTGCTTCCGGTGCAGGTCAACGGCAAGCGCCGGGGCGAGATCTCGGCGCCGGCGGGCGCCGAGCCGGCCGAGGTCGAAAAGATCGTGCTTGACGATCCGGAGATCGCACGGCGCCTTGAGGGCCTGACGATCCGCAAGGTGATCGTGGTCAAGGACCGCATCGTCAACATCGTGGCGGCCTGAGCGGGATGAGGGGCGTGGCTGTGCTCAAGCGATCGAGAAGCGTTCTGCCGAGAAGCGTTCTGCCGAGAAGCGTTTTGGCGGCCGGCGTGCTGGTCGCCGCCGCGCTCGCCCTGTCGGGCTGCGGCTTCACGCCGCTCTACGCCCAGCAGGGGGTGGCTTCGAACCGGGCGTCGGTCGACGTGGTCGCGCCGGAGGGCCGCGCCGGCTACCTGCTGCGCGAGCACCTGGACGACGCGTTCGGCCGCAACCTCGATTCGGCCCCGACCTACCGCATGCACCTTGTGGTGCACGAGAGCCGCTATCCGCGCGGCGTGCGGATCGACAACGTCGCCACCCGCTACGAGTACGTGATGATCGCCAGCTATGAGCTGAACGCCGTCGCGTCGGGCGCACTGGCCAAGCGCGGCTCGGTGCGGGCCGAGCTCACCTACGACTCCGCTGACCAGCCCTATGCGGCGATCTCGGCCCAGCAGGACGCCCAGGAGCGCGCCGCCGACGAGGTGGCCCGCAAGATCCAGCTGGAGGTCTCCGCCTGGCTCGCCGCCACCGGGGCGAAGGCGGCGACCTGAGCTTCGAAGAGACCCGCGGGTGATTCTCTCGAAACGCCCCGACATCGAGCGCTACCTCGCGCGCCCGGACCCGCAGATCCGCGCCGCCCTGATCTATGGCCGCGACATGGGCGTGGTGCGGGACCGGGCGAACCAGCTGGCCGCCAGGATGGTCGACCGGCCGGACGACCCGTTCGACGTCGCCCAGCTGACCGACGGCGACCTCAGCGAAGATCCCGCGCGGCTGGAGGACGAACTCGCCGCCCAGTCGCTGATGGGCGGGCGCCGGCTGGTGCGCCTCAGGTTCGGCGGCGAAAAGGCCAGCGTCGACAAGCTGGCGGCCGAGGCCGTGACGCGGCATGCGGCCGGCGAGCTCAATCCCGACGCCTTCTTCCTGATCGAGGCCGGCGCGCTCGGCCGCGAGTCGGCCTTACGCAAGGCGGCCGAGAAAGCCGCCGGCGCGGCCGTGATCCCCTGCTACGAGGACGAGCCCGGCGACGTCGCGCGGCTGGTCCGGGAGACGCTTTCCAAGGACAACCTGTCGCTCAACGCCGATGCGCTCAGCCTGTTCGTCGCGCGCATGCCTAAGGAGCGGGGCGTCGCCCGCCAGGAGATCGAGCGGCTGGCGCTCTATCTCGGGCCCGGCAGCGGCCTGACCGCCACCCCCGCCGACCTCGAGGCGTTCCTCGGCGTCGAGCCGGAGGCCTCGCTGTTCGACGCCGCCGCCGACGCTTTCGGCGGGCGCATTGCCGAGGCCCAGGCCGGCATCCGCAGAGCCCGCCAGGAGGGCGAGGCCGGGCCCGCCGCCGTGCGCGCGATCGGGCAGTATCTTGGCCGGCTGCGCCGCGCGCTCACCCTGCACAAGAGCGGCGCCGGCCTGCAGGAGGCGGCCAAGGCCTCGGGCGTGTTCTGGAAGCAGGAGCGCGAGTTCCTGCGCCAGGCGCGCGCCTGGAGCCTGGAGGAGCTCGACCGCATCCAGCCGGAGGTGCTGGCCGCCGACCGCGCCTGCAAGACCACGGGCTCGCCCGATCACCTGATCGCCGAGCGCCTGGCGCTGACGATCGCATCGCGCGCGAGACGATTGGGGCTTTGAAGGATCCTGCGCGGTTGCGCGGCGCGAGCTGCGCCGGCTACCACTAGGCATGGCCATAGGCGTCTTCGATTCCGGGGTGGGCGGCCTGACCGTCCACCATCGTCTGGTCGAGCGGTTTCCGACCGCGGACTTCATCTACCTGGCGGACCAGACCAACGCCCCCTACGGCGGCCGGCCGGGCGAGGAGATCGTCGCCCTGACCCGCGCCGGCTGCGAGCAGCTGTTCGCGGCTGGCTGCGACCTCGTCGTGCTCGCCTGCAATACCGCCGCGGCCGTGGCGCTGCGCCGGCTGCAGCAGACCTGGCTTCCCGGCTATCGCCGCGAGCTCGGCCGGTCGGTGAACGTGCTGGGCATCATCGTGCCGACCATCGAGGCGGCCACGGGCCTTCCCTGGGAGCACGAGGCCGAGCGGCGCGGCGACAAGGTCGAGAAGCTCGACGTGCTGGGGGTCTTCTGCACGCCCGCCACGGCGGCGAGCCGGGTCTACGAGATCGAGATCGACAAGCGGCGGCAGGACGTGGCGGTCTTCTCCGAGCCCTGCCCGGACCTCGCGCGGATGATCGAGACCGGCGTCGGCGCGGTCGAGCTGGCGATCGACGTCGAAAAGCACGTGCGCGCGCTCGCCACGCGCATCGGCCGCGCGCCGGACCGGGCGATCCTCGGCTGCACCCACTACGAGATCGTCGCCGACATGTTCCGCGCCGCCCTGCCGGCGGGAACGCCGCTGATCCACCAGCCCGACGCCACCGCCGATGCGCTGGCCCGCTACCTCGAGCGGCATCCGGAGTTCGATCCCGGCCGGGGCGGCGTGCGGCGGTTCCTGACCACCGGCCGGCCCGGCGCCCAGCACAGCCTGGTCGAGACCTTCTGGGGCGCGCCGCTGACCTTCGAAGCGGCTTGAAAGGCCGCCGATTAGACGATGCTATCGGCGCGACCGGAAGTGGAGGAGCCAATGGCGCACTGGTTGGTGAAGTCGGAGCCGGCGAAATACGCCTATGCGGACCTGGAGCGTGACGGCCGCACGGTCTGGGACGGCGTGCGCAACAACGCCGCGGCCCTGCACCTCAAGGCCATGAGGACCGGCGACGAGGTGTTCTACTACCACTCCCAGGAAGGCCTGGACGTGGTCGGGATCGCCAAGGTGGTGAAGGAAGCCTTCCCCGACGAATCCGACCGCTCCGGCCGCTTCGTCGCCGTGGAGCTCGCGCCGGTGCGCGCGCTGAAGCGCCCGGTCACCCTCGCCGAGATGAAGGCCGAGTCGAAGCTCGAGGCGATGGCGATGCTGCGGCAGTCGCGGCTGTCGGTCTCGCCGGTCAGCGACGCGGAGTGGGCGACGATCCTGCAGATGGCCGGCGAGGCGTGAGCCCCGCTTAGGGCGCGTTCATCGGGACGTTGACCTCCGAGGTCGCGCCGCACGCCAGCCAACCGTAGCTGTAGGTCTCAGGATGCCAGATCCAGGTGCCGCAGGAGGCGTCCAGCCGGGTCGAGCCAGGGGGGAAGGGGCCCGCATAGTCGTAGTGGGACGAGTAGGTGGAGGAATAGCCGTAGCCGTACCACGGGTAGCCGTAGCCAAGCCCCAGGCCGAAGCCCCAGAAAGGGGCGCCATGGAAGCGGCCGCCGTGGAAATGCCCTCCATGGAATCCCCGGCCGTGGAAACCGCCGCCATGGAAGCCTCCGCCGCCGTGGAAGTGGCCGCCGTGCTGGGCCGCGGCCGGGGCTGCGGCGGCCAGCAGCATCAGTCCCGCCAGCACGTCAGGAAGGGTGTTCATCGTCGCCTCCATCGTCAGAGGCCCTGTCGGCTGTTTATCCTCCCCGCGCGGGGCGGGGTTCAAGCTTGGAAACCCTCATTCCTTCATCCGGTCGATTGGTTTTGCGAGATCGATAGGCTCGACCTATCTACGGGTCATGCTCCCGACGATTCGCCAGCTCCAGTACCTCAAGCACCTCGCCGAACAGGGCAGCTTCGGCCGCGCCGCCGAGGCGGCGCACGTCACCCAGCCGACGCTGTCGGCGGGGATCCAGGAGCTGGAGCGGACCTTGGGCGCGCCGGTGGTCGACCGCGCCCGCTCGGGCGTCATCCTGACCGCCGTCGGCGAGGAGGCGCTGCGCCGCGCCACCGCCATCCTCAACGAGGCCGAGGAGCTGATCGAGGCGGCGAAGAACGCCGGCCAGCCGCTCACCGGCCGGTTCCGCCTGGGGGTCATTCCGACGATCGCGCCCTTCCTGCTGCCGCGGGCGTTGCCGCTGCTGCGCGAGCGCTTCCCCAAGCTGCGCCTGTTCCTGCGCGAGGACCTGACCCATCGGCTGATCGCCGCGCTCAAGGCCGGCCAGCTGGACGCCGCCCTGATCGCGCTGCCCTACGACATGGCGGGTCTGGGCTGGGCCCATGTCAGCGACGACGAGCTGATGGCGGCGGTGCCCTCGGACCACGCGCTGGCCCGCCTGGACTCGGCTACGCCCGAGGCGCTGGAGCGTGAGGGGCTGATCCTGCTCGAGGACGGCCACTGCCTGCGCGAGCACGCGCTCGCCGCCTGCAGACTGAAGCCGCCGAAGACCACCGAGGAGGAGAGCTTCGCGGCCACCTCGCTGCCGACCCTGGTGCAGATGGTGGGCTCGGGGCTCGGCGTCACCTTCCTGCCGGCGATGGCGGTCGACGCCGGCCTCGCCCAGGCCGCCCCTGTGGCTGTGCGCCGCATCGACGCGGCCCACCCGAGCCGCGAGATTGTGGTCGCTTGGCGCGCCGGCTCGAACCGCGGCGTAGAGGGCAAGTTGCTGGCCGAGACCCTGCGTACCTCCTGAGCGCACCGGATTACTCACGGATCTGGTGTAGGCTCAGCTATTTTTAACACCTCTGATTGCACCCTACCCAATATGGGGAGGACGCCCGCATTGCCCGACGTGAGCTGGCTGAGAAGCGCCGCGGCGCGCCTGCGTGAGCTTCCCGCGCGGCTGTCGTCCGTCCTGATCATCGCCCTGGCCGGCGCCCTGCTGTCCAGCGGCGCGGCCTGGCCCTGGATCTGGTTCGCCGCGGCGGTCGCGGTCCAGGTCCTTGTGCTGCCGTTCGCGCCGCCGGCGCAGGAGATCCTGGAAGGTCCCGCGCTCGAACGCGACCTGTCCTTCAGCCTGGCCGCAGCCTTCAGCGCCACGAGCTTCGCCGCCGGCGCCGTGCTCCTGTGGCTCGCTGGCGGCTGGGCGGGACGCCCCCTGGCGATCATGCTGCTGGCCGGCGGGGCGGCGAGCGTCGCGCTCAAGCCCGGCGTCTCGATGCGGCTGTTGTGGGCGGGCTGCGCGCCGTTCGTGGTTTCGCTGCTGACCTTGCCGCTGATCTCCTGGGCCATGGGACCGGCCGCCGAGCGGCCGATCATGAGCATGACCGCCCTCGTCAGCGCCCTGTTCGTCGTCGCCGTCGGCTCGGCGATCCGCCGCAGCGTCGCCAGCGCCCGCCGTCTCCAGGGCGCCCTGCAGGAGGCCCGGAGCGAACGCCAGCGCGCCGAGGCGGCCCGGGTCGAGAAGGATGACTTCCTGGGGCAGATGAGCCACGAGCTCAGGACCCCGCTGAACGGCGTCCTCGGCATGGCCCAGGCGATGCGGATCGACCCCCTGACCCCCGAACAGCTCGACCGGCTGGACGTCATCCGCGACTCCGGCGAGGCGCTGCGCACGGTGATCGACGACCTGCTCGACCCCTACAGCTCCCTGGACGCCGAGCTCGGCGGCTTCACGCCGGAACCGGAGGCCGTCGCGGAGCTGGCCGATCAGCGCCTGCGGGTGCTGGCCGCCGAGGACAATCCGACCAACCAGCTCGTGCTCAAGACCCTGCTCGGCCAGGCGGGCATCGACGTTCACGTCGTCGGCGACGGCGAAGCGGCGGTGGAGGCCTGGCGCGGGGCGCACTGGGACCTGCTCTTGATGGACATCCGCATGCCGGTGATGGACGGGCTCCAGGCGACGCGCGCGATCCGCGCCGCAGAGACCGCGGCCGGGCGGCGCCGCACGCCGATCATCGCCGTCAGCGCTGAGGCGTCGACCCGCGCGGCCTCGGAATTTCTCTCCGCCGGCATCGACTGCCTGGTGCCGAAGCCGATCCAGTTCGCCCAGCTGGCGACGGCGATGGCCGCCGCCGTCGAGGCGGCCGCAGGCGCCGAAGGCCGAGGCGCGGCGCGGCGCTGAGACTCCGGGCGCGGGCGGCGTGCCTTCGCGGCCGTTCTGACCTATATGTCCGCGGCCATGAGCCGTCCGTTCCTGAAGATGAACGGGCTCGGCAACGACTTCGTCGTCGTCGAGGCCCGCAGCGCCCCCTTCGCCCCTAGCGCGGCCGAGGTGCGCGCGATCGCCGACCGGGCGACAGGCATCGGCTGCGACCAGCTGATCGCCATCGAACCTGCGGAGGGGGCCGATGCGCGCGTGCGCTTCTGGAACGCCGACGGCGAGGAGGTCTCGGCCTGCGGCAACGGCACGCGCTGCGTGGGCTGGCTCCTGATGCAGTCCAGCGGCAAGGACGAGGCGGTCATCGAGACCAAGGCCGCTCGGCTGGTCGCGACCCGCGCCGGCGAGCGCCTCGTCAGCGTCGACATGGGCGCGCCGCGGCTGGAATGGGCCGAGATCCCGCTTTCCGAGCCGCATGACACGCGCGCGCTGAACGTGAAGCTTTACGACCATCCGGCGCTTTGCGAGCCGGCGGGCTGCGCATCTATGGGCAATCCGCACGTGGTCTTCTTCGTGCCCGACATCGAGACCGCGCCGGTCACCGAGGCCGGTCCCGCGGTCGAGCGCCATCCGCTGTTTCCCGAACACGTCAACGTCGGCTTCGCCCAGGTCAAGGACCGCGGCCGCATCCGCCTGCGGGTCTGGGAGCGCGGCGCGGGCCTGACCAAGGCCTGCGGCACCGGCGCCTGCGCGGCCCTGGTGGCGGCGGCGCGCCGCGACCTCACCGACCGCGCCGCTGTGATGGAGCTGGACGGCGGCGAGCTCTTGATCGAATGGCGCGAGGACGGCCGGGTGATCATGACCGGCCCGGCGGCGGTCGATTTCGCGGGCGAGCTCAAGTGAGCTTCGAACTGAACCGCGCCGAGACGGAGGGGGCGCTCTCCAGCGACACCGACGCCGACGGCGTCGACATCGTCACCTTCGGTTGCCGGCTCAACGCCTACGAGAGCGAGGTCATCCGCAGGCGGGCGGCCCAGGATGGGCTCGCCGATGCGGTGGTGTTCAACACCTGCGCGGTGACGAACGAGGCCGTGCGCCAGGCCCGCCAGGCGATCCGCAAGGCGCGGCGCGAACGGCCGGACGCGAAGCTGATCGTCACCGGCTGCGCGGCGCAGATCGATCCCGCCGCCTTCGCCGGCATGGCCGAGGTCGACCTGGTGCTGGGCAACGCCGAGAAGAGCCAGGCCGGCGCCTACGCCGCCTCGCCCGAGAAGGGCCGCGTGCGCGTCAACGACATCATGAGCGTGCGCGAGACCGCCGGCCACCTGATCGATGGGCTGAAGGACCGTGCGCGCGCCTATGTCGAGGTGCAGAACGGCTGCGACCACCGCTGCACCTTCTGCATCATCCCCTACGGGCGCGGAAACTCCCGCTCGGCCGCGGCCGGCGAGGTGGTCGAGCAGGTGCGGCGGCTGACCGCCCAGGGCTACCGCGAGGTGGTGCTGACCGGCGTCGACATCACCAGCTGGGGCGCCGACCTGCCCGGCCGGCCGACGCTCGGCCAGCTGGTGGCGCGCATCCTGAAGCTGGTCCCGGAGCTGCCGCGGCTGCGGCTGTCCTCGATCGATGCGGCCGAGATCGATCCCGACCTGCTGCGCTGCCTCGCCGAAGAGCCGCGGCTGATGCCCTACCTGCACCTGTCGCTGCAGGCCGGCGACGACATGATCCTCAAGCGGATGAAGCGGCGGCACAGCCGGGGCGACGCGCTGAAGCTGGTCGCCGAGGTGCGCGCCGTGCGGCCCGATGTGGCCTTCGGCGCCGACCTGATCGCCGGCTTCCCGACCGAGACCGAGGAGATGTTCGCCAACACCCTGGCGCTGGTCGAAGAGGCGCAGCTCGCCTTCCTGCACGTCTTCCCGTTCAGCCCCCGGCCAGGCACGCCGGCGGCCCGGATGCCGCAGCTTCCGAAGACGGTGGTGAAGGATCGCGCCGCACGGCTGCGGGCGGCGGGCGAGGTCGGGCTCGCCCGGCACCTCGCGCGCCAGGCCGGCCGCACCCTGTCGGCCCTGGTCGAGCGGCCGGGCGTGGCCCGCGCCGAAGATTTCACCGAGATCGCCTTCGAGGGCGAGGGCCTGCCGGGCGAGATCCGGCCGCTGGTCATGACCGGTCACGACGGCAAGCGCCTGGTCGCCCGGGCCTCCGTCCCAGCCTGGAAGCGCGCGTGACGTGGCGCAAGGGGCCGGATAGAAGGCGCGCATGACCGAACCCAAACGCGGCTGGTTCCAGCGGCTCACGCAAGGGCTGTCGCGCTCGTCCAAGCAGATGGGCGAGCAGATCACCAGCGTCTTCACGCAAAAGGTTGCGCTCGACCAGGCCAAGCTGGACGAGCTGGAGGAGATGCTGATCGAGGCCGACCTCGGCCCGCACTCGGCCCAGCGCATCACCGAACGCTTCGCCGCCGAGAAGTTCGGCAAGAACGTCGACGAGCAGGAGATCAAGGAGTCGCTGGCCCAGGCGATCGGCGACGAGCTGGCCCTGCGCCAGGGCGACTTCGAGCCGCTGTCCGGCCCCCGGCCCTACATCGTCCTCTTCATCGGGGTGAACGGCTCGGGCAAGACCACGACGCTGGGCAAGATCGCCGCCGACCTGCGATCGCGCGGGGCCAAGGTGCTGATCGCCGCCGGCGACACCTCCCGCGCCGCCGCCGTCGAGCAGCTGAAGGTCTGGGCCGAGCGCGCCGGCGCCGACTTCATGTCCCGCCCGACCGGCTCCGACGCGGCGGGCCTGGCCTACGACGCCGTCGAGCGCGGCCGGGCGGAAGGCTACGACGTGGTGCTGATCGACACCGCCGGCCGGCTGCAGAACAAGCAGGGGCTGATGGACGAGCTCCTGAAGATCATCCGTGTCGTGAAGAAGCTGGATCCCGACGCCCCGCACGAGACCTTGCTGGTGCTCGACGCCACCGTGGGTCGCAATGCGCTCGCCCAGGAAAACATCTTCGGCAACCAGATCGGCGTCTCCGGCATCGTCATGACCAAGCTCGACGGCACCGCCCGCGGCGGGGTGCTGGTGCCGGTCGCCCAGGCCTCCGACTCGCCGATCAAGCTGATCGGGGTGGGCGAGGGGATCGACGACCTGCAGCCGTTCGACGCCCGCGCCTTCGCCCGCTCGCTGGTGGGCCTGGAGGAGGCGGCGCGATGAACGAGCAGAGCCGCCGCTGGGTCCGCGGCTTCGTCGACTATGCGGGCCTGGCCTTCTTCGTCATCGCCCTGGCGGTCACGCGCAACCTGGTGCAGGCGACCTGGGGTCTCGTCGTCGGCGCGGCGGCGGCGGTCGTCGTCGGCCTGGTCTTCGAGCGCCGCATCCCGCCGATGGCGCTGGCCACCGCGGTCATGGCGATTATCTTCGGCTCGTTGACGCTGGTGCTGCACGACGCTCGTTTCATCAAGATGAAGCCGACCATCCTCTACGTCGGCTTCGCCGGCTTCCTGTTCGCCGGCCTGGCGCGCGGGAAGAACCCCTTGCGCACCCTGATGGGCGATACGTTCCACCTGCCCGACCCGGTGGTCCGGGTGCTGACGCTCCGCTACGCGATCTTCTTCCTGGCGCTCGCCGGGGCGAACGAAGTGGCGCGCCACGTGCTCGGCGACGTCGGCTGGGGCTATTCCAAACTGGCGGCCATGGGGGCGGTCTTCGTCTTCACCCTGGCGCAGATGCCGCTGATCCTGAAACACACGCCGGACCCGTCGGAGGAACCGCCGGCGGCCGGCTGACGACCAGGCCATGATATCGTCTGTCGTCAAACAGACGCATAGGCGCTCTACCTTGCGCTGAGCACGATGCGGGTCTGAAGGGGACAGGCAGGCATGGCCAAGATCAAGACGCCGAAGAGCGCCTCGGCGCTCGACCGTTCGCCCAGCCATCTGCTGCACCGGGCGGTGCAGCTCGCACTGGACGTCTACGCCGAGGAGCTTGGCGCGGGCGCGATCACCCAGCGGCAGTTCGCGGTGCTCGCCGCGGCCGCCGAGCACGACGGGGCGACCCAGACCGACCTCGTGCGGATGACCGGCATCGACCGCTCGACCATGGCCGAGATGGCCGCCCGGCTGATCTCCAAGGGGCTCTTGGAGCGCCGGCGCTCGCCGTTCGACGCGCGCGCCAACGCCGTCAGCCTGACCGAGGCCGGTCGCACCGTGCTGGAGGAGGCGCTGCCGAAGATGGCGGCGGCCGACGCGCGGCTCCTGAAGCTGATCTCCGGCGGCGGCCGGCGGCAGACCTTCGTCGCCTTGCTGCAGGACCTGATCGACGGCGCCGAGGTCCAGGAGCGCAAGCGCGAGAAGGCCGCAGCCAGGGCCCGCAAGGCGCCGGCGCCGCAGGTGGTCTCGGTCGAGTCGCTGCTGAAGAAGAAAAAGAAGAAGGCGAAGAAGGAAGCGGCCTGAGGCTTGTTCCTAGCGGCCGCTGCGCTTGGGCCAGCTGACGCCCGCGCGGTGGTGCAGGTAGGGGGAGTTGAGCCGCTCGTACGAGGCGGTCGGCGGCAGCCGCTTCAGCATCATGTCGAGCATGTCGGCGCCCTCCACGCTGGTCGGCGGCGCCTCGTCGTAAAGCTCCCGCCACAGGGCGGAGGCTTCCGCCTTGACCCGCTGTTTGCGGCTGCTCATCGGAACACCTTCTTTGGCCGTCCGCTGAAAACTCCGTCGAGCAAAACCCGTTGCAGATAAAATAGGGTTAAGTTTGAGGCGGTTAGATGGTTCTGTTCGGATCGTGGCCATCTTGCCACGTTTTCGCCTCAGACCCGGATGTCCAGCAACGAGCCGGGACGCAGCGGTCGCGCGGGCGGATCGCCCTGCGGCAGCGCCCGCGCCAGGCGCTGCACGCCCG
>NZ_DATELG010000427.1:0-7913 GCF_035276905.1 Phenylobacterium sp. | reverse complement strand
CAGATGAAATCGTAACTGATCGAGGATCTTGATAATGGCAGATGCAGCCGGTGGGCGGATAGTCGCGGCGTTCGGCCTGACCCATACGCCTGGTCTGGGCGACCAGATGGACAGGCCGCCGCGGTCTCAGATCGATCGCCTTATGACGGGCTTCGACGCGGTGAGGAAGCAGATCGTCGACGCCAAGCCTGACGTGATCATCGCGTTCGTGAACGATCACTTCGACATGTACACCCTTCACGGCATGCCAGGGTTCGCGATCGCCCTGGGCAGCACGCATTGGGGCCCGACGCCGGAGACGGAAAACTGGATCCAAATGAAACGCGGCCCGATCCCGGGGCACGCCGAACTGGCTCACGACATCTACGGATCGCTGATGCAGGACGGAATCGAGCTGTTTCGATCCGAGTCCGCCGAACTCGTCCACAATGTCCTGATACCGAAGAAATATCTGTGGCCCGACCTCGACATACCGATCGTGCCGATATTCACCAACTGCTTTATCCCGCCCCTGCCGACATTCCGCCGCGCCCATGAACTGGGCGCCGCCGTTCGCAGGGTGATCGATCGCCGCCCCGAGCGGGTCGCGCTGATGGCGAGCGGCGGCATCTCGCACTGGCCGCCGATCGTGTTCGATCATGATGACCCAGCCGATCCGCTCATCGAGCGTGTTCGCCAGTTCCATCTGCACGGTCGGGAGGTCTGGAAGAAAGATCCCGCGCTGGCGATGGACCTGATCCAGCGTGAAAAGGAGATGTCTGCATCGGGCCAGCAGCTGATCAACGTCGAATGGGACAAGGAAATTCTTGCGTTGCTGGCGCGGGGCGACGTCGCGAGCCTGGTCAAACTCGAGCACGAGCAAATCCGGGCGCTCGGCGGTCCCGGCGCATCGGAGATGCTGATGTGGGTCTCTCTGATGGGGGCGATGAACGACGCGGCGGGACAGATCGTGATGTACGAGCCGGTCACCGAATGGATGGGGGGCGTCGGCCTGATCAGCTACCGCGCATCTGCCGCCACGCCGGGGTCCGGCGCGGCGAAGGTCTGAGAACGGACAGCGGAACATGAAAGCCATCATCAGCGGCGGCGGCATTGGCGGCCTGGCGACGGCGGCGGCCTTGGGCCAGCGGGGTTGGGAGGTCACCGTATTCGAGAGCCAACCCAGTCTGCGCGTGTCCGGCTCGGGGATTTACGTGCATTCCAACGGTCTGGCGGTGTTGGCCGGGATCGGTGCGCTCGATCGCGCCACTGCGGGCGCCTTCATGGGGGACGGCGTCGAGCAACGCGATCATCTGAACAAGGTGATTTTGCCGCCGATGATGCCGCCAGGCGTGAAGATGGTGTCGATTCCGCGGCGCGAGCTCTTGGAAGGGCTGCACGAGGCGGCGCGCAACGTCGGCGTCGAGATCGTCACCAATTGCATGGTCGTGGACGCCCGCGCCGACGGAACGTTCATTTTCGCAAATGGGGAAAGGGCTCAGGCCGATCTGGCGATCGGCTGCGACGGCGTAGGGTCGCCTGTCCGTCGGGCGCTTAACCTGGAGGAGTTCCACCAGCGCACCGCGGAAGGGGCGCTTCGGACGATCGTGAGCGCCACACAGGATGAAATGCCCGAGGACGCGCGGGGGCGTTGCATCGAGAACTGGAGCGGCACGCGCAGGCTCCTGATCACGCCCATCAACGACACCGAAGTCTACCTCGCGATGACATGTCTTTCGGACGATGTCGAAGCGCGCGACACCCGTATCCAGCCCTGTTGGCGCGAAACCTTCCCGGCCTGGGCCTGGCTGATCGACCGGATCGGGGACGAGGTGACGTGGAACGTCTACAGTTTCATTCGGTGCAAGCAATGGTCGGCCGGGCGCACCTGCATCTTGGGCGACGCCGCGCACGCGCAACCGCCGAACCTCGGTCAAGGCGGGGGCATGGCGCTGCAGAACGGCATGGCTCTGGCCGCATTCATGGCGGATATCGCCGATCGGCGGGACGTTTCGACGGCGCTCGAGGAGTGGGAGCGATGCGTGCGGCCGTTGACCGAGCGCTGTCAGTACTGGTCGTGCCTGTTCGGCGAGATCACCCGCATCCCGGATGACGTTCGACCCGACTTCATCCGGGCGGCGTTCAGCAATAGCTGGGTTCAACAGAGCCTGGGTGAAGCGGCCCAGTCCAAGCCGGTGTTCCGCAAGCCGCTGCCCGCCTAAAGCGCAGCGCGGCGACATGGCGGCGCGCGCCGGGGCGGCGAGAAACACGGCCTTATCGATCCCGAAGTTCGTTTGAGCCCGCCACAGGCGCACGCGAACTTCGGAATCGCGACACTAGAAGCTTATCGTGCCAGTCACGCCATATGTGGCGGGCGCGCGCCGTTGGCCCGCGACGTACAACGCAATCACCTCCTCTGGAAAGACTACGTCGCGATTATTGAGGATGTTGACGCCCCAAACAGCCAGTTCGAAACGCTTATTTTTTCCAAATCGATACGTCGCCCGCGCGTTGAGCACGCCGCCTGCAGGTTTGGTCGTCGCGTCCTTGAGCGCCTGAGCCACAGCGACGGACTGGATCACGCTGTTGTCCGTCGAACTGTGCGGTACGCCATTGGCGTCGACGTAATAATTGTAGGGATCGAGTGCGTAAGAGCTCTCCCACACATAATCGGTGTGAAGGCTCAGTTCGCTCGCATCAAACTGATGGGTATACGTACCGGAAAGGGTGAATTGTCCCTTGGGAACGTAGGCAAATCGCTCGCCGCTGCGGTCAAAGTTATTGTTGTTCGGGTCAAGGTAATCGACATACTTCGTATTGATATTCGCGCCGCTCACGCCAAGCCAGACTTGGTCGTCGACTCCGTCGACCACGAGCGCCTGGACTTCCACCTCGCCGCCGTAGAAGTCGGCGCGGCCGGCGTTGGATGCGATGGTCGTTGTCGACGTCGTGCCCGGCACCGTGACGGTATAAGTCCGCTGGACGTCATCCACGATCGTATAGTAGGCCGCGACATTGACGCGAAGACGCCGGTCCAGAAATTCGGACTTGACGCCGACTTCGTAGTTGGTCGCCTTCTCGGGCCTGAACGAGGCGGGGTAGCCCGGCACGATCGCCGTATCGCGGAGGTTGACGCCCCCCGAGCGGAAAGCTCTCGACGTCTTCACGTACGCCATTACATCGGGCGCGAAACGATAGTCGAAGCCTGCCGTATAGGATACGCCGCTGAAAGTGCCGCTCCGGAAAGACGGGCACCCGGTCGTCACTGTGCAGGTAAAGCTCCCAGGTATAATGCCGTCCAGATTGCTGAGGGCCTGACCATTGTTGATCGTCACCCCTTTGTCGTCGCGGGACCAGCGCAATCCACCCGTGAAGGAGAGCTTGTCGGTCAGTTCGTAGGTCCCCTGGCCATAGATCCCAACGCTCTTGTTATCGATGTCGCCGTTGAACGCGGGGCCCTTTGTCACGAGCCGCGGCAGGAGCTGGACGACCGTGGAATCGATGCCGATTTCCTTGAAGTAAAAAGCCCCAACCGCAAACGACAACTTGTCGCTCAAAGTTTTGCCGGTGAGCGTTCCCTCGAGCGACCACTGCTCGAGGTTCTGGTAGGCGTTTTGGAAGTCCAGAAGCGTGAACGGCGAGCCGTCAAAATCAGAGGACGATGAGCCGTGAACCTTGCGCCAGCCGCCGATGATCTTGGCGTTCCCGAAGGACGTGTCGTATGAAATCGTCCCCACATAGGTCTGCGTCTTGGCGTTGATCCGCCCGGCCACGTTGTTCGAGACCGTGAGACCCTTGCCGGAATAGTTCTGAATGACTTGATCGAGCGCGGAACGCCCTGTCAGCCTGCAGGCCGCGACATTGACGAAGCAGGCGCTCGTCCCAAGGGTTTCCGCGCCGGCCTCCAACTCGCTGGAGGAGCCCGGCGTGACGTACAGGAGTTGTGGTGGAATTCCGCGATAGTCGGCGTCCCAGAGTTCGGCGGAGAGTTGCGCCGTTAGGTCGTCGGTGACCTGGGCGCGCAACTTGAAACGGGCGGTTTCGCCGTCCCTCTGGCCCTGCTTCTGGCCGGCATGCGAGACGTTGGGAGCATAACCGTCGTCGTGCAGGCGTTCGTAGGCGGCGCGGAAGGCTAGGCGGCCATCGATCAACGGAAGGTTGAGGATCGCCCTGCCGGATCTGTAGTTGAAGCGGCCGTAGGTCCCCGACAATTCGCCCGACTGGTTGTTGAGGTCCGGATCATTCGTGTCGATGAGGACGGCGCCGCCGGTGGTATTACGCCCGAACAAGGTGCCCTGCGGACCTTTCAGCGTTTGTACGCTTTTGACATCCAGCAGATTTGCATTGATCCCGTAGGAGCGGGCCCAATAAACGCCGTCAACATAGACGCCAACCGAGGGATCGGCGGTCGCGATCTGAGTCGTGTTGATTTGGCCGCGCAACATGAATAGCGAAAACGGCCCCTGGAAGTCGGCGCTGTTGATCCGAAGGCCCGGCGTGATGCCGGAGACATCGGAGAGCTTGACAGCATTCTGCTGCTCGAGCGCCTTGCCGCTGAACGCGGTCACGGCCACCGGCACATCTTGGAGGTTTTCCTCAACCTTGCGCGCCGTGACGATGATGTCCTGGAGAACCCGGGCCTGCTGCTGTGTCTGTGCGGGCGCGGCCGCCTGCTGCGCGAGTGCTGAACTGCCAACGGCCATAGAAAGCACGAACGCACTCAGCGGCAACTGGGTCGTTTCTTTGATAGAAGCTTTCTTCATGCTCCCCCCTTATTGAGTTTTTGGGTCGGATACCGTCGTTATGTTGACGGTTTACGGGGGGCGTTTGAAGCAGTCGCCGCAATGAATCACAGATGTAATTTTGCTGGCCAAGATCACCAATAGTTTGTGCGCTCGCGCGTTCCTCTGGTTCCACGATACGGCCTGCGCGCGTGAGCGCCGGGGACCACGCCGCGCGACTGGAGACTGGCGCGCATGACTCGGGCTCCGGGTCAGCTCAGTAGCTGATCCAACCCGTGTGCAGCGACGTCAGCGCGACATTCTGGAGGATCATCACGTCGCCGTTCGACACGTCGACGTGTGCGTCCGCCCCCACCTGCGAGGTCGTCCAGGTCAAGCCCGCGGCGATCTGGATATGATCGCCCTGCGCTTGGTTGAAGTCAGTGATCTTGTCCTGGGCTGCGCCATTGCCGCCGTGGAACGTGTCGGCCCCGCCGCCGCCGCTGATGGTGTTGTTGCCGAGATCCCCGAAGATGAGGTCCGAGCCGGCGCCGCCCCGGATCACGTCGTCGCCCTGGCCGCCCCTGAGCGTATCGCCGCCCGAGCCGCCCGTGACGCTGTCATCGCCCATGCTGCCGTTGATAATGTCGTGGCCGGTGGCGGCCGTGGCGCTGATCACATCGTTGCCCTGACCGCCCAGCAGCCAGTCGCCGACCGAGGACTGACCAATGATCGTGTCCTGACCCTGGTTGCCGTTGGCGCGGGTGAACCCGTCGACGCTCGCGCAGATGTAGTCGTCGCCGTCGCCGCCGAACAGCACATTGCTTCCCGGTCCGCCGTCGAGGGTGTCGGCGCCGCCGCCGCCGCTGATCGAATCGTTGCCCGCATAGCCACGCAGGAGGTCGCTCTGCGCCCCGCCCGTGACGGTGTCGGCGCCGCCGAAGAAGGCGGTCCGCATTGCGACGTTGTCGCCGGTGTAAGCCCAACTCACCAGCGAGGGGACCGAAACGCTGACGCCGGAGACCGTCGCCGCCAGGACGCCGTTGACCGTCTCGTGGAAGCCAGTCACGACGCCGCCGTTGGGAACCCCCATGGAATCGTACTGGAAGCCCTGGCCGTTGAACGTGTCGTAGATGTCGGCGCCGCTGTAGCTGAGCGTGAACGTCGACGAGGTTGCGACTGTCGGTATGCCGTCGAACAGGACGCCGACGTCGATGTCATCCATGTTCAGGGCGTAATAATCGCCCACCGCCAGAATCGCCATATCCCCGCCCTGTCCCCACTCGACTGTGCGGAGCGACGTTATCCGCCGCGGGCCCGGCGGAAATATCAAATGCTATATTTGAGCGGAGTTGTGGCGGTGCGCGGCGCGTCAGCCGCGACGCCCGCGCCAGATGAGCGGTCCCGCGAACACCAGCGGCAGCACGAACAGAACCACATGTCCGCCGCTCAGGACGTACAGCACCACGCCTAGCGCCACCGCGCCGGCGAGCACAAGCAGCATGGTCGCCAACCGCATGCGCCTCCAGTTCATGGCCGGCGGCTCGGTTCCCGGCGCACGAATGGGAAATCTCTGCTCAAAGCCAACGTCTCGCCTTGGCGCGGTTCGGCCTTGATCCCCTGGGACTCGCCGCATTCACCTTGCGGAGATGCGCCACAGCTGGGCGAAGCCGCGATCAGCGACCAGGGTGACGCCGGGCGGGGGGACGAACGCGCCGTCCGCATCGGGCAAATCGGCGTTCAACACCAGAATGAAGTCGAAGCACGATCGCCAGCGGCTCATGTACGCCGGATCCTTCGCGTCCGGGCGTCGACCCAGCGAATTCACGGAGGGCAAGCGCCCGCCGTCCGGAGCGCTGCACGCCGCCAAGGCGGGGCGAATCTCGACGGGCTGCTTGCCCCTGAGGGCGAACATCGTCGGCACGAACGCTTGCCGCATGGGGACCGCAAGCAGCGGGTAGTGGGAAAAGGTGGCGTCGCCAAGATTGAACAGGTAGCGGCCGGCGGACGCATTAAGGCGCACGCGCGCCGTCGGGCGGTGCTGCAGAGGCAGGACGCGTGCGCCCATGGGGAGTTTGGCGATCGCGTGCTTCGTGGCGGCCAATTGCGGCTCCATCTGGGTCCATCCCCAGGCGACGCCGGCCGTACGCGCCGAAATTACCGCCAGGGCCGCAAACGCCAGGGTCCTGGCCTCGCGGGCGCCCGCGCGGGGCGCAAGGCTAAGTCCCGTCAGCAGGCACAGCAGGCTCATCAACGCAAACCGCGCGTCGAGCCAACTGGAGTCGCCGATTTCATCCGGAGCCAGCACCGCCAGCGCCAGGAAGGCCCCGGCGGCCGTGGCGAGGCCGGCGTGAACCTGCAGTCCTCGCCGTCGCGCCAGTCCTACGATCAGCGCGCCGGCCGTCAGCGCCAACCCCAGATCCAGCAGCACATCGTAGCCAATCACCGGCGAAGCCAGGGCGCGCAGCTTCGCCGTGAAAGAGCCGAAGCGCAGTCCCTCGCGCCCGCCGAACGCGGGCAAAGCGTGGGCGAAGAGCAGAAAGGCTCCGAACGGCGCCAGGCACCAGGCTGCCGCGCCAGCCGCGCGACCAAGCCGCCGGGCCAGGGGACCCCACGTGCGCAGCTCCAGCCGCTCCGCACCGAACGCCACGGCGGCGACGAGGGCGGCGTAGAACAACAGGTCAAGCAGATGGGCCTGGATCAGCACCGCGGCGAAGCCCACCCGCAGGACGATAGCGGCTGCGGGCCGGCGACGTTGCACGATCGCGTCGGCCGCAGCGAAAGCGAGCGCCAAGCCTAAGCCGATCTGGAAATTCAGAAAGCCAAGAAGCAGCGTCGAAGGCCAACTCGCGATCGGCAGCATCGCCCACCACGTGGACGGTCCTCGAAACAGCGTGCCGTTCAGCGCCGCCGCGCCGACCGGCGTCAGCAACACCGCCAGGATCAGAGCCGTGTGGGCGACGGACGATGGCGCGACGAGCGGCGCCAGCATCGCCACCGTCCGATCGACGCCGACGTTGGTCGCCGCCAAGCTCCAGTCGAGACCGTAGAACTGCGCGGCGGCTCCGGTTCCGCCCTTGCTGGCGATCACCCAGAAGCGCGCGAGGTGGTTCGGATAGTCCACCAGCGGCGGGATGCGGGCGCAGAGAAACGGCGCCAGCAGGATGAGGTAGGCCAGCCCGGTGAAGATCCAGGCGGCGCCGACGCCAGCGC
>NZ_DATELG010000426.1:0-17299 GCF_035276905.1 Phenylobacterium sp. | reverse complement strand
CCTTCGGCGCGGAGCCGCCCGGCGTCCTCGGCGCGACGGCAGCTGGCGGCGACCTCCCAGCCCTTCGGGCGCAGGCGCCGGGCGAGCGCCTGGGCGGAGAAGCCGTAACCGAACGCGAACAACCGCAAGGCCTACTCCGCGGCGACCGCGGCTCCTGATTGGCCCGCCGCGGCCGCGCGCTCGGCGTTCCAGTGGGAGACGCAGGGGATCTTCGAAAGGTCGGCGCGGTCGGCGTAGGCGCGGGCCGTCTCGGCGATCTCCAGCAACAGGCCGTCCTCCAGCGTGATCGGGGCCAGGCCGTAGGCCAGCAGCCGACGGTTCTCCACCGCCAGGTCGTTCTCGTCCGCCTCCTGGCGCGGGTTCGGCAGATGGGCGACCTCGGCGCCCGTCAGGCGCGCGACCATCTGCGCCAGGTCCCGGACCCGCCAGCACTCGGTCATCTGGTTCATCACCTTGACCCGCTCGCCGCGGGTCGGCGGGTTGGCCAGCGCCAGCTCGATGCAGCGGACGGTGTCCTGGATGTTGATGAAGGCCCGGGTCTGGCCGCCGGGTCCATGCACCGTCAGCGGATAGCCGACCGCCGCCTGCATCAGGAACCGGTTCAGCACCGTGCCGTAGTCGCCGTCGTAGTCGAAGCGGTTGATCAGCCGCGGATCCAGCCGGGTCTCGCGGGTCTGGGCGCCCCAGACGATGCCCTGGTGCAGGTCGGTGATCCGCAGCTTGTCGTTCTTGGCGTAGAACTGGAAGAGCAGCGCGTCCTGGGTCTTGGTCAGGTGGTAGATCGAGCCCGGATTGGCCGGATAGAGGATCTCCCGCGGCTCCCAGCCGCTCGGCGTCTCGACCTTGACCGTGAGGTAGCCCTCCGGGATCGCCATCCCGGCGGTGCCGTAGCCGTAGACGCCCATGGTGCCGAGGTGCGCCAGGTGGATGTCGAGCCCGCTCTCGACCATCGCCGCCAGCACGTCGTTGGTGGCGTTGAGGTTGTTGTCGATGGTGTAGCGCTTGTGCTGCGCCGACTTCATCGAATAGGGCGCGGCGCGCTGCTCGGCGAAATGGACGATCGCGTCCGGCCGCCAGGACGTCAGCAGCGCCAGCAGCCCGTCATAGTCCTTGCCGATGGTGAGGTCGTGGAAGTCGATCGCCCGGCCGCCGATCTCGCGCCAGGCGGCCAGCCGGGTCTCGATCCCGGCGATCGGGGTGAGCGAGCCGGCCTGCAGCTCTTCGTCGATCCGCCGGCGAGACTGGTTGTCCGCGATCGCCACCTCATGGCCCTGGGCCGAGAGGTGGAGCGCGGTGGGCCAGCCGCAGAAGCCGTCGCCGCCGAGGATGAGAACGCGCATCGTGTCTCCCGAACCGCAACAGGCCTCACTCCAAAGGGCTAACTCACGAACAGTGTTTTCGGAAGCGCTACAGTAGAGGTGCTCCCCCTGCGGGCAGGGCGATTGCATATGCCCTAAACGCCCCCTCAGTCGCTTCGCGACAGCTCCCCCGTTTCACGGTGGAGCATCTTGGCGCTCAGATCCTCCACCGCGAAAGCGGGGGAGGTGGCTCGCGAAGCGAGACGGAGGGGGCGCTTCGGCATCTGCGATCGCACTGCCCCAAAGGGGGGGATCTTCAGCCCTCTACAGCAGCTCCTCGATCGCCTTGCGCGCCGCCGCGGCGAGGTCGGGGCGGCGCAGGGCGAAGGCGACGTTGGCGCGCAGGAGGCCGATCTTGTCGCCGCAGTCGTAGGTGGTCCCTTCGTACTCCAGGGCGTGGAAGTCCTGGCGGGCCATCAGCTGGGCCATGCCGTCGGTCAGCTGGAACTCGCCGCCGGCGCCGCGCGGCAGGCTCTCCAGCAGGGCGAAGATCTCGGGCTGCAGGATGTAGCGGCCGGAGATGAAGAGGTTGGACGGCTCGGTCCCCAGCGGCGGCTTCTCGACCATGCCGGTCATGCGGTTCAGCCGGCCGTCGCGCCCTTCCAGCGCGACGATGCCGTATTTGTGGGTCTCGCCCTCGGGAGCCGGCTCGACGACGACGACGTTGCCGCCGACCTTGCCGTAGGCGTCGATCGCCTGGGCCAGAGCCGGGCGCTCGGCGGCCATCAGCATGTCGGGCAGGATCACGGCGAACGGCTCCTCGCCGATCACGTCGCGGGCGCACCAGACCGCGTGGCCCAGGCCCAGGGGGGCCATCTGGCGCACGAAGCTCATCTGGCCGGGGTGCGGCAGGTCGCGGCGGACGTCGGCGAGGATCTCGGTCTTGCCCTTGGCCTCCAGCGTCTGCTCGATCTCGGGCGCGGAGTCGAAATAGTCCTCGATGGCGCCCTGGCCGCGGCCGACGATGAAGACGAAGTGCTCGATGCCGGCGGCGCGCGCTTCCTCGACGATGTAGGACAGGATCGGCCGGTCGACGACGTTCAGCATGTTCTTGGGCGTCGTCTTCGCGCCCGGAAGCACCCGTGTTCCCAGTCCTGCAACCGGCAGCACGGCTTTACGCACACGTTTCGTCATAAGCCCTCCGACGCCCCGAAGCCTCAGTATTCAGTCGAGCCCAAACGCCCATCGGGCGATTACGATCCCGTGAAGGCGCCCGGAAAATGGCGCTGCCGCAAATAGCCGGCGAACAGCTGCAGGTTGAGAGAAAAATGCGCTTCGAAAGCACGATCACGATTCCGGGATCACACGAAGACGTGTAAGAGTCGCGCGTCGGGGGATTGTCCTCCAGGGAGAGCCTAGCCCATGAAACTGCGTGTCCTGACCTCGGTCGCCGTCGCCGTCACTCTCGCCGCCAGCCTGTCCGCCTGCCAGAAGAAGGCTGCAGAAGCCAACGCCGGCAACGCCGCCGACACCGCCGCCACCGCGCCGGCGGAGACCACCAACACCACGACCACCACCACCGAGACCGGCAACGCTATGGCCGGCAACGCCGCGGCCGGCAACACCGCCGCCATGGCTGGCAACGCGCCCGCCGCCGGCAACGCTCAGTAAGCGACCCTTCGCGCGCGGCCGCCCGGCGGGCGGCCGCGGCGCACAAGGAAAAGGCCGGCCGCGAGGCCGGCCTTTTTTCTTATTGACGGCGTCGGAGCCGCCCGGAGTTGAGGCGGATCCGACGCCGACCACCTATTCCACCGTGACCGACTTCGCCAGGTTGCGCGGCTGGTCGACGTCCGCCCCCTTCTGCACCGCCACGTGGTAGGCCAGCAGCTGGATCGGCGCGGCCATCACCAGCGGAGCCACCAGCGGGTCGCAGTGCGGGGTGGTCACCACCACCCGCGCGCCCTTCGGCGCATGCCGTTCGCCGTCGGGGTCGGTGATGAACACCACCTGGCCGCCGCGGGCCATCACCTCGCTCATGTTCGAAGCCGACTTCTCGAAATAGCTGTCGAACGGGGCCAGGATGACGATCGGGGTGTGCTCGTCGACCAGCGCGATCGGGCCGTGCTTCAGCTCGCCCGCGGCGTAGCCCTCGGCGTGGATGTAGCTGATCTCCTTCAGCTTCAGCGCCCCTTCCAGCGACAGCGGGTACATCGGGCCGCGGCCGAGGTAGAGGACGTCGCGGGCCTTGGCGACCTCGGCGGCGATGCTGTGGACCGCGTCCTCCAGTTGGATGGACTCGGCGATCAGGCGCGGGGCTTCCAGGAGCACCTTCACCATCCGCTTCTCTTCGGCCTCGTCGATCTTGCCGCGGGCGCGGGCGGCGGCGATGGCCAGCGCGGTCAGCACGCAGACCTGAGCGGTGAAGGCCTTGGTCGAGGCGACCCCGATCTCAGGGCCGCAGTGGATCGGCCAGATCACGTCGACCTCGCGGCCGATGGTCGACTCCACCGTGTTGACGATGGCCGCGCTCGCCATGCCCTTGGCCTGGCAGTAGCGCAGCGCAGCCAGGGTGTCGGCGGTCTCGCCGGATTGGGACATGGCGACGACCAGCGAGTCCTTGCTCAGCGCCGGCTCGCGGTAGCGGAACTCCGAGGCGATCTCGACGTCGACCGGCAGGTCCGCCAGCCGCTCGATCAGGTACTTGCCCATCAGGCCGGCGATGTAGGAGGTGCCGCAGGCGACGATCTGCACCCGGGCCAGGGCGGCGAAGTCGATCTCGCCGGGGACGCTCGTCCGGTCGGTGAGGGGGTCGACATAGGCCGCGATGGTCCGCTGGCAGCCCTCCGGCTGGTCGTGGATCTCCTTCTCCATGAAGTGGCGGTAGTTGCCCTTCTCCATCACCGCGGCCGAGGCCGGCAGGGTCTTGATCGGGCGGTCCGCCGGCAGGCCGGCATGGTCGAAGATCTTCGCGCCGTGGTGGTCGATCACCGCGTAGTCGCCGTCGTCGAGGTAGGCCACGCGGTTGGTGAAGGGACCGAGCGCCAGGCCGTCGGAGCCGACGAACATCTCGCCCTCGCCATAGCCCACCGCCAGCGGCGGGCCGTTGCGGGCGCCCAGGATCACCTCGTGCTCGCCGCCGACCAGCACCGCGAGCGCATAGGCGCCCCGCAGCCGGTCCAGCGTCTTCTTGAAGGCGGCCAGGGGCTCGAGCCCGTCGTTCAGCGTCTCGTCGAGCAGGTGGGCGACCACCTCGGTGTCGGTGTCGCTGGAGAAGACCCGGCCCTTGGCCTGCAGCTCGGCCTTCAACTCGGCGAAGTTCTCGATGATGCCGTTGTGCACCACCGCCACGCGGCCGGCGATGTGCGGGTGGGCGTTGCGCTCCGTGGGCCCGCCGTGCGTCGCCCAGCGGGTGTGGCCGATCCCCGTCTCGGCGTTCAGGGGGTGCTCGGCCAGCACGGCCTCGAGCGCGCGCAGCTTGCCGGGCGCGCGCCGGCGCTCCAGCTTGCCGCCCACCTGGGCGGCGACCCCTGCGGAATCGTAGCCGCGGTACTCGAGCCGCTGCAGGCTTTCGACGAGGCGCGCCGCGACGGGCTTGGTCCCGACGATGCCGATGATGCCGCACATGGGCTATGCCATCCTTTATGATAGATCACGCAGAGCGTTCACGCTCCCCCGCCTGGCCTTTATCACTGGCTAAGGGGACGTGAACTAAATCTGAGTTTCGCATCGTTTCCGAGATCGTCCTTCAAGACCACCCGCGAGATCATCCGATGAGCAAGCGCGCCTTTTTCGGCACTGACGGCATTCGCGGCGAGGCGAACCGCCATCCCATGACCGCCGAGGTCGCCCTGCGGGTCGGGCTGGCGGCGGGCAAGCTGTTCATGTCCAAGGACGACCGCCGCCATCTGGTGGTGATCGGCAAGGACACCCGGCTCTCCGGCTACATGATCGAGCCGGCGCTGGTCGCCGGCTTCACCAGCGTGGGCATGGACGTCCGCCTGTTCGGCCCCCTGCCGACGCCGGGCGTGGCGATGATGACCCGCAGCTTGCGCGCCGACCTCGGCGTGATGATCTCGGCCTCGCACAACGCCTTCTCCGACAACGGCATCAAGCTGTTCGGGCCGGACGGCTACAAGCTGTCCGACGAGCGCGAGCTGGAGATCGAGGCCCTGATGGGACAGGGTCTGCAAGAGGGCCTCGCTGCACCGACCGAGCTCGGCCGGGTGCAGCGGATCGACGATTGCCAGGCGCGCTACGTCGAGATCGCCAAGGCGACCTTCCCGCGCCGGTTGAGCCTGTCGGGCATGCGGGTGGTGATCGATTGCGCCAACGGCGCGGCCTACAAGGTGGCGCCCGAGGCGCTTTATGAGCTGGGCGCCGAGGTGATCCGCGTGGGCGTGGCCCCGGACGGCTTCAACATCAACGAGGAGTGCGGCTCGACCCATCCCAGCGCCATGCAGCGGCTGGTGAAGGAATACCGCGCCGACATCGGCATCGCCCTCGACGGCGACGCCGACCGGGTGGTGATCTGCGACGAGAAGGGCCAGGTCGTCGACGGCGACCAGATCATGGCGCTGATCGCTTCCCACTGGGCGGCGCACGATCGGCTGACTGGCGGCGGCGTCGTGGCCACGGTGATGTCCAACCTCGGCCTGGAGCGCTTCCTGGCCGCCCGCGGCCTGAAGCTGGAACGCACCCAGGTCGGCGACCGCTACGTCATGGAGCGGATGCGGAACGGCGAGTTCAACCTCGGCGGCGAGCAGTCCGGCCATATCATCCTGCGCGACTACGCGACCACCGGCGACGGCCTGCTGGCCGCGCTGCAGGTGCTGGCGGTGCTGAAGGAGGCCGACAAGCCGATGAGCGCGCTGGCCCGGCAGTTCGAGCCGGCGCCGCAGATCCTGGAGAACGTCCGCTTCGGCTCCGGCAAGCCGCTTGAAAGCGACAAGGTGAAGAAGGTGATCGCCGACGCCGAGCAGCGCCTCAACGGCACGGGCCGCATCGTGGTGCGCGCGTCGGGCACCGAGCCCCTGATCCGCATCATGGCCGAGGGCGACGACGAGAAGCTCGTCAACCAGGTGGTCAAGGAGATCGCCGGCGTCGTCAAACAGGTAGCCGCATAGGCGCGCTCAAGGGATTCCTTCCTGCGGCGAAGTGTAATGGCGACCTGCTGGCGCGAAATCTAATCGTCGCCGGATAATTGCAAAAAGAAGAAGGTCGCGATTAACGCCGGGTTATGGGCGTGTGCGCTCAGATTACTGCATGCGCATTTGGGTTCGGTCTGCGATAGAAATCGCTCGGAAGTTACGGGTCGTCAGGACCTGCTCCGTCACGATCGGTTGCCTGATCGCGGCCGCGGGGCTTGTCCTGTGGATCATCCACGCGGCGGCAGACCGAACCGACCAGATCTCGATCGCCCATGAGGAGCGGCTCGCCGACAACGGCTTCGAGCTGCGAAAGCAGGAAGTCCGCAAGGCGGTCGTGACCGAGACCGTCTGGGACGACGCCGTCAGCCATCTCGACCTGAGTTTCGACCCCGTCTGGGCCGAAGCGAACATGGTGGCGTTCTTTCGGGAGACCCACGGCTACAAGGTCATCTACGTCGTGGCTAGCGACGGACGGCTGCTTCTCGGCCGCGCCCCCGGCGCCGAACCCATGGCGACCTGGCGCGCGATCCAACCCGAGATCGCCCCGCTGATCGCCTCGATCAGGGCTCGCGAGGCCGGTCTGCACCGGCAGACCCGTGGGCTCCCGTCCAGGACGCTGATCTCCGACCCGGTCGACGCGGTGACCGTGGCGTTCGTAAGCGGCGTCCCGCACATCATCCTTGCGGCGCTCGTGCAGCCGGACTTCGGCCACGCCTTGCCGAGCTCGCGTGCGCCGATCGTGGTGGTCGGCGAAGCGATCGACACCCCGTTCCTGACCGAGTTCGGCAAGGCCTACCTGCTTCGGGACGTCCGGCTGACGCCGAAGGATGCGCGTCCGGACCCGCTCCGGGCGTCGCTGCCGATCCGCGACGCCGCCGGCAAGCTCGTCGCCCGCGCCGACTGGGCGCCGGAGCTTCCCGGCGAGGACTTGTTGCGCCACTCGATCCTGCCGCTGAGCGTGCTGCTGCTCGCCCTGACCGCCTTGTCGCTGGCGCTGATCATCTGGGAGCGGCGCCGGACCGTTCAGCTGCAGGACGCCCGCGACGCCGCCAGTGCGGCCTCGCTGGCGAAGTCGGAGTTCCTGGCGAACATGAGCCACGAGCTGCGCACGCCGCTGAACGGCGTGCTCGGCATCTCCGGCGCCCTGGCGCGGACGGAGCTGTCGGCAAAGCAGCGGGAAATGGTCGAGCTGGTCTCCAATTCGGCGAAGACGCTGGAAGCCCTGCTCAGCGACATCCTCGACCTGGCCCGGGTCGAGTCCGGGGCGGTGGAGATCGCCGACGAGCCGTTCGATCTCGAGACCTCGGTCATGGCCTGCGCGGCGCTGTTCGACGCCGCGGCGCAGGCCAAGGGCCTGGACCTCAACGTCTCGATCGACGAGGCGGCGAAGGGCGCCTACTCGGGCGACGCGGCGCGCCTGCGCCAGGTCCTGTCCAACCTTCTCGGCAATGCGGTCAAGTTCACCAGCGCCGGCCACATCGCGCTCGAGGTTGCGGCGCTGCGCGGGGAGACGACCTGCGAGTTGACCTTACGGGTCCGCGACACCGGCATAGGCTTCGACCGGGAAACCGCCGACCGGCTGTTCGCCAGGTTCGAGCAGGGTGACGGCTCCATCACCCGCAGGTTCGGCGGCAGCGGCCTTGGCCTCGCCATCTCCCGGTCGCTGGCCCGCGCCATGGGCGGAGACCTCGAAGCCGCCTCGCAGCCGGGCGTCGGATCGGTCTTCAGCCTGCATCTGACGCTGCGGCGCTGTTCCGGCCCGGTCAAGGCCTGGGACGGCCCGGCGGCGGTTCCGGAACCCCGAGCCGGCGGCCTTCGGGTGCTCGTCGCCGAGGATCACCCGACCAACCGCAAGGTGGTGGAGCTGATCCTGGAGGCGGCCGGCGTCGAGCTGACCTGCGTAGAGGACGGCGCCCAGGCCGTGGCCGCCTTCCTGGCGGGCGGCTTCGACCTCGTTCTGATGGACATGCAGATGCCGGTCATGGACGGGCTCACCGCCATCCGCGAGATCCGCGCCCGCGAGGCCGAACGCGGCGGCCGGCGGACCCCGATCGTCGTCCTGACCGCCAACGCCATGCCCGATCACGTCGTCGCCTCCACGGAGGCGGGGGCCGATGGGCACCTGTCCAAGCCGATCACGCCCGACCGTCTGCTGGAGGTGGTCGCCCGCACGGTCGGCGCGCAGGAAGACCGGCCGCGCCCGGCCGCGGCGAGCTGAGTTCCGCCGTCAGGGGCCGGCCGCGCGCGGAACGGGCCCGGCAGGTCCGCATTCCGCTTTTTTGGCGGGAAAGGAACGCCCCGTGGCGAAGGAAGACCTCGTCGAGTTCGAAGGCCAGATCGTCGAGCTGCTGCCCGAGGGCCGCTTCCGGGTCCGCCTGGAGAACGACCACGAGATCCTGGCCTATACCGCCGGCAAGATGAAGAAGAACCGCATCCGCTCCATGGTCGGGGACCGGGTGACGGTGGAGATGACCCCCTACGACATGGACCGCGGCCGGATCACCTACCGGCACAGGACCGAAGGCGCCCGCGCCGGCGCGGGCCCGCCGCCGCCGCAACCGTTCCGGAAGCGGTGAGCAGCGGGAGGGCCCGCGGCAAAGCTTCGCGGTTAAGAGATGGCTGGACGCAACCCTATCCAAAGATGAACGGTTATGACATAGTTGTAATGATCCGGCCCGCTCAAGAGGCCGGCGAAAAGTGCTTGGGAGGTCTTATGGGGCGCAATTTCGCGCTTGCAGGGGCAGGGCAAAGGGGCGCGCGGTCGATGGCGTGCCTGGGCTTCGTCATCCTGCTCAGCCTTGCCTTCTGGGCCGGCGCCCTCTGGATCGCCCAATTCCTCATCCGCGTGAGCTCGCTGGGCTACTGAGCTCGGCTTGAGCCGCAGAGCGGCCCTAAACCACAAGTCTGTTCTATGGATCCCGGAAATCCGCCGCGCGGATTCCGGGATGATGGCAAAGGTTGGTCCTCACATCCGCCCGACGCTCGTATAGGCGAAGCCGCGTTCGCGCATGTCCGCGGGCTTGTAGATATTGCGCAGGTCGACCAGCACCGGCTTCGTCATCAGCCGCTTGATGCGGTCGAGGTCGAGCGCGCGGAACTGGTCCCACTCGGTGATGATCACCAGCGCATCGGCGCCTTCGGCGACGGCGTAGGGATCGTCCTTGAAGGCCACGCCGGGCAGCATCTGGCGCGCCTCGTGGCCCTCGGGGTCGAAGGCCTGGACCTGGGCGCCGGCGGCCTGCAAGGCGGGCACGATGTCGAGGCTGGGGGCGTCGCGCATGTCGTCGGTGTTCGGCTTGAAGGTCAGGCCGAGGACGCCGATGGTCTTGCCCTTGAGGCTCTCGCCGTCGACCGCCCTGATGACCTTCTGGGCCATGGCCTTCTTGCGCGTGTCGTTCACCTCGACGGTGGTCTCGATCAGCTTGACCGGCGCGCCGTAGTCGCGGGCGGTGCGCACCAGGGCCAGGGTGTCCTTCGGGAAGCAGGAGCCGCCGTAGCCCGGGCCGGCGTGCAGGAACTTGCTGCCGATCCGCTTGTCCAGGCCGATGCCGCGGGCGACCTGCTGCACGTCGGCGCCGACGCCCTCGCAGAGGTCGGCGATCTCGTTGATGAAGGTGATCTTCATCGCCAGGAAGGCGTTGGCCGCATACTTGATCAGCTCCGAGGTGCGCCGGCCGGTGAACTGGATCGGCGTCTCATTGAGATAGAGCGGCCGGTAGAGTTCGCGCATCACGGCCTGGGCGCGCGCGTTCTCGGTGCCGACCACGACGCGGTCAGGGCGCTTGAAGTCCTCGATCGCCGCGCCCTCGCGCAGGAACTCGGGGTTGGAGACCACGGCGACGTCGGCCTCGGGCCGCACACGCTTCATGATCGCCTCGATTTCGTCGCCGGTGCCCACCGGCACGGTCGACTTGGTGACCACCACGGTGAAGCCGTCGATCAGGCCGGCGATCTCTTCGGCGGCGGCGTAGACGTAGGTGAGGTCGGCGTGGCCGTCGCCGCGCCGCGAAGGGGTGCCGACGGCGATGAACACCGCGTCGGCCTTGCGCACCGCCTCGGCAGCGTCGGTGGTGAAGAACAGCCGGCCGGCTTTGACGTTGTCGGCCACCAGCTTGTCGAGACCCGGCTCATAGATCGGGATGCCGCCGGCCTGCAGCCGCTCGATCTTGCCCGCGTCCTTGTCGATGCAGGTCACGACGTGGCCGAAGTCGGCGAAACAGGCGCCGCTCACCAGGCCCACGTACCCGGTGCCGATCATCGCAACGTGCATCTATCCAGGTCCCCGACAGAGATCGTCCGGCGGTGCTTTCAGCATGCCGCCAATCGTGTCGCCAGACTTTGGGCCCGGCGACTTGAGAGAAAGTAACGAAAGCCGCCATTCGGACATCGGCGTCCAATCGGCGCAGCTCAAAAGGCTCAGATCTCCTGGTTGTACGCGCCCACTTCGGGATGGGCGGTCAGGCGCGGCTTCACCTCTTCGCGGAACAGGGCGCGCATGTCGGCGTCCGACTGCGTGCTTTCCACGACCACGACGATCTCCGGCTTGTTGGAGGAGGCGCGCACCAGCACCCAGGAGCCGTCCGCCAGCGCCACGCGCACGCCGTTCACGGTGATCAGGTCGACGATCTTCCGTCCCAGGATCGAGCCGCCGGCGTCGCGCAGCCTCGCGTACTCCTGGGACACTTCCTCGACCACCTTGTACTTCACCTCGTCGGCGCAGTGCGGGCTCATGGTCAGCGAGGTGTAGGCGACCGGCAGGGCCTTCTTCAGGTCCGAGAGCTTCTTGCCCGGGTTGCGGTCGAGCATGGAAAGGATCGCCGCCGCCGCCACCAGGCCGTCGTCGTAGCCGCGGCCGAGCGGCTGGTTGAAGAAGAAGTGGCCGCTCTTCTCGAAGCCGGCCAGGGCGCCCAGCTCGGCGGTCTTGCGCTTGATGTAGGAGTGGCCGGTCTTCCAGTAGACGGTCTTGGCGCCGTTCGCGCGCAGCACCTCGTCGGTGGCGAAGAGGCCGGTCGACTTCACGTCGACGATGAAGGTTGAGTTCCGGTGCAGGGCCGACAGGTCCCGCGCCAGCATCAGGCCGATCTTGTCGGCGAAGATCTCCTCGCCCTCGTCGTCGACCACCCCGCAGCGGTCGCCGTCGCCGTCGAAGCCCAGGCACAGGTCCGCGCCGTGCGCCTTCACCGCCTCGGCCATCGCCTTCAACATGACGTGGTCTTCCGGGTTCGGATTGTATTTCGGGAAGGTGTAGTCGAGCTCGCAGTCCATCTCGATCAGCTCGGCCACGCCCATGGCCTTCAGCGCCCCCACCGCGAACGCCCCGGCGGTGCCGTTGCCGCAGGCGGTGACGACCTTCAGCGGCCGGGTCAGCCTGGCGCGCGACGCGGCGTCGGCGACGTAGCGCTCGGCCACGCCGCCGATCTGGGCGAGCGAGCCGCCGGGGCGCTGCTTCCAGGCGCCGCCCAGCACGATCTGCTTCAGCCGGCCCATCTCGTCGGGGCCGAAGGTCAGCGGCTTCTGGGCGCCCATCTTCACCCCGGTCCAGCCGTTCTCGTTGTGGCTGGCGGTGACCATGGCCACGCAGGGCGCGTCGAGGTCGAACTGGGCGAAATAGGCCATCGGCGAGACGGCCAGGCCGATGTCCAGCACCTCGCAGCCGGCGGCCACGAGGCCGATGGTCAGGGCCTGTTTGATCGACAGCGAATAGGAGCGGAAGTCGTGGCCGACGACGATGCGGCTCTGGCCCAGCTCGTGGATGTAGGTCCCCAGGCCCAGGCCCAGCGCCTGGACGCCCAGGAGGTTGATCTCCGGCCCGAACAGCCAACGGGCGTCGTACTCGCGAAACCCCGTCGCCTTCACCAGCGGCTGGATCTCGTAATCGAAGGTGTTGGGCTTCAGGTCGGCGCGAGGTGCAGGCAGCATCGGAACTCCGAGGAATACGGGCTTGCGTGACGACTTTTCGTGACGGTTTTTAGAGAGCGGTGAACCCCAAGGTCATAACGCCAATAGTCGAGCTTCGTTCTCAGAAGCTGAATTGCCTCATCCTTGCCACCCTAAACCCGCGAGGATCGGTGATAGGACTCACATCACGCCTGCGCGCAGGATGTCGTGCACGTGCAGGATGCCCACCGGCCGGCCGTCGTCGACGACGAACAGAACGGTGACCGCCGGCGCCGGGTCGCTCATCCGCGACAGGGCTTCGGAGGCCAGCATGTCGGGGGGCACGGTCTTCTTCGGCCCCGGCGTCATCACCTCGCTGGCGGCGTGGTCCAAAAGCCCGTCGATGTGGCGGCGCAGGTCGCCGTCGGTGATCGCGCCCGCCAGCCGTCCCTCGGCGTCGACCACGCCGACGATCCCCCAGCGCTTCTCGGTCATCACCAGCAGCGCCTGGCGCATCGGCGTGGCCTGGCCCACCAGCGGCAGCTCCTCGGCGCCATGCATCAGGTCGCGCACGGTGCGCAGCATGGCGCCCAGCTTGCCGCCGGGGTGGAACAGGTGGAAGTCCTCCGGCTTGAAGCCGCGCCGCTCGAGCAGCGCCACCGCCAGGGCGTCGCCAAGCGCGATCTGCAGGGTGGTCGAGGTGGTCGGCGCGTTGACCGCCGCGGTCGCCTCGCGCGCCTCGGCAAGCTGGAGCACCACGTCGGCGGCGCGGGCCAGCGCGCTCGTGGGCTCGGCGGTGATGCCGATCAGCGGGATGGTGAAGCGCTTGGCGTAGGCCAGCACGTCGGCCAGCTCGCGCGCCTCGCCGGACTTGGAGAGGCCAAGGATCACGTCGTCGCCGGTGATCATGCCGAGGTCGCCGTGGCTGGCCTCGGCCGGGTGGACGAAGAAGGCCGAGGCGCCGGTCGAGGCGAAGGTCGCGGCGATCTTGCGCGCCACGTGGCCGGACTTGCCCATGCCGGTGCAGATGATCCGCCCCTTGGCGGCGGCCAGCATGTCGACGGCGCGGCCGAAGCTTTCGTCCAGCGCCTGAGCCTGGGTCCCCAGGGCCTCGGCCTCGGCGGCCAGCACGCGGCGGCCGACGGCGATCGCGTCAAAGCCGCTCATTGTCCGGGCGCGATCGCCTGGCTCTGCAGGCTGCGGACGGTGGACCGCGCGCCGCTCATCCGCTGCACGGCGGCGTCGTTCTCGCGTTTCATCGCCGCCTGCATCGCCGGCGTCTGCTGCACAGGCGTGCTGCCGAAGGGCCCAGGCGAGCGGGCCCCAAGGCCCTGAGGCCAGACCAGCGAAAGCGCGATGGCGGCCGCGGCGGCGAGGGCGAGCGCGGGCATGAAGAGACGGTCGAGCATTGGAGGAGGTGTATAGCCCGTCCCTCTCTTAATGGGGAGGGAGGGCGTTCGGAGGCTTGACGCAGCCCCGCCTCAGGCCCTAGCGGCTCACCCAACTCACCTATCCGAAAGGTCACGCCCTTGCCGACGCTCATCTTGCTGCGCCATGGCCAAAGCCAGTGGAACCTCGAGGACAGGTTCACCGGCTGGGTGGACGTCGACCTGACGGCGGAGGGGGAGGCCCAGGCGAGGAAGGGCGGCGAGCTGATCGCGCAGGCGAAGATCGAGATCGACCGCTGCTTCACCTCGGTGCTGACGCGGGCGATCCGCACCTCCTGGCTGGCGCTGGCGGCGGCCGGTCAGGCCTTTGTGCCCGAGGTCAAGGACTGGCGGCTGAACGAGCGCCACTACGGCGGCCTGACCGGGCTCAACAAGACCGAGACCGCCGCCAAGCACGGGGCCGACCAGGTGAAGGTCTGGCGCCGCTCCTACGATACGCCCCCGCCGCCGCTGGCCCCGGGCGGCGAGTTCGACTTCTCGAAGGACCGCCGCTACGCCGGGGCGGTGCTGCCCGACACCGAGAGCCTGAAGACCACGCTCGAGCGCGTGCAGCCCTACTGGGAAGGCGAGATCGCGCCCTGCCTGCAGGCCGGCGAGACGGTGCTGGTCGCCGCCCATGGCAACTCGCTGCGGGCCATCGTCAAGCTGCTGTTCGGCCTCTCGGACGCGGCGATCATCGACGTCGAGGTGCCGACCGGCAATCCGCTGCTGATCGAGCTGGACGGCGACCTGCGGCCGAAGGCGGCCCGCTATCTCGACGCCGACCGGGCGACGAAGCTGCCGGAGCTTTGATCCTTTGAGTGTCATCCCGGTTTCGCGTAGCGAAGACCGGGACCCATAGACTCATCGCCGCCGTGCTCACCTGGGCTGCGCCGCGCGTATGGATCCCGGACAAACCGCTTCGCGGCTTTCCAGGATGACACGGAAGAGGGGGGGATGACCGCCGCCGACGACGAAGCCTTCATGCGCCGGGCGATCGCGCTGGCGGCGCCGAACGTCGGCCGGACCGGGGAGAACCCGTCGGTCGGCTGCGTGCTGGTGAAGGACGGCGCGGTCATCGCCGAGGCGGCGACCGCCGAGGGCGGTCGTCCGCACGCGGAGGAACAGGCCCTGGCCCAGGCGGACGGGGCCGCGGGCGCGACGGCCTACGTCACCCTGGAGCCCTGCGGCGCACGCTCGTCGGGCGGGGCCTCGTGCTCGGATCTGCTCGTACGCGCGGGGGTGGCGCGCGTCGTCGTCGCCTGCGCCGACCCTTCGAAATTCGCGGCCGGGCAGGGCGCGGGGCGGCTGGCCTCGGCCGGCGTGCGACACGAGACCGGCCTCCTCGCCGAGGAAGCACAGGCGGCGCTCTACATGGACTATCGGCCGGCGTCGTGAAGGCAAGCTGACGTTAACCGGCTCGGTTTACCTTGTCGGGCGAAATGTCCGCCGTCACGACCCAGTCCCAGCCCTATCGAAAGCTCACCCAGGCGGAGCTCAATACGGTGTGCGCCAAGCACGACCGTTTGTGGAGTTCCAAGCCGGGCGGGGCGCGCGCGGCGTTGGCCTGGACGGATCTGTCCGGCCTCGACCTGCGCGGCAAGAACCTCTGCGACGCCGACCTGACGGGGGCGATCCTGTTCGACTGCCAGATGCGCGGCGCACGCCTCGACCACGCCAACCTGTTCGGCGCCGACCTGCAGTGCGCCGACCTCTACGAGGCCTCGCTGCGCAGGGCCGACCTGCGCGGCGCCTGCCTGCGCAACGCCAACCTGACCGGCGCGGACCTGTTCGAGGCCGACCTGCGCGAAGGCACCATGGCCACCGCCGACCGCCGCGAAGGCTTCAAGCGCATGGAGATCGGCGTGCGGCCCGGCCAGGCGCAGGGCGCGATCCTGGCCGGCGCCAATCTCGAGCGCTCGCGGCTGGGCGGACTGGTGGCGGTGAAGTCCGACTTCAGCGACGCGATCCTGAAGGACGCCAAGCTGGTGCGGGCGAACCTCAAGCAGGCCAACATGAGGGGCGCCAATCTCTCCGGAGCCGACCTCTCGGGCTGCGAGCTGGCCGGCGCCGACCTCGAGGACGTGGTGCTGGTCGGGGCCAAGACCTTCGGCTGGAACGTCTCCGACGCCAACATGCGCGGCGTGCTGACCGACGCGCCGGCCGGCGTCCCGGCCTCGGCCATGCCCTATCAGCAGATGATCCAGGACCACGCCCGCTGGTGCGAGACCGGCGGGGCGGAGGGCCGCCCCTCGGTCTTCGATGGCGCGGACCTGCGCACGCTGAAGAGCATCGGCGGCTTCAACCTGACGGCGCTCTCGGCCAAGGGCGCGACCCTCTATGCGCTCGACATGGAGGGCGTGCAGCTGCAGGGCGCGCACCTGGAAGGCGCCGACCTGCGCAACTGCAACCTGCGCCGCGCCGACCTGCGCGGGGCCAAGCTGGTCGGCGCCAAGCTCGCCGGCGCCGACCTGCGCGAGGCCCAGATGGGGCCGCTGCTGCTGGGCGGCGATCGCGTGATGCCGTGCGACATGACCGAGGCGAACCTGAAGGGCGCCGACTTCTCCAACGCCGACCTGCGCCAGGCGGTCATCGCCCACGCCGACGTCAGCCGCGCCAACTTCACCGGCGCCCTGCTGCGCCAGGTCAACGCCACCGGCGCGGTCCGCAACGGCGCGCGCGGGCTGGAGGACGTGATCTAGAGCGTTCGGCGGTTCGAATGAACCGCCGAACGCTCATAAGTTCTTGAAGTTAGACCATTCGCTGCGCCGAACCGGCCTCCACTTCGGCGGCGAATGGTCTAGAGCGGGACTCCATTACACGGAACCGTACCCAGCGTTGGCGAGGTAGTTCGCGCACTCCTGGGGGCTGAAGAGGTCGAGGAGCTGGCCGGCTTTGCGCCAGGTGGCCTCGATCTCCCTGGGCTGGGCCTGGCGCATCAGGTGCTTGAGCTTGGCGAAGACCTGCTCGATCGGATTGAGGTCGGGACTATAGGGCGGCAGGAAGATGAGGTGAGCGTCCCTGGCGCGGATGGCGGCGCGAGCCGCCTTTCCCTTGTGGCTGCCGAGGTTGTCCATGATCACCACGTCGCCGGGCTGGAGTACGGGGGCCAGGATCTTCTCGACGTAGAGCAGGAAGGCCTCGCCATTGATCGGGCCGTCAAGGACGAAGGGGGCGTCGATCCTGTCGTGCCTGAGCGCGGCGATGAAGGTCAGGGTCTTCCAGTGGCCATGGGGCGCATAGGCCCTTAGACGCCGGCCGCGCGGCCCCCACCCACGCAGGGGCGCCATGTTGGTCTTGATCCAGGTCTCGTCGATGAACGGGAGTGTCCGATTTCCTGTGTAAGCTCGGCCGTGGATCAATGATTGCGCTCTCAGCTAGCTGAGAGCGCAAAGCGGTCGCCGAACAGGACGGCAAACTGGCCCATGGCGGCCGTCCACTCAATGGGCCTGCGCCAATGGACGCCGGCGTTCTGCAGGGCCAGGTAGAGCAGCTTCATCGCCGCCTCGTCATTGGGGAAGCTGCCGCGGGTCTTGATGATCTTGCGCAA
>NZ_DATELG010000425.1:0-12592 GCF_035276905.1 Phenylobacterium sp. | reverse complement strand
CGCGCATGTGCACCGGCAGCACCGCCCGCAGCCGCCGGCCGCCGAGCCGGCTCATGGCCTCGGAAAGCGTGTCCGGCGTCATCAGCCCGCTCTGCGGGTCGACGTCGGCGAAGACCACCTCGGCGCCGACGTAGCGCGCGCAGTTGGCGGTCGCCAGGAAGGTGGTCGTGGGCGCGATCACGGCCTCGCCCGGCCGGACGTCCAGCGCCAGCATGGCCAGGTGCAGGGCGGCGGTGCCGTTGGCGCAGGCGACCGCGTTCCTGGCGCCCACGCGCGCGGCGAACGCCGCCTCGAACCTTGCGACCAGCGGCCCGGTGGTCAGGAAGTCGGCCCGCAGCGCCGCGGCGACGGCGGCGACGTCGTCCTCCTCGATGGTCTGACGGCCGTAAGGGAGGAAGGCTTGCGTCATGCGCCAAGCACGGGGGCGTCGGTCAGCCGCCGCCGCGGCTGGGCCGCGCCGTCGTCGAGCATCGCCAGCAGGCCCGCGCCCGACAGCCACTCGTCGTTGCTGTCGGAGGCGTAGGAGAAGCCTTCGACCAGCCGCGGGCCGTCGAAGGGCTTGCGGCTATACTCGGCGAACGCCGGCTCGATGGCGTAGCGGTCGCCGAGGTCGACGGTGGTGCGGGCGTCGTCCGCCGAGATCATCATCTCGTGCAGCTTTTCACCCGGGCGAATTCCGACGACCTTCAGGCGACCCTCGGGCGCCATGGCGACGGCGAGGTCGACCACCTTCATCGAGGGGATCTTCGGCACGAAGATCTCGCCGCCGCGCATCAGCGACAGCGACGAGAGCACGAAGTCGACGCCCTGGTTCAGGGTGATCCAGAACCGCGTCATCCGCTCGTCGGTGATCGGCAGCTCCGTCGCGCCGCGGGCCAGGAGGCGCTGGAAGAGCGGCGCCACCGAGCCGCGCGAGCCCACCACGTTGCCGTAGCGCACGACGGCGAAGCGGGTGCCGATGTCGCCCGACAGGTTGTTGGCCGCGACGAAGGTCTTGTCCGAGGCGAGCTTGGTCGCCCCATAGAGGTTGATCGGGTTGCAGGCCTTGTCGGTCGACAGCGCCACCACCTGCTTCACCCGGTTGGCGAGGCAGGCCCAGACGACGTTCTCCGCGCCCAGGACGTTGGTGTGGATGCATTCGGAGGGGTTGTACTCGGCCGCCGGCACCTGTTTCAGCGCCGCGGCGTGGATCACGACGTCGACTCCGCGCATCGCCAGCGTCAGCCGCTCGCGGTCGCGCACGTCGCCCAGGAAGAAGCGCATCGCCGACAGCCGGTCAGGGGCGAACCGCTCGGCCAGCTCGAGCTGCATCTCGCTCTGCTTCAGCTCATCGCGCGAATAGATGATCAGCTTGCGCGGGCGGGCGCGGTCCAGGACCGTCTCGACGAAGCGGCGGCCGAACGAGCCGGTGCCGCCGGTGACCAGGACGACCTTGCCGTCGAGGTCCAGTTGGGTTGGCGCAAATCGGCCCAAGGCGCGCTCCGAATGTTAGCGAATCGTCTGCGAACCCCAGTTTCGGGCGCGCTCGTAAAGAGATGGCTAACCATATTCGGGCAGGCTGGAAGGCGATGAAACGTCGCCAGCTTCTCGCGCTCGCCGCGCTCTTCGCCGCGGCGCCGGTCGCCGCCGCCGGCGGCGAGGAGAAGAAGAAGACCGGCGGCGAGAGCTACATCCCGATCAGCACGCTCACCGCCTACACCCTGCGGCCGGGCGACCGGCGCGGGGTGATGACCGTGGAGTGCGGGATCGACGTCCCCGACCCGGCGCTGCGGTCCAAGGTCGACCTGATCCTGCCCCGGCTGCGGGCGGCCTATGTGCAGCAGGTGCAGATCTACGCTGGCGGCCTGCCGAGCGGCGCGCCGCCGAACCCCGACTACATCGCCCGCAACCTGCAGCGGGTCACCGACCAGGTGCTCGGCAAGCCCGGCGCGCGGGTGCTGATGGGCGCGGTGCTGGTCAACTAGACCCGCCGGAACCAGAAGGCCCCGGGCTCGAGCCCCGGATGCTGCACCAGCCACGGCGCGGCCTGGCTGAGCTTGTCGCGATGGTTGTGCGCCAGCCAGTTGACCGCGCAGATCACCTCGAAGTCGCGGTTGTGGGAGAGGAAGGCCTCCATCAGGTACTGCTCGGTCCACATCCGGCGCTCCTTCACCACCCATTCGGCCGGGTAGTCGCGCGGCGTGAAGACGTCGTGGACCTGGACCAGGACCCCGGGCGCGAGCGTCGGCAGGATCTCCAGGAACTCGGTGACGACGTCGCCTTGCGGCCGCACCACGTGGCTGGAGTCGATAAACAGGATGTCGCCGGCCTGCAGGCTTGCGAAGAGCGCGCGGTCCACGAGCTCGACGCGCTGGCGGACGACCTCGACGCCGAAGGCCTCCAGCCAGGGCTGCTCGAACGGCTCGATGCAGACATGCCGGCAGGCGTCGGCGGGGTCGCGGGCGGCGTTGGCGCGGAGCGCCAGCACCGCCAGCCGCGTCGACCAGCCCGAACCGACCTCCACCAGCCGCCGCGGGCGGAAATGGCGGATCATGTCGTAGAGGATCTCCGCGTCGCCGAAGCCGTAGGCGGCGTTGCGAAAATGGAAGATCCCCTGGCCGGGATGTTCCGGCAGGGCGAGGAGCTCCTCGGCGAAGCGGAATTGTTCCAGCAGGGCCAGCTGGCCGGCGGCTTTGAGGTCGAGGCCGGGCAGGGCGCGCGCCTCGCCCAGGGAGCGATGCAGGTCGGCCTCGCGCACCAGCGGCGTGTAGTAATGCTGGCGTACGACGCGCAGGCCGGAGCGGTCGAGCGCCGCCAGAGCCGTCGGCAGCCGGTGATCGATCCGGGCGGCGGCCTTCAACGCCAGGCCCGCGGCCCAGGCGACCGGCGTCAGCGCCAGGTCAAACCATCGCGGCGCTTTCTCCCCCAAGGTCTCCACCCCGTCCCCGACTCACGTCGGAACCAGTAGGAGCATTCCTGCCGCCTGACCATGGCTCGACGGCCAGCCGGCGGCTATTGCGCCCCCAGCGCGCCGGCCGCCTGGTCCATGAACGCGGCTAGCTGCACGTCCAGCGCTGTTACCCCGTCGGCGTCGTGGGTCGCCAGCGTGACCTCGACCCGGTTGTAGACATTGAACCACTCCGGATGGTGGTCGAGCTTCTCGGCCGTCAGGGCCGCGCGGCTCATGAAGCCGAAGGCCGCATTGAAGTCCTTGAAGCGATAGCTGCGCCGGATCGCGTCGCGGCCCTCGACCGCCGCCCAGCCGGGCAGGTCGTTCAGCGCGGCCGCCGCGCCGATTTTCACCGGACGAGTCATTGGTCCGCCTCCGCACACTTGGCGCCTTCGAGGCTAGAGCATTCGACGGTTCGAATGAACCGCCGAATGCTCATAAGTTTTTGAAGTTAGACCATTCGCTGCGCCGAACCGGCGTCCACTTCGGCGGCGAATGGTCTAGTGAGGCCCTGATCTGGGTGCAAGCGCCGGCAGGTCTGCTATGGAAGGCGGCCATGCTGCACCTGCTCGTCAAGGCGGCCGTGTCGGGCCTGATCATCGCCGCGGTCTCGGAGATCGCGCGGCGCAGTCCGGCCATCGGCGCCCTGGTCACGGCGCTGCCGCTGGTGGCGGTTCTCAGCATGATCTGGCTGTGGCGCGGCTCACAGGACACGGAAGGGATGGCGGCCTACGCCGAGGCCACCTTCTGGTACGTCCTGCCCTCGCTGCCGATGTTCCTGGCGATCCCGGCCCTGCTTCGCCGCGGCGTCCCGTTCTGGCCGGCGTTGGGCGCGGGCTGCCTGCTGACGATCCTGCTCTTTCTCGGCCTGACCGCGCTCGCGCCCCGGCTGGGCCTGAAGCTGTGAGCCCGCGGCCGGACCGGTTGCCGCACGCCGTCCGCCTCGCCGCCTACAGCCTGGCCGTGGCGGTGCTGCTCTATCTGACGCTCGCGCCGGCCCAGGACCTTCCCAAGGAGCGCCTGTGGGACAAGGCCGAGCACGCCATCGCCTGGAGCGTGCTCGCCGGGGTCGGCCTGGCGTTCTGGCCGGAGCGCCCGCGCCTGATCTCCGGCTTCGCCTTCGGCCTGGGCGCGCTGATCGAGGTGCTGCAGTGGGCCATGCCGTTCGGCCGCGACGGCGACGTCCGCGACCTCCTCGCCGACAGCGTCGGGATTGCGGTCGCCCTCCTGGCCTGGTCGGTGGTGCGAAGGGTAGCGGTCCGACGTCCGGTCGAGGTCTGACGCCTCAGCGGAGCACCGACGGCGCTGTGACGAGCACGCGGCGCTCGGCTTGCATATTTTTCCGTCATCGCCGGGCTTGTCCCGGCGACCCATCCCAATGTCGTTCCGCAGTTGATGAGGCCGGCGCCTTGGGCTGGGTGGCACGCATAAAGCGGGCCATGACGAAAGGGAGAAGCCGGCGCGAGCGCCCTTCGGGCGACTGAACGACTCGCCTCAGGCCGCGTTCGCCAGGCCCTCGGGCATCACATGGTCGAGCGAGAGCAGGGTGACGATGCCCTGGTCGGTGGTCATCACGCCGGCCACGAAGTCGCGCACCCGGTCGCCGACGTTCGGCGGCTCCTGCAGCATGTTGTCGGCGACCATCAGGATGTCGCAGACGGCGTCGACCAGGAGGCCCACCTGATGCTCGCCGATCTGGGCCACCATCACCACCGAGGAGGCGGAGACCGAGGTCACGCCGACGCCCAGCAGCGAGCCCAGGTCGATGACCGGCAGGATCGAGCCGCGCAGGTTGATCATGCCCAGCACGTGCGGCGGGGCATGCGGCAGCGGGGTCGAGACGGTCCAGCCGCGGATCTCGCGCACCTGCATGATGTCGATGGCGTAGAGGTGCTGGCCGATCGAGACGCAGATCAGCTCCGATCCGACCGCCGGCAGCTTGTTGGTCCCAGACATCCGTCCTGATTCCCCGCGCGCCTCGCCGAAGGGCGGAGGATCGGCCGCGTCGAATCGACTTTTTGCCTGATCCGGTAAAACCCTCCTTAAAGCGCCAGCTCAGAAGACCCCGAGCGCCAGGCCCGCCGCCAGCGCCTGTCCGAGCTCGCGGCAGGGGGCCAGCTGCTCGGGGCTCAGCGTCTTCTCCGCCAGGATCGTCTCCGGCGTCTGGGCGTGGGTGCAGACGATCAGCGGCTCGGCGACCGGCCGCAGCCGCCAGCCGGTGGCGATCCGGGCGATTTGGCGGGCCGCGCCGGTCCCGTCGCTGCCGGCGCAGATCATGGCCGCGTAGGCGCGCCCCTGGATGCGGTCGAGCACGGGATAGTAGCAGCGGTCGAAGAACTCCTTCATCGCCCCCGACAGTCCCGCCAGGTTCTCCGGGCCCGCGAACAGATAGCCGTCGGCGCCGACCAGGTCGTCGGGTCCGGCCGCGTCGGCGGCGAGGAGGCGGGTGCGCACCTCGGCCTCCCCGGCCGCGCCGTCCGCAGCGGCCTCGGCCATTTGTCGTGCGCCGCCGGTGCGCGAATGCCAGACGATCAGCAGGCTCTTCATGGCCGCGGACCCTAACCCCGCGGCCGGCGTCTCGGCCATGGGGCGCCCACACGACGGGCGCCGGGCGCGGCGGGCAGACTTCAGGATGAGCAGTTGCGCCGGCTCTTTGCCCGGTTGCAACAAATGATCATGTGAAAAGGGGCGACGTGGGACACCGCTGGAGAAACTCCAGGGAGGAGCCCCATGGACAAGATCCGGGAATATCGGGAGCACGCGCGCACCTGCGAGCTGCTCATCGAGAAGACCGAGGATCTTCGGGTGCGCCAGCAGCTGCGGCGCGAGCGCCAGGAATGGTTGGAGCTGGCCGCCAGCCGCGAGGCTGTGCTGCGCGGCGAGCGCTGGGCCGGCGAACGGGCCCTGGACGAGGAGATGACGCTGAGTTCGCTGAGGGCCTTCGAGGCCCTGCGGCGCGCGCAGAGCGGCGGCTGACGGAGCGCCATTGCGAGAGTAAGCGGCGAGGCGTGAAACCCACCGCGCGCTTGCGCTTTTCGGCGAGGGGACGTTAGCCGCCAGCGCGAGGCTCCGTGCTCAGCATCGTCGTGCCATGCTTCAACGCGGCCGCCACCATCCGCGAGGCGCTCGACAGCGCCCTCGCCCAGGAGGGCGAGCTGGAGGTCGTCGCCGTCGACGACGGCTCGCACGACGACACGCTTCAGGTCCTGCGGTCGTACGGGACGGCGATCAGGGTGCTGTCGGGCCCCAACCGCGGCGTCAGCGCCGCCCGCAACTGGGGCCTTGAGGAAGCCGCCGGCGACTGGATCGTCTTCCTCGACGCCGACGACCTGCTCGAGCCGGGCGCCCCGGCCGCTCAACGCAAGGCCGCCGCGCGCGCCGGCGCCGACGTGGTCTTCTCCGGCTGGAGCGAGCTCGCCCAGCGGCCGGACGGCCAGTGGCGGCGCGGCGTCACGCGCTTCGTCGACATGGCCGCGATCCAGGCCGACGCCCAGCTGGTCTTCGCCCGCGAGGTGCTGCCCCCGCCGGGCGCCATCCTCTACCGCCGCAGCCTGGCCCAGGCGGTCGGCGGCTTTCGCCCGGACCTTCCGGTCGTGCAGGACGTGCGGTTCCTGTTCGACTGCGCCCGGCGCGGCGCGCGTTTCGCCGGGATCGACCAGGTCGGCGCCCTCTACAGGGTCGTGCCCACGAGCGTCTCGCGGCGCAGCGTCAGGGCCTTCTGGACCGATGTGGCGCGCAACGCCAGCGACATCGAACGCTGCTGGCAGGCCGACCATGCGCTGAGCCCGGCGCGGCTGGCGGCGCTGACGGACATCTACAACAACGCCGTCAAGCAGCTCTGCCGGCAAGACGACCCCGGCTACGCGCAGCCGCTGGAGGCGCTGAAGCGCCTCCAGCTCCCCATCTGGCGGCGCAATCGCGCGCTTGGGCTGCTGGCGCGGACGTGTGGGGTCAGGGCGGCGGGCCGGGCGGCGAGGTTGTGGGGGGAGGCGGCGTGAGGCGCGGGGCTATTCGGCTCGCGGAAACCGCTGGCGCACCCGGCACGATTCGAACGTGCGACCTTTGCCTTCGGAGGGCAACGCTCTATCCAGCTGAGCTACGGGTGCGTGGCAGCGGAAGGCTCCTCTAGCCGAAAGGCGCGGCTATCGCAAATGGTCCTGGGGGCCGCAGCGCTGGAAGCGGGCGCCCCGCTCGCCTAAGTTGCCTCGCCGGCGGCTGCCGCGGAGGGCGGGACATGGGCGAAGGTGCGAGCCGGGCCAGGGTCGTCATCCTGGGCGGGGGCTTCGCCGGGCTGGAGGCGGCCAAGGCGCTGGCTGCGGCGCCGGTCGAGGTCACGCTGATCGACCGCCAGAACCATCACCTCTTCCAGCCGCTGCTCTATCAGGTGGCGACGGCGGCCCTGGCGCCGGCGGACGTCGCCTGGCCGATCCGCGGCGTCTTGAGCGACCAGCGCAACGCCCGCGTGCTGATGGCCGAGGCCGGCGGGATCGATCTCGCCGCCCGGCGCGTGCGCACCACGGCCGGCGAGTTTGCTTACGACTTCCTCGTGGTGGCGACCGGGGCGACCCACGCCTACTTCGGCCACGACGACTGGGCGGCTTTCGCGCCGGGGCTGAAGCGGATCGAGGACGCCACCGCGATCCGGCGGCGCATCCTGATGGCCTTCGAGCGCGCCGAATTGGAGGACGAGGCGGCGGCGCGCCAGGCGCTGACCACCTTCGTGGTGGTCGGCGGCGGGCCCACCGGCGTGGAGATGGCCGGCGCGATCGCCGACATCGCCCGCCACGCCCTGCCGCCCGATTTCCGCCGGGTCGATCCGGCCGCCGCGCGGGTGCTGCTGATCGAAGCGGGGCCGCGGATCCTGCCCGCCTTCCCGGAGGCCTTGAGCGCCTACGCCCAGCGCGCCCTGACCCGCATGGGGGTGGAGGTGCGCACCGGGACGGCCGTCACCGGCGTCGATGCGGCCGGCGTACTGCTGGGCGGCGAGCGCGTGGCCGCCGGCGCTGTGGTCTGGGCCGCCGGCGTCCAGGCCTCGCCGGCCGGGTCATGGCTCGGGGCGGCGCATGACCGCGCGGGGCGGGTGGAGGTGGGGCCGGACCTGACCGTGCCCGGTCATCCTGAGGTCTTCGTCGTCGGCGACACGGCGGCGGCCAAGACCGAGGCCGGCAGGCCGATCCCTGGGCTCGCGCCGGCGGCCAAGCAGATGGGCCGCTTCGCCGGCGAGACGATCGCCGCGCGCGTGGGCGGACGCTCAGCGCCGGTCCGGTTCCGCTATCGCCACCAGGGCGACCTGGCGACGATCGGGCGCAAGGCGGCGATCGTGAGCTTCGGCAGGCTGACGCTGACCGGCTTCCTGGGCTGGGCCTTCTGGAGCGTGGTGCACGTCTACTTCCTGATCGGCCTCAGGAACCGCATCGCGGTGGCGCTGAGCTGGCTCTGGGACTACGTCACCTTCGGCCGCAAATCGCGGCTGATCACCGAGCCGGCGCGGGGTTAGGGCGCGCGGCGTCCTTAAGCCCCGGTGACCTCGTTCCAGAAGCGCTTGGCCTTGCCGAGGAAGGTCGCCGACTTCGGGTGCTGCTGCTCGCCGCAGCTCTGGGTGAACTCGGCCAGCAGCTCCTTCTGCCGGGGGGTGAGCCGGGTCGGGGTCTCGACGAACAGCTCGACCACCAGATCGCCGCGTTCGCGCGAGCGCAGCGAGGGCATGCCGCGGCCCTTCAGGCGGACGGTGCGGCCGGTCTGGGCGCCTTCCGGCACGCGGACCTTCAGTTTCGAATGGCCGTCGCAATTCTCGCCGCCGAGCAGGCAGGGCGCGTCGATCTCGCCGCCGAGCGCGGCGATGGCCATCGGCACGGGCACGGTGCACAGCAGGTCCAGGCCGTCGCGCTCGAACAGCTCGTGGGCCTTGACCGAGAGGAAGATGTAGAGGTCGCCGCGCGGGCCGCCGCGCGAGCCGGCGTCGCCTTCGCCCGCCAGCCGGATGCGCGAGCCGTCGTCGACGCCGGCCGGGATGCGGACCGAGAGCACCCGCTCCTTGCGCATCATCCCCTGGCCGTGACACTCGCCGCACGGGTCCATGATCATCTGGCCCGAGCCGCCGCAGCGCGGGCAGGCGCGTTCGATGGCGAAGAAGCCCTGGGTCGCCCGCACGCGGCCGGCGCCGCCGCAGGTGGTGCAGGTGGTCGGGCTGGCGCCGACGTTACACCCCGAGCCGGTGCAGACCTCGCAGGTCATGGCCGCGGGCACGGCGATCTCGACCTCGGCGCCGGCGTAGGCCTGCTCAAGGCTGATCTCCAGGTCGTAGCGCAGGTCCTGGCCGCGCGCCGGGCCGGAGCGCTGGCGCTGGCGTCCGCCGCCGCCGAACATGTCGCCGAAGACGTCGCCGAACACCTCGTTGAAGATGTCGCCGACGTCGTGGAACTGCGGCCCGCCGCCGGCCGCGCCGTTGACGCCGGCATGGCCGAAGCGGTCGTAGGCGGCGCGCTTCTGCGGGTCGGAGAGGACCGAATAGGCCTCGTTGATCTCCTTGAAGCGGCCGGTCGCTTCCTCGCAGCCGCCGTTGCGGTCGGGATGGTGTTCCATCGCCAGCTTGCGGAACGCGGACTTCAGGGCCGCGTCGTCACAGCCGCGCACAACGCCCAGGATCTCGTAATAGTCCCGCATCAGACCGGTCAGGCGCTCAGATTGTTGTTGAAGTTAAGTGGGATGGCCCTCGCTGCGCTGCAAGGCTTGTAGCCGAACGCAGCGAGGGCCGCTTTGTCCCGCGAAGGCGGCGGCGACGTCCCCATGGCGACCTTGTGGCGGATCGGGCCCGCGGCCGCCATGGGGCGCGATGTCACGCCGACTTCTTCTCGTCGCCGTCGACTTCCTCGAATTCCGCGTCGACCACGTCGTCCGAGCCATGGGCCCGGGCCTCGGCGCCGCCCGCCTCCGCCCCTTGCGTGTTCTGGGCGTTGTACATGGCCTCGCCCAGCTTCATGGAGGCCTGGATCAGGGTCTGGGTCTTGGCCGCGATCACCTCCGCGTCGCCACCGTCGACCACGCCCTTCAGGTCGTCGAGCGCGCCCTGGATGGCGTCGCGGTCGGCCTGACCGACCTTGTCCCCGTGCTCCTTCAGCGCCTTCTCAGTCGAGTGGATGACCGCATCGGCCTGGTTCTTGGCCTCGACGCCGGCCTTGCGCTTCTCGTCCTCGGCCTTGTGGGACTCGGCTTCCTTGACCATGGCGTCGATGTCCGAATCCGACAGGCCGCCGTTGGCCTGAATGCGGATCGACTGCTCCTTGGCCGTCGCCTTGTCGCGCGCGGTGACGTGGACGATGCCGTTGGCGTCGATGTCGAAGGTCACCTCGACCTGCGGCACGCCGCGCGGCGCCGGCGGGATGCCCACCAGGTCGAACTGGCCGAGCAGCTTGTTGTCGGCCGCCATCGGGCGCTCGCCCTGGAAGACCCGGATCGTCACCGCCGACTGGTTGTCGTCCGCGGTCGAGAAGGTCTGGCTGCGCTTGGTCGGGATCGTCGTGTTGCGCTCGATCAGCGGGGTGAAGACGCCGCCCAGGGTCTCGATGCCCAGGGTCAGCGGGGTCACGTCGAGCAGCAGCACGTCCTTGACGTCGCCCTGCAGCACGCCCGCCTGGACCGCGGCGCCCAGCGCCACGACCTCGTCGGGGTTCACGCCCGTGTGCGGCTCGCGGCCGAAGAACGCCTTTACCGTCTCCACGACCTTGGGCATGCGGGTCATGCCGCCGACCAGGATCACTTCTTCGATGTCGGACTTCTTCAGGCCCGCATCCTTCAGCGCCTGCTCGCAGGGACCGACCGTCTTGGCGATCAGGTCCTCGACCAGGGCCTCCAGCTTGGCGCGGGAGAGCTTGACGTTCAGGTGCAGCGGGCCGGAGGCGTTCATCGAGATGAACGGCAGGTTGACCTCGTACTGGGTGGTGAAGGAAAGCTCCTTCTTGGCCTTTTCCGCCTCTTCCTTGAGGCGCTGCAGCGCAAGCTTGTCCTTGCGCAGGTCGACGCCCTGTTCCTTCTTGAACTCGTCGGCCAGGTAGTCGACGAGCCTGAGGTCGAAGTCCTCGCCGCCCAGGAAGGTGTCGCCGTTGGTCGACTTCACCTCGAAGACGCCGTCGCCGATCTCCAGGATCGAGATGTCGAAGGTGCCGCCGCCGAGGTCGTAGACGGCGATCTTCTTGCCTTCGTTCTTCTCAAGGCCGTAGGCCAGCGCCGCAGCGGTCGGCTCGTTGATGATCCGCAGGACCTCGAGGCCGGCGATCTTGCCGGCGTCCTTGGTCGCCTGGCGCTGGGCGTCGTTGAAATAGGCCGGGACGGTGATGACCGCCTTCTCGACCTTCTCGCCCAGGTGCTGCTCGGCGGCTTCCTTCATCTTCTGCAGGATGAAGGCCGAGATCTGCTGGGGCGAATAGTCCTTGCCATGGGCGCGCACCCAGGCGTCGCCGTTCGGGCCCTTGACGATCTCGTAGGGCACCATGCCCTTGTCCTTCTCGACCATCGGGTCATTCCACTGGCGCCCGATCAGGCGCTTGATGGCGAAGAAGGTGTTGGACGGGTTGGTGACGGCCTGCCGGCGGGCCGGCTGGCCCACCAGGCGCTCGCCGTCGTCGAGGAACGCCACCACCGACGGGGTCGTGCGAACGCCCTCGGCGTTTTCGATCACCTTCGGCTGCTTGCCGTCCATGATGGCGACGCACGAATTGGTGGTGCCGAGGTCGATGCCGATAATCTTGCTCATAGAGAGTCTTTCTCGCTCCTTGTTGGCGGACGCCGCGGGGAAGCCTTCTTGTCGAAGCGCCTTTGAAGTGCGGTCGTCCCCGGTTCGATTAAGTCTCGGCCGGCGCGAAGGTTCGCCTCCGCGTCCGGCGTCGCAGCGGATATGGGAAAAATTGGGGGCCCTGCAAGAGCGAAAGGCCCCAATCGCGGCAAGGACATTCCCTGCGGCCGGCGCTTAACCCTGCCGCCAGGCCGAGCTCGCCTCGGCGTAGAGCTCCGGCGGGTGCGGGGTGGCCGCCCCGCGCGAGGCCAGGAAGGCGTGCTCGACCACCATCGCCTGCTGCTCGATGTTCAGTCGGCGGAAGTCCGGACCGGCGGCCAGGTCATAGGCGTAGGCCGCCGCGGAATCGCCGGCCTTCAGCTTGGCCCGCAGCAGTCCCACCCCATGCTGCGCCTGCCAGACGTGGGCCAGCTCGTGGACGAAGGCCGCCTGGAGGGCCAGCGGCGCCGCGCCGAAGTCCACGGGCAGGGCGGCCGCCGGCCAGACGATCAGCCGGGGGCCGGCGACGAAGGCGCGCCGCCAGAAGGGGATCGCCAGGATGCGCACCGCCGCGGGATCGAGGGCGACGCCGAAGATCTCGCGGGCGATCACACGCTCGACGGCGGTCAGGGGGCGCAGGCCCAAGGGCGGGATCGGTCGGAGTGTCACCAGGGCGTCTCCGCAAGGATTAACGCGCGGCCGAGCAACCGAGGCGCCCGCCCGGAGGTCGAGTTGCGGTAAAAATTCCCCCAATAGGTGTGCGAAGTTGCTAGAGGCTGTTAGGGACTGATCAACCGACGCAGGTCAGCGAGTCGTCATGACTCGCAAGCCCTATTCGACGGACGTTTCGGACGAGGAGTGGGCGTTCGCCGCCCCGTATCTGGCGCTGGTGAGAG
>NZ_DATELG010000424.1:0-2786 GCF_035276905.1 Phenylobacterium sp. | reverse complement strand
TTCAGCGTCTGGTCGCGGAAGAAGACCACCTTGTGCTTCAGCACCGCGGCCTTGATCTCGTCGCGCGTGCGGTCCGAAATCGGCCGGCTGAGATCGACGCCGCTGATCTCGGCGCCGATGGTCGGTTGCAGCGGGCGGATCTCCAGTTCCGCGGCCTGATATTCCGGCGACCACTCGCGGGCAGCTACGCTCATCTCTCATCTCCTGTCAGAATTATCGCCGAGACCTTCGATCTCGGAGCTGAATTCTGAAGCGGCTGGCTGCCAGCGATCTAATGCCGAATGCTGGACCGGCTGATGATCCTCCGTAATAGGCGGGGCCGCGGGCGAGTGTGGATCAGAACTCCACCCCGATCCGCGCGTAGTAGAAGCCGCCGAGCAGGCCCCAGGGCGCATTCTGGCCATAGACGAAGTAGCCCTGCGTCGGCACGCCGTATCCCGCGACGGTGTAGCCCGGTGCGCCGATCAGCACGGAGTCGGCGTTGACGGTCTTGGCCCGGATGGCGTCCGGCACTCGGCTCGGGAACACGTCGAAGAGGTTGTTGGCACCCACCGCCAGCTTGATCCGAGGCGAGACCCTGAAGGAGACGTCGAGGTCGGTCACCCATTTCGGATGGAAGACCGCGTCGAGGGTGTTGTTCACCGGCTCCTCGTAGCGGCCGTAGAGCGTGTTCTGCAGCCGCACCTCCCAGCGGTCATAGATCCAGTCGCCGGCCAGGGTCAGGCGATAGCGGGGAGTCTGCTCGACCAGCTGGCGCTGCGCCTGGGCGTTGAAGTTGGCGGCGTTGGCCTTGATGCGGGTGATCTCCGTGCCGTTGCCGGAATAGACCGCGCTCCAGCGCACGTCGCCGAAGTGGCCCAGCGACTGCTGGTACTCGGCCACGGCGTCGATCCCCCGCGTCGTCGTGTTGACGCCGTTGGTGAAGAACTGCGCCGAGTTAAGGCCCGGGAAGCCCAGCGCCGCCACTTGCGCCGCGCTCAGATTGAAGTTCGGCGAGGACTTCACGATGCGGTTGCGGATGTCGATCTGGTAGGCGTCGATCGTGAAGCGCAGGCGGCTGGTCGGCTCCCAGGTCAGGCCGATCGAATAGTTGACCGACGTCTCGGGCGTGAGCGGCGTGGCCCCCAGCGCCTTGGCGATCGGATTGTCCACCGGCACGAACTTCGACTGGGCCAGGATGTTCTGGCCGTTCACCACCACCGTGGTGTTCTGCGTCGTCGAGAACCATTCCTGCGCCACCGACGGCGCGTGGAAGCCGTTGGTCACCGACCCGCGCAACGCCAGGTGCGGCAGGATCTCGTAGCGGGTCGTGAGCTTGCCGCTGAGGGAGTCGCCGGAGCTGTCGTCATAGTGCTCGCCGCGGCCGGCCAGGCCCACGTACCAGGCCTCGGTGAAGTTGGTCCCGAGATCGAGGTAGACGGCGAAGTTGTTGCGGTGGTGGGTGCTGGCGTCCGCCGGGGTCGTGCCGGTGAACGACTGCAGCCCCGCCTGCGGGAAACGGCCGCCGTAGAGATCGCCGAACGGCGTTCCGTCCCTCGGAACCTGATAGCCGCCGTTGATGTAGGAGTTGGGCTCGCCGGCGACCTCCTCGAACTGCTCCCAGCGGTGCTCCAGCCCCCAGGAGACGTCGAGCGGCTTGGCCAGGCCGATGTCGAAGCTGCGGGTGACGTCGAGGTTGTTCGTCCACTGCTCGAAGATCTGCTTGCCCATGTAGAAGCTGGTCTGCAGCGCCGAGGGGCCGAGCGAGGCGTTCAGCGTGTTGGTGGCGTTCAGCCTGGCCTCGTCGCGTCCGAACGAGGAACTGAGGTCCCAGGTCCAGCCGGCGAACGGCCCTCTCACGCCCGCGGCGACCTGGAAATCGTTTTCGTGGATGCGGCGATAGGCCTGGAAGCCGTCGGGATAGATCTGCGGCAGCGACGCCAGGTCGTCTGGGCGGAAGGCTCCGCGGGCGTCCTTGATCTGCCGGTGGCTGTAGGTCGAGAAGCTGTAGACGTTCCAGTCGCGGCCGATCGGCGCGCTGAGGTCGTAGGAGAGATTGACCGTGGTGTTCAGGGTCGAGCGGCCGTAGGCGCTGCCGTAGTCCCTGTTCCCCGCCGCCTCGCGCGGATCGAGGCGGCCCTTGATCAAGGGGTAGAGCACCCCGGTGGCGGGATCATTGGCGGGGGCCGGGCCCTGCTGGAAGGCGGACAGGGCATAGTGGATCGCGCCGCCGAAGAACGGCTGGCCCCAGTCAAGGTTCTGCTGAACCAGCTTGCCGGTGGACTTGTAGGTCTGGCCGACCGTGGTCTCGGAGCCGCCGCCGTGGCCGCTGTTCTTGAGGATGATGTTGATCACCCCGGCGATGGCGTCCGAACCGTACTGCGCCGCCGCCCCGCTGCGCAGATACTCCACCCGTTCGATGGCGCTCACGGGGATCAGGTCGAGGTCGACGGGGGTGGAGCCGCCGCCGATCGTGGCCAGGTTGTTGATCAGCGCCGTCGTGTGCCGGCGCTTGCCGTTCACCAGCACCAGCACATAGTCGCCGGTCAGGCCCTGGACGGCGAAGGGCGGGACGCTCGCCGAGGTGCCGCCGCCGTTCTGGGCGGGCAGGGTCAGCGACGGGATCGCCGCCGCCAGGATCTGCTTCAACCCCGCCCGGCCAGTCTGGGTGATCTGCGCCGGACTGATGACGTCGATCGGCACAGGGCTATCGGCGATGCTGCGCGGCTTTCCTCCGCGCAGACCGGTCACGACAAGCTCGGCGGTCTCGGGGACCGACGCGGCCTCGGCGGCGGCCTCGCTCGTCA
>NZ_DATELG010000423.1:0-8698 GCF_035276905.1 Phenylobacterium sp. | reverse complement strand
GGCCAAGGTCGCCGCCGGCGAGATCGCCGCGATGACCAAGGCGGTCGAGGAGCCGGAACTCGCCCGCGCCAAGGCCCAGCTGAAGGGCTCGATGTTCATGGCCCGCGAGCACACCCTGGCCCGCGCCGAACAGGCCGCGGCCCATGTGCTGATGTTCGGCAAGGTGCTGCAGCCGGAGACCCTGGCGGCCCAGGTGGACGCCGTGACGCCGGCCGACCTGGCGCGGCTGGCGCAGAGCATCCTCGCGCCGCGCAAGAGCGCGGTCGCGGTGCTGGGGCCGAAGGCGGCGATGAAGGCCGCCCCAGCGTTCGACCGGGCGCTGTTCGGGTAGGGGCGGCGACGCCTTTCCGTTTCGCTGCGCGAGGGCGTTCAGCCGCGCCGTTTACCCTCAACCTTGACGCCCTGGCGAAATCGGCGACCCTTCGCCGATGGCTCTGCTGGACTGGATTGCGCCGGAAAGCGGCCTGCGCCTCGACTGGGAGGGCGTCTACCTGCGTCCGCCCAGGGCGGCCGACTACGCCGAGTGGCGGGAGCTGCGCGCCGCGTCCCGCTCCTTCCTCCAGCCCTGGGAGCCGACCTGGCCGGCCGACGACTTGACCCGGGCGGCCTTCCGCCGCCGGCTGGCGGCCTATTCGCGCGATCGCGACCTGGGCGTGGCCTACCCCTTCCTGGTGTTCAGGAGCGCCGACGACGCGCTGACCGGCGGCATCACCCTCTCCAACGTCCGCCGCGGCGTCGCCCAGATGGGCTCGATCGGCTATTGGTGCGGCCGGCCCTTCACGCGGCAGGGGCATACGCTGGGGGCGGTGCGGGCGATCTGCGACTTCTCCTTCCGCACGCTCGGCCTGCACCGGGTGGAGGCCGCCTGCATCCCCGACAACGCCCCCTCGCGCCGGCTGCTGGTCAAGGCCGGCTTCGAGGAGGAGGGCTACGCCAAAGCTTATCTGAAAATTAACGGCGTCTGGCGAGACCATGTGCTGTTCGGTCAGGTCACGCCCTTCAAGGCGCCCGACCTGCCGGACGTCGGGGTGTCGGTCTAGGCCGCGCCCGCGACTTTGGGGCAGCAGGGCGTCCGGCCGGCCTTTGGACGGCGAGACGCGGCGGGGCAGGCGCGCCGGATGTCGGACGGCGGGTTGATCTGGGATGTCTCGACGACGCTCGCGGCCCTCGGCGCGGGCGGGACGGCGCTGTGGGCCTGGCGTCCCGACGAGGATCGCCTGCAGCTCACCGGCGCGGTGCGCGCCCTGGGCCTTGCGCCGCTCGCGCCCGATTGCTCTTCCGCCGCCCTTCGCGCCCTCGTCCTGCCGCAGGACCGCGTCCCGGCCGAGGACCTGCTCAGCCCCCAGCCGCCCGGAACCGAGGTCTCCGCGCGGCTGCGTACGCGCGGCGCGGCGCCCTGCATCTGGCGCGGCCAGTGGCAGGAGGACGGCCGCTGCCTCGGCGTGCTGGCGCCGGAGACCCGGTTCGCCGCCGCCGACCAGGACAGCCTGACCGGCCTGCTCGACCGCCAGAGCTTCATCCGTTGCGCGCGCGAGCGGCTGCAGGCGCCGGGCCGCCACCAGCTGGTGGTCGCCGACCTCGACCGGTTGCGGCGGCTGAACGAGGCGCTGGGTCACGAGCGCGCCGACCTGGTGCTGGCGGCGCTGGGCTCGCGGCTGGCCGCCGCCCTCCCGCCCCGGGCCATCGCCGCGCGCATCGGCGAGGACGAGTTCGCGGTGCTCTGCGTCGGCGCGGGCGCAGCCGAGATCGACCGGTTGCGCGCCGAGCTGGAGCGGCCGATGCGGATCGCCGGTTTCGAGATCCACCCGAAGATGGCGGTCGGCCTGGTCGAGGCCCGCGGCGGACGCGATGCGCCGGAGGCCGCCGAGCTGCTGCGGCGGGCCGAGCTGAAGATCGAGGCGCGCAAGGGCGGCCGTCGGCCTCCTGCCGGCGGCGGTGACGGCCTCTCGCGCCTGGCGCTGGAGGCGGACTTGCGCGGAGCGATCGAGCGCGGCGAACTCGGCCCCTTCTACCAGCCGATCGTGCGGCTCGGGACCGGCGCGCTGGCCGGGTTCGAGGCCTTGGTCCGCTGGCGCCATCCGCGCCGAGGCCTGCTTACGCCGGAGCACTTCCTGCCGCTCTGCGAGGAGCTGGGCATGATGGGCGAGATCGGCGTGATGATGCGGCGCGAGGCGGCGGGTCAGCTGGCGGCCTGGCGCAAGGTGCGCGCGTCGGCGGCCGACCTCACGGTGGCGGTCAATCTGTCGGTCGGCGAGCTCGACCGGCCGGACCTGCTGGCCGAAGTGGTCGAGCTGCGGCGCAGCGCCGGCCTGCCGCCGGGCGCGCTGAAGCTGGAGGTGACCGAGGGCGAGGTGATGCGCGATCCCGACCGCGCCGCGGTCATCCTGCACAACCTGCGCGCCGCCGGCCTGACGCTGGCGCTGGACGACTTCGGCGTCGGCTTTTCCTCGCTCTCCTATCTGACGCGCCTGCCGTTCGACACGCTGAAGATCGACGCCTACTTCGTCCGCGCCATGAGCGCCGACCCCGGCGCCGCCAAGATCGTCAACTCGATCATCCGGCTCGGCCAGGAGCTGGCGCTGGAGGTGGTGGCCGAGGGCGTCGAGGACGCCGACGCCGCGCGCCGGCTGGACGCGCTGGGCTGCGACTACGGCCAGGGCTTCAGCTTCGCCCAGCCGCTCGCGCCCGCCGAGGCGCTCGCCTACATCGAAGGCTGCGACATCCACGGCCGCCCGGCGCGGAAGGCGGGGTAGGCTCGCGGCGAGCGAGGCGCCCTAAGCCCGGCCGGCGGTGGAGCTGAGGAACTGTGGGTCGATCCCCAGCTTGGCGAGCGCGCGGGTCCACTTGGCGGCGTGGTCGGCGCCGAAGATCAGGGTGTCGTCGGCGTCGCAGACCAGCCAGACGTTCTCCTTGATCTCGTTCTCCAGCTGGCCCGAGCCCCAGCCGGCGTAGCCCAGGGCCAGCAGCGCGCGGCGCGGATGCGGGCCGGCCTGGGCCAGCGCCTCGAGCACGTCGCGGGTGGCGGTCAGGGTGTAGCCGTTGCCGAGCTCGATCGAATGTTCGCTGTGGTAGTCGGCGGTGTGCAGCACGAAGCCGCGCTCGCGCTCGACCGGCCCGCCGATCAGCACCAGGTCCGGCCTGGCGCGGATCTCCGACTGGATGTCCAGCCGCTCCAGCAGGTCGGGCACGCTCAGGCCCTCGACCGGACGGTTCACCGCCAGGCCCATGGCGTGCTCGTCGTCGTGCGCGCAGATCAGGATCACGGCGCGCTCGAACCGGGGGTCCGAGATCCCCGGCATGGCGATCAGCAGTTGGCCGGCGAGAAAGCCTTGATCCATCCCCAACAGATTTGGCCTGGAACGCTCGGCTTTCAAGCACGATTGTCCACAGCCGGTTGAAGCGTGCGCAGTTGTCGCTATCTGCCAAGCTCCGAGCATCGAGGAGGAACGGCCATGACTATCAAGGTTGGGAACAAGCTGCCCAGCGTCACGCTGACCGAGGCCACGGCCGAGGGGCCCAAGCCGGTGAAGTCCGACGACCTCTTCAAGGGCAAGCGCGTGGCCCTGTTCGCCGTGCCGGGCGCCTTCACCCCGACCTGTTCGGCCAAACACCTGCCGGGCTTCAAGCAGCGCGCCCACGAGATCAAGGACAAGGGCGTCGACCTGATCGCCTGCCTCTCGGTCAACGACGCCTTCGTCATGCGCGCCTGGGCCGAGGACCAGGCGGTGGGCGAGGACATCGTCATGCTGGGCGACGGCAGCGGCGACTTCACCCGCGCGATCGGCCTGGAGATGGACGCCACCGGCTTTGGCATGGGCAAACGCTCGCAGCGCTATTCGATGATCGTCGACGACGGTGTGGTGAAGGAGCTGAACGTCGAGGCGCCGGGCGAGTTCAAGGTCTCGTCGGCGGACCATCTGCTGGGGCAGCTCTGACCCCGGCCCACAGCTAGCGGGAGCGAGGAAACGGCCGGCTCACGAACCGCGAGCCGGCCTCTCCGAAGCGCCAGGGCAGGTCCACGGCGCGGCTGATGCCGATCCTGGGGCCGGTGACGATCCCCGCCGCGCCGCCCGGGGCAAGGGCGAAGGGCTGGGCGTCGACGGCCAGGCCGTCGTGGGCGCGGCTCACCGCCAGCGCCTGGCAGAGCTTCCCCGGTCCGGAGCAGAGGCTGCGCAGCTCGTCGAGGCCGCGGCGCTGGCGCATCTTCTCGACCCCGGTCAGCGGCTCCAGGGCGCGGATCAGCACCGCGCTGCCCGGATCCTCGCCGCAGACCAGGTTCAGGCACCAGTGGACGCCGTAGGATCGGTAGACGTAGGCGCGGCCGACGGGGCCGAACATCGCCCCGTTGCGCGGCGTGGGGCCCCGGAAGGCGTGCGAGGCGGGGTCCTCGTGATGGTAGGCCTCGGTCTCGACGATGCGGCCGCCGACCCCTTCGACGGCCAGCGTCCAACCGATCAGGTCGCGGGCGACCTCGACCGGATGCCGGGCGAAGAAGGCGGCGAGGTCCAACGGCACGGCCGATGCGCGCGAAGTCATGGCGAGCTATCTAGCCGCGCGCCGGCGGTGTAACCAGCGGCCGTGGCTCAGGACCCCGAACCCGATATCCAAACCGCCGCCGCGGCCCTGCGGGCCGGCGGGCTGGTGATCTTGCCCACCGAGACCGTCTACGGCCTGGCGGCGGACGCGGCGAACCCGCGGGCGGTCGCGGCGGTCTATGAGGCCAAGGGCCGGCCGAGCTTCAATCCGCTGATCGCCCATGTGGCCGACGCCGGGACCGCGCGCCGCATCGCCCGCTTCGACGAGCGCGCTGAACGATTGGCGCAGGCCTTCTGGCCGGGGCCGCTGACCCTGGTGCTGCCGGTCGCCGACACGGCCGCGGTGTGCGACCTGGCGCGGGCCGGGCTGGACACGGTCGCCGTTCGCGCGCCGGCCCATCCGTTGGCCCGCCGGCTCTTGGCGGCGCTGGGCGGTCCGGTGGTCGCGCCCTCCGCCAACCGTTCGGGCCGGCCCAGCCCCACCACCTTCGCCGACGCCCTGGAGGAGACCGGTGCGGCGGCTGCGGCGGCGCTCGACGGCGGCGCCTGCGCGGTGGGCCTGGAATCGACCGTCGTCGCCCTGCTGGACGAGGCGCGGCTGCTGCGGCCGGGGGCGGTGACGCGCGGCGAGATCGAGGCGCTGATCGGGCCGCTGGCGGAGGCCGAGGCCGACGCCCGGCGCTCGCCCGGCCGGCTCGCCCGCCACTATGCGCCCAAGGCCCCGGTGCGGCTCGAGGCCGAGGCGCCGGCGCCCGGCGAGGCCTTCCTGGCGTTCGGGCCTGGGGCCGAGGGCGAGGGCGTGTGGAACCTCAGCCCGACCAGCGACCTGCGCGAGGCCGCCGCCAACCTCTTCGCCTATCTGCGCGAGGCCGACCGCACGAGCCCCGCGGGCATCGCGGTGGCGCCGATCCCGCTCGCGGGCCTGGGCGAGGCGATCAACGACCGGCTGAAGCGCGCGGCGGGCTTCGTGGGCTAGGGGGGTCCCCCCGGCGCGCCCCAGGCGCTATTCTGGCGCCCATGACCGCGCCCGTTCCCGCCGATGTCCTCTCCCGCCTGAAAGCCGTGCTGGGGGAGGGCGGCTGGAGCCAGGATCCCGAGCGGCTGGCGCCCAAGCTCGTCGAGTGGCGCGACCGCTGGCGGGGCGAGACGCCGCTGCTGGTCTTGCCCAGGACCACGACGGACGTGGCCGCCATCGTCGGCATCTGCGCCGAGGCGGGCGTGGCGATCACCCCGCAGGGCGGCAACACCGGCCTGGTCGGCGGCCAGATCCCGCAGGGCGAGGTGCTGCTCTCCACCGAGCGGATGCGGGCGATCCGCGCCACCGACCTCGACGACGAGATGCTGGTCGCCGAGGCCGGCGCGCCGCTGGCGGCGGTGCACGAGGCGGCGGCGCAGATCCGCCGGCGCTTCCCGATCGGCCTGGCGTCCGAGGGCACCGCGACCGTCGGCGGGATCGTCTCGACCAACGCCGGCGGCGTCCAGGTCCTGCGCTACGGCATGGCCCGAAGCCTGGTGCTGGGCCTGGAGGCCGTGCTCCCCAACGGGGAGATCTGGAACGGCCTGAAGCGCCTGCGCAAGGACAACACCGGCTACGACCTCAAGCAGCTCCTCATCGGGGCCGAGGGGACGCTGGGCGTGGTGACCGCCGCGGCCCTGAAGCTCTATCCGCTGATGGCTTCGCGTGCGGTGGCGCTGGCCGGGGTCGAGAGCCCGGCCGCGGCGCTCGCCCTGCTGGCCCGCGCCAAGGAGGAGACCGGCGGCGGGGTCGAGGCCTTCGAACTGATGGCCCGCCTGGGGATCGACTTCGCGCTGAAGAACATCCCCGGGACCCGCGATCCGCTGGCCGAGCGGCATCCCTGGTACGTGCTGGCCGAGTTCGGCTCCGGCGAGCCGGGGGCGGCGGAGGCGGCGATGGCCCGCTTCCTCGAGCGCGGGCTCGAGGACGGCCTGATCCGCGACGCGGTGGTCGCCCAGACCGAGGCCCAGGCCAAGGCGCTCTGGGCGATCCGCGAGAACCAGTCGCCGGCCCAGAAGCCGGAAGGCGCCACCTGGAAGCACGACGTCGCCGTGCCGGTGAGCCAGGTGGCGGTGTTCCTGGAGCAGGCCGACGCCGCGGTCCGCGCCCTGGCCCCGGACGCCCGCATCGTCGCCTTCGGCCACATCGGCGACGGCAATATCCACTACGACGTGCTGCGTCCGGACGGCGGCGACGACGCCGCGCATTCGGCCGGACGCGACGCCGGATCGCGCAGGGTCCACGACCTGGTCGCCAGCCTCGGCGGCTCGATCTCGGCCGAGCACGGCCTGGGTTCGATGAAGACCGAGGAGGCGAGGCGCTACAAGAGCCCGGTCGAGGTGGCCGCCCTGGAGGCGATCCGGCGCTCGCTTGACCCGAAGCGGATCATGAACCCGCGGGTGCTGTTCTAGCGTTGGTCACTGAATGGGGAGTAGCGGCTTGCTCTCCGTTCTTGCGGCGCGCGCTGCACGGCCCACAATGGCGCGGCGAAGGGGCGGGCGCGGCCAGGGAGACCGACCATGTCACTCCGTCCCGATCCGACGTTCTATGCCAGCCCCCGGCTGGCGATGGAGGCGCCGCCCGAGACCTACGCCTACACCTTGATGCTGAGCCCCGACTTCTCGCAGCCCGACGCCCTGGCTGTGGTCGACGTCGATCCGGCGTCAGGCGGCTTCGGCAAGATCGTGCACACCGTGGTGATGCCGAACAAGGGCGACGAGTTCCACCACTTCGGCTGGAACGCCTGTTCCTCGGCGCTCTATCCGCTGTCCGGCCACGCCTTCCTGCAGCGCCGGTTCCTGATCATTCCCGGGATCCGCTCCTCCCGCATCTATGTGGTCGACACCGAGGGCGGGCCCTTGGCGGCGAAGATCCACAAGGTCATCGAGCCGCAGGAGGTCTTCCGCAAGACCGGCTACTCGCGCCCGCACACCGTCCACTGCGGTCCGGAGGGGATCTACGTCTCGACGCTGGGCGGCGGCGGCGCGGACGGGACCGACGGCCCGCCCGGCGTCTTCATCATGGACTGCGAGACCTTCGAGGTGGTCGGCCGCTGGGAGATCGACCGCGGCTGCCAGGAGAAGCACTACGATTTCTGGTGGAACCTGCCGCGCGACTACATGGTCACCAGCGAATGGGGCCTGCCGCCGCAGTTCGAGAACGGGGTGGTTCCTGAGGACCTGCTGGCCAACAAGTACGGCCACCGGCTGCATTTCTGGGATCTGCGCGCGCGCAGGAACGTCCAGACCATCGACCTGGGCGAGAACCATCAGATGGCGCTGGAGGTGCGCCCGGCGCACGATCCGGTGAAGGAGTACGGCTTCCTCGGCGTCGTCGTCGACACCACCAACCTCGAAGGCTCGATCTGGACCTGGTGGCGCGAGGGCGGAAAGTTCCACGCCAGGAAGACCGCCACCATCCCGCCGGAGCCGGCGGAAAAAGATGGACTGCCGCCGCTGCTGCAGGGATTCGGCGCGGTTCCGCCTTTGGTCACCGACATCGACCTGTCGCTCGACGACCGGTTCCTCTACGTCTCGTGCTGGGGCACGGGCGAGATGCGGCAGTACGACGTCAGCGATCCGCTGCAGCCGGCGCTCGCCGGCTCGGTGCACATCGGCGGGATCGTGCGCAAGGCCGACCATCCGAGCGGCAAGGCCTACAAGGGCGGACCGCAGATGGTCGAGATCAGCCGCGACGGCAAGCGCGTCTACTGGACCAACGGCCTCTATTCGACCTGGGACGACCAGTTCTATCCGGTGGGCGTGCCCGGCGCGATGGTCAAGGCCGACGTGGGGGCCGACGGCGGCCTGACGCTCGACGAGCGGTTCTGGGTCGACGTCCCGCAGGGCTACCGCACGCACCAGATCCGGCTCGAGGGCGGCGACTGCTCGACCGACTCCTTCTGCTATCCCTCCGTTTGAGCCTTTGACGACCGCGGCCGGTCTCTGGTTGACCGTGATCGCCAGCGGCGTTTTCCACGGCCTCAATCCGGCGATGGGCTGGCCGCTGGCGGTGGCCGGCATGCTGGCGCCGTTCGGCCTGCTGACGGCGCTTCTGCCGTGGGCGCGCGCCTTGCGGATCGGCGCGGCGCTGATGGTGATCGCGGCCGGCCTCTGGCTCTTGCTGCGCCCCAGGCATCCGCGCTTCA
>NZ_DATELG010000422.1:0-4784 GCF_035276905.1 Phenylobacterium sp. | reverse complement strand
GCCGACGGCGACGGCCGATGGCGGCTGCAGACGCCCACGCAGGGCCAGGCGAGGGTCTTCGGGCTTTCGGCGGTCAATGGGGGCCGCCGCGTCCAGGCGCAGGGCTATCTGCTGGTCGGGCCGCGCGGCCAGACGGCGCTGCTTCGCGCCGGGGCCTCGGCGCTGCGGCTCGATCGGCCGTCCGGCTCGCGAATCGCTTCGGTCGACTTCGATTCCGAGGGCGGCGTGCTGCTCTCGGGCTGGGCGGCCGCCGGCACCGACGTGGCGATCAGGCTCGACGGGCGCCTGGCCGGCGACGCCAGGACCGACGAGGACGGCCGGTTCGTCTACGCCTGGCCCCGGCTCAGCCGGGGTCCGCACCGCGTGGAGGCCACCGGCGTGGCCTTCACCGACGAGATCGCCTTCGACATCACCCCGGCCGCGCCTCTTGTCGGCGGCCCGCTGCATAGCCAGCTGACTCCGCAGGGCTTTCGGGCCGACTGGCTGACCCCGGGGGGCGGGGTGCAGTCCACCATCTTAGCGGGTTAGCGGAGGCGTTTTGACGTCCATGCACGCACACGCGGCGCGGCGTTTCGACCAGCCCGGCGCGGTCGCCCCGAAGAGCGTCAAGTTCGACTTCTGGCGGTCGATGATCGACCTCGGCCGGCTGGTGCTGCGCTCCGGCGCGCCCAGGCTGCGCGCCAGGATCGCCGCGGCGTTGGCGTTGGTCGTGGTCGGCAAGCTGGCCAGCGTCTGGGCGCCGGTCGTGCTGGGCGACGCCGTCAACACCTTGGCGCCCGCCGCGGGCGGGACCCTGGGCTCGGGCTTCGTCGCCGGCGCGACGGCCTTCGCCGTCCTCAGCCTGGCGGCGGCCTGCGCGCCCTACGCCCGCGACGTGGTCTTCACCCGCGTCTCCCAGGCGACCATGGCCCGCGCCGCGGTGGAGACCTTCCAGCACGCGCTTGGCCTGTCGCTCGACTTCCACCAGTCGAAGCAGATGGGCTCGCTGTCGCGGATCATCGACCGTGGCGCGCGCTCGACCGACTTCCTGATCCGCAGCGTGGTCTTCAACATCGGGCCGACGCTGGTCGAGCTGGCGCTGGGCATGGTCGTCATGACCACGCGCCTGGACTGGCGCTTCGCGCTCACCGCCTTCGTCAGCATCGCGATCTACGTCGTGGTGACCTTCCGCATCACCGACTGGCGGCTGTCGCACCGGCGGGCGCTGAACGAGGCCGACAGCCGCACCGCTGGCCTGTCGGTCGACGCCCTGATCAACTACGAGACGGTCAAGACCTTCGGCGCCGAGCGGCGGGTGGTCGGCGGCTACGCGGAGGCGATGGACGCTTACGTCGACGCCAGCGTCCAGGCCAACACCTCGCTGAACCTGCTGAACGCCTCCCAGTCGGTGATCCTCAACGTCGGCCTGGCGGTCATGACCGTGATGGCGGGCTTAACCGTGGTGCACGGCGAGATGCGGGTGGGCCAGGTGGTGACCGCGGTCCTTTTGTTGCGCAGCCTCTACCAGCCGCTGGGCGTGCTGGGGTTCAACTACCGGGAGATCCGCCAGGCCTTCATCGACATGGAGCAGATGGTGGAACTGACCCAGGTCGCGCCGGAGATCACCGACGCGCCAGGAGCGCGCGACCTGCCGCCGGCCAGCGGGCAGGGGGCTGCGGTGGCCTTCGACCACGTCGGCTTCCGCCACGACGCCCGCTCGCTCGGGCTGGACGACGTGAGCTTCGCGGCGCGGCCGGGCCAGACGGTGGCCCTCGTCGGCCCGTCCGGCGCTGGCAAGACAACCGCGGTGCGCCTCGCCATGCGGCTGATCGATCCGCAGGAGGGCCGCGTCCTGATCGACGGCGTCGACATGCGCCAGGTGAAGCAGGCGGCGCTGCGCCAGGCCGTGGCGCTGGTGCCGCAGGACGTCGCCCTGTTCAACGACACCCTGCTGCGCAACATCGCCTTCGCCCGGCCCGACGCCAGCCGGGAGGAGGTGCGCGCCGCCGCCGAGGCCGCCGAGCTCGGCGGTTTCATCGACAGCCTGCCGAACGGCCTGATGACGCTGGTGGGCGAACGGGGGTTGAAGCTGTCGGGGGGCGAGCGCCAGCGGGTGGGCATCGCCCGGGCGCTGCTGGCCGATCCGCGCCTGCTGATCCTCGACGAGGCCACCAGCGCGCTGGATGGGCCGACCGAGGCCGCGATCCAGGAGACCCTGCGCAAGGCGCGCGCGGGCCGCACCACCCTGGTCATCGCCCACCGGCTGTCGACCATCGTCGACGCCGACCAGATCCTGGTCCTGCGCCGGGGCCGGATCGTCGAACGCGGGACCCACGAGGCGCTGCTGGCCAGGGGCGGGGAGTACGCCGCGCTCTGGCGACGCCAGACGCGCGCGGCGTGAATCTGGACGCTGCGCTGCGGCGCGCGGGCTGGTATTCACGGGCGACGGAGAAGGAGAGCCGACGGTGCGATACCTGCACACCATGGTCCGCGTGACCGACCTCGACGCCTCGCTGGATTTCTACTGCAACAAGCTGGGCCTTGTGGAGTTCGACCGGCACGAACAGCCGGCCGGGCGATTCACCCTGGTCTTCCTGGCTGCGCCGCAGGATGTGGAGGCGGCGCGGGCCCGGCAGGCCCCCGCCGTCGAGCTCACCTACAACTGGGATCCGGAGGACTACGGGGGCGGCCGCAACTTCGGCCACCTGGCCTATGCGGTGGACGACATCTACGCCGCCTGCCAGCGCCTGATGGACGCCGGCGTCACCATCAACCGGCCGCCCCGCGACGGCCGGATGGCCTTCATCCGCTCTCCGGACAACATCTCGGTGGAGCTGCTGCAGGCCGGCGATCCGCTGCCTGCGGCGGAGCCGTGGGTCTCGATGCCCAACGTCGGCGTTTGGTAGGTGAACGGAGGCGCGCAAGACCAGGAGGGGACCCATGCTGCAAACGGCCGCTGTCAGCCGCCCGGCGATCACCCTCAGCGACGGCCAGTCGATGCCGCAGGTCGGCCTCGGCGTCTGGCAGACGCCCGCGGACGCCACCGCAAGCGTCGTGAAGGCGGCGATCGAGGCCGGCTATCGCTCGATCGACACGGCGGCGGCCTATGAGAACGAGGCGGGCGTCGGCGAGGGCGCCCGCGCCTCCGGCGTAGCGCGCGAAGAGATCTTCATCACCACCAAGCTGCGCAGCCGAGACCACGGCTACGACGCGGCGCTGCGCGCCTTCGACAAGAGCCTGAAGCGGCTGGGCGTGGACTACGTCGACCTCTTCCTGATCCATTGGCCCGCGCCGCGGCAGGATCGCTACATCGACGCCTGGCGGGCGCTCGTGCGGCTGCAGGAGGAAGGGCGGGCGCGCTCCATCGGCGTCTCGAACTTCATGGTCGAGCACCTGCGCCGGATCATCGGCGAGACCGGGGTGATCCCGGTGGTCAATCAGATCGAGTTGCATCCGAAGTTCCAGCAGACCGACCTGCGCGCCTTCCATGCCGGGCAGGGAATCGTCACCGAAGCCTGGAGCCCGCTCGGCCAGGGGGCGCTGCTCAAGCATCCGGTGATCGCCCGCATCGCCGCCCGCCACGGCCGCACGCCCGCCCAGGCGATCATCCGCTGGCACGTGGAGCAGCGGCTGGTGGTGATTCCCAAGTCGGCCAACCCCGAGCGCATCGCCGAGAACTTCGAGGTCTTCGACTTCCGGCTGGACGACGAGGACATGTCGGCGATCGCCGCGCTCGACGACCCGATGGGCCGCATGGGGCCCGATCCGATCAGTTTCGGTTAAGCGGTTCAGCGGCCGGTCCAGGTGAGAGCGGTTCGTGAACCATTGGGCTAAATGACCCCCTTGATTCGCCGGGCCGAACCAACTTAGCCGTCAAGTATGGAACTGAAGCCTAGCGATTGGTTCGACGGGTTACCGAAATACCTGGGAGACCGGTATGGGCGCCCGCTCGCAGGGGTATGCTACGTCATTGCTGCTGTGGCCGTGCTCGTCATTCTCGGCACAACGGCGGTGACGCACCTTCGGGAGGCTCTCGCGCCCCCGGCCAACGCATCGGGGCGAGCGGTGCAATCCAAGCCAGCGCCGGCCCCGCCTCCCGCTTCAGCACCGGCCCCTAAGGTTTCGCCTCCACCCAAGGCCTGTGCGCCCGGCGCGAATTGCTCCAGCGGCCAAACCGGCGGCCAGTCGGTCGGGACCATCAACGGGGGAACGATCAATGTTGGCCGTTAATCGCCTTGCCCTCGCGCTCGTCGCAGCCGCATGCCTTGGTCTGCCAGCGAAGGCGCAGCAATGTGCGCCCGGCGCGGTCTGCTCAAACGGGCAAATCGGCGGGGCGGCAGTCGGCACTCTTAACGGAACGCTAAATGTCTACCTCGGCCAGCCGCGGGAACCGCGCGGGCTGTACCAAGGGGCAAAGCAGGTCGGCTCCTTCAGGACTGCGCAGGTCGACAAAGAACATGGAATCGTCGCCTTCGACCATGTTGCCTTCACGGCCTACACCGATCCGGCCCAGGCGATCGAGTTCGGAGAGCTGAAGCTCCGCTGCAAGAACGCACCCGTTGAGGGTGCCGGACGGTTCTACGCAGCGACTATGGTCGAGATGCACACGTTCGACACCTGCGAGATCGTGAACTAGGCCGCCGCCCACTCCAGTTCATGCAGCTTGGCGATCTGGCTCTGGTAGGTGCCCGGTGTCGTAAGCGGTGCGGCGGCATGGGCGAGCCGTTCCCCACGCGGGGGAACCTTTACCGCTAACCAACTGTTTTCCTTAAAATCTCGATGGCTCCCCGGGCAGGACTCGAACC
>NZ_DATELG010000421.1:0-3994 GCF_035276905.1 Phenylobacterium sp. | reverse complement strand
TGCTCCTGGAAATCACCTCCGAGGGGCGCATCGCCTTTGCGCTCGGCGCGAGCGAGGCGATTTCCGGCCAGCTCGAAGAGGCGATGATCGGCAAGCCCTGGGGGGTGTTCGTCGATCCCGCCGACCAGATGATGCTGCAGGCGGTGTTCGAGGGCCTGGAGACCGGCCAGCGCGCAGGGCCAATGGTCGTGCGTCTCGCCAGCGAGGACGGCGCCAGGCGCGCCGCCAGCTTCTGCGCCTTCAAGGCGCCCGGCAACGACGGGGCGCTGTCCTGTGCGCTTTCGCTGGCCGACCCCGAGGCCGCGCCGCCGTCGGCGGCCCTGCCCGACCGCAAGCAGTTCGAGGAGCTCACCGCCACCCTGTTGCAGACCGCCCAGGCGACCGGCACGAAGCTCGAGCTCGCCTTCATCGAGCTGGCGGGGCTGGCGGCCGTGCGCGAAAAGGCGGCGCCCGACGCCCGTCAGGCCCTGGAGGCCAGGCTCGCGGGCGTGCTGCGGGCCCAGGCCCACGGCGGCCAGGCCGCGACCGAGCTCGGCGACGACCGTTTCGCCCTGGTCCGCGCCAGCGGCGAAGGAACCGACGCTCTGACCCGCCGGGTCGCCCGCCTGATGGACCTCGGCCAGGAGGTGACGATCCGGCCGAGCGCGGTCGCGGCGCCGCTGAAGCCTGACGGCGGCGGCTCGCGCCAGACCGTGCGCGCGCTCCGCTACTCCCTGGACGCCTACCTGCGCGAAGGCTTCGCCGCCGCGCCCGCGAACCTCTCCGCGGCCCTGAACGAGGCGATGCTGCGGACCCTCACCGAGGTCGGCGCCCTGGGCGTCGCGATCCGCGACAAGCGCTTCCGCCTCGTCTACCAGCCGGTCGTGAAGCTGAAGGACAACAGCCTGCAGCACTACGAGGCCCTGGTCCGCTTCGGCGACGACGGCAGCCCGTTCCCGCTGATCCGCATGGCCGAGGAGATGGAGCTGATCGAGCAGCTCGACCTCGCGATCCTCGAGCGCGCCATCGGCGTGCTGGTCGAGGAGCCGTCCATGAAGCTGGCGGTCAACGTCTCGGGCCGGACGATCACCAGCGCGACCTTCATCGAGCAGGCCTGCATGCTGGTGGCGACGAACCCAAAAGCCCGCGGGCGGCTGATGTTCGAGCTGACCGAGAGCGCCGCGCTCGACGACCTCGCCCAGGCCGACCGCCACCTGCAGGCGCTGCGCGGCCTGGGCTGCGAGGTCTGCCTCGACGACTTCGGCGCGGGCGCGGCCTCGCTGGCCTATCTGCAGCAGCTGCGGCTCGACGTCGTGAAGATCGACGGCCGCTACATCCGCGACCTGCAGCACGGCGGCCGCGAGGCGACCTTCGTCAAGCACCTGGTGAAGATGTGCGGCGAGCTGGGCGTGCGCACCCTCGCCGAGATGGTCGAGACCCAGGACGCCGAGGATGCGGTGCGCCGCGCAGGCGTCGACCTGGCCCAGGGGTGGCTCTACGGCGCGGCCCGCGACATGGCCGCCATCCACGCCGGCGCCAATCCGCACCAGGGCAAGATCAGGCCGGCGCTGCGGTAGCCGGCGGGACCTACGCCGCCGCCTGCAGCAGGGGGTCGAGCTTGCCCTCGCGCTCCAGGGCCATCATGTCGTCGCAGCCGCCGATGTGGCGATCGCCGACGAAGATCTGCGGAAAGGTCGCGCGGCCGGACCGCTGCATCATCTCCTGGCGCTTCTCCGGATCGAAGGCGGCTTCGACCTCGGTGAACGGGATGCCCTTCTTCTCCAGCAAAGCGACCGCCCGGACGCAATATGGGCAATAGGGCTTCGTGTAGATGGTGACGTGGGTCATGGCCGCCTGAGGAAGTTCTCTCGTCGGAACTTCATATGGTGAGTCCCGACGCCTCTTTAACCCGGGCCAGGACTGCGACATCGACGCGCGCCGCGCCGGCCTGCTTCAGGGCCCGCGCACAGCCTTCCAGCGTGGCGCCGGTGGTCATGACGTCGTCGACGACCAGGATCCGCCGGCCCTCCACCTGGGCCCTGCGCCGCTCGGGCGCCTGGAAGGCGCCGGCGACGTTGCGCTTGCGGTGCGCCCCCGACTTGCCGCCCTGGCTCTCGGTCGCGCGGCGGCGCACCAGGGCGTCGGGCAGGTAGGGCACGCCGCTCAGTTGCGACAGCGGCCGCGCCACCTCGGCCGCCTGGTTGTAGCGTCGCCGAAGCAGCCGCAACGGATGCAAGGGCACGGGGACGATCGCCTCGGCCTCCTCCAGCAGCTCGGCGGCCGCGCGCGACAGCCAGCGGGCGAACATCGGCGCGAGATCGGTGCGGTCGGCGTGCTTCAGCTTCAGGATCGGGTCGCGCGAAATCTCGTCGTAGAGGCACGCGGCCCGCGCCGCATCGAACGCCCGGGGCCTCGCCATGCACGGCGCGCAGCGCACGCCGGGCCCGGGATCGTAGTCGAACGGCGCGCCGCAACCGTCACAGACCGGCCCGTCGAGGAAATGGATCTTCGCCCATGCTTCGGCGCTCAGCCCATGGGCGCCGACGGTCGGCTCGCCGTCGAGGTCTTCGCGCGGGAAGACCAGGTCGAGCGCGCTGCGCAGCAGGTTGCGCACGCCAAGGCCGCGCTTCCATTCTGCGCCGAAAGCGCCATGTTCCGCGCCCATGTCCGCCCCGCCCATGCCTACCCCGCCCATGCCTACCCCGCCAAGGCTCTTCGACCGCGACCTGCACCGCAAGCGCCTCGACCGCGCCGCGCCCGGCTTCGCCGCGGCCGACTTCCTCAAGCGCCGCGCCGCCCAGGATGTCGCCGAGCGGCTCGAACCGATCATGCGCAACTTCAGCGTGGCCGTCGACCTCGCCGCCCGCACAGGCGCCTTCCGCGAGGCCCTCGCCGAGAGCGAAGCGCGCCAGCGCGTGTGCCTGCTGATCGAGGCCGATCTCTCCTCAGCCATGCTGGCCGGACGGTCGGGCCCGCGACTGGTCGCCGACGAGGAGCGACTGCCGTTCGCCGACCAGAGCCTGGACCTCGTCGTCTCGACGCTCGCCCTGCACTGGACCAACGACGTGGTGGGCTCGCTGATCCAGGTGCGCCGCGCGCTGAAGCCCGACGGCCTCTTCATCGGCGCCTTCCTGGGCGGGGTGACGCTGACCGAGCTCCGCCAGTCGCTGGTCGCCGCCGAGGCGGAGATCCTCGGCGGGGCCGGCAGCCGCGTCTCGCCCTTCGCCGACGCCGCCGACGCCGCGGGCCTGCTGCAGCGGGCGGGCTTCACCCAGCCGGTGGCGGACGTCGACCGGGTGAGCGTCACCTACGCCCATCCGCTGAAGCTGCTCGCCGATCTGCGGCAGATGGGCGAGACCAATGTGCTTGCCGAGCGCCACCCGCGGGCGCTGACCCGCGCCCTGCTGGCCCGAACCTGCGAGATCTACGCCGAGCGCTTCGGCACGCCCGACGGCCGCGTGCCGGCGACCTTCGAGATCCTGACCCTGACGGGGTGGACGGCGCGGTAAGCGCACGCCTTAACCACCCAACAAGACTCACGGCAGGATCCTGCCGACGGGCGGCGCTCGGCGGCTTCACGGCCGGGCGCTTCGGGGGCTCCTGTTTCGAGGAGTCGGTCGTGCAATCCAGGAATTTCAGGGCCTTCGGCGCGTTCGCCGGAGCCGTGGCGCTGACGCTGGCCGGCTGCGCCAGCGAGCCTAAGCCCGCGCGCGATAACCGCGCCGAGGCAAGCCTTCCCGCCGGCCGGGTCGAGACCCAGGCCATGGCGTTCGAGAGCTTCATGCGCCGGGCCCGCGCCATCGACCCGGCCTTCAGCAACGCAGGCGACGTCAGCCAGGCGCTGCAGGCCGGGGCCAGCCACGACCCGGCGCAGCTGGAGGCGGGAATGGTCGCCTACGCCGCCATGGCCGCCCTGCAGGAGCCGGCCTTCGTCCGCGGGGTCCAAAACGCCCGCGGCGGCGACCTGGCGCGGCGCCTGGCCAGCGATCCGCAGTCGGCGCTGGCGCTGCCGGGA
>NZ_DATELG010000420.1:0-13180 GCF_035276905.1 Phenylobacterium sp. | reverse complement strand
GGAGAGCTCCGTATAGACGTCGGTGTACAGCTCGGACGGTTCCGGCTCGGGCGAGGTGCGGGCGAACTCGGCGGCGTCGGCGACGATCTTCTTCACCTCGGCGTCGATGGCCTTCAGCGCCGCCTCGTCCGCCAAGCCGTTCTTCTCCAGCAGGTCCTCGATGTGGTCGATGGGGTCGCGGGTCTTGCGGACCTCGTCCACCTCCTCGCGCGTCCGGTACTTGGCCGGGTCGCTCATCGAGTGGCCGCGGTAGCGATAGGTCTTCATCTCGAGAATGTAGGGCCCCTTGCCGGAGCGGGCGTGCTCCGCCGCCTTGGCGGCGGCGGCCTGCACCGCCAGCACGTCCATGCCGTCGACCTCCTCGCCCGGGATGCGGAACGAGGCGCCGCGCTTGAAGAGGTTGGTCTCCGAGGACGACCGGTGCAGGGCGGTGCCCATGGCGTACTGGTTGTTTTCGATGATGTAGACCACGGGCAGGCTCCAGAGCTCGGCCATGTTGAAGCTCTCGTAGACCTGGCCCTGATTGGCGGCGCCGTCGCCGAAGTAGGTGAAGCTGACCTTGCCGTTGTCGCGGTAGCGGTTGGCGAACGCCAGGCCCGTGCCGAGCGGGACCTGCGCGCCGACGATGCCGTGGCCACCGTAGAAGTCGGCCTCGGTCGAGAACATGTGCATCGACCCGCCCTTGCCGCGGGAGGAGCCGCCGGCCCGGCCGGTAAGCTCGGCCATCACCTCGCGCGGGTCCATGCCGCAGGCCAGCATGTGGCCGTGGTCGCGGTAGCCGGTGATCACCTGGTCGCCAGGCTGCTTGACCGACTGCACGCCCACCGCGACGGCCTCCTGGCCGATGTAGAGGTGGCAGAAGCCGCCGATGAGCCCCATCCCGTAGAGCTGGCCCGCGCGCTCCTCGAAGCGCCGAATCAGCAGCATGTCCCGATACAGCTTGAGGAGCTCTTCCTTGCCCGCGGCGGTCTCGGCCTGCTTGGCGGCGGTATCCCGCGTCGCAGCGCCATTCACCTTCCGCCGACCGGCTACGCCGGTCTGCCTACGCGCCATGCGTCTCTCCACTCGTCGCCAGAAACGCCTCCGAAACCCGCGAAACGGGATTCAGGGCTTCATGCGGATCACATAATCCCTTGGGTCGGCGAAGCCTAGCAGGGAGCGCGCTCTTTCCTCCAGCAGGTCGGCCGACAGGCTCCCGTCGCGCAAGAGCTTGGCTCGCACTTCAAGATCCTGACGCTGGGCGCGAAGGGCCGCGAGCTCGCGGGTCTTGGCGGTCAGGGTCTCGTTGCGCTGGCTGGAGCTCAAGAGGCCCTGGTCGCCCGTCAGGGCGTGGAAGGCGAAGTAGAAGATCAGGAACGCCAGCGCGGCGGTCGGCAGATACGGGCGAAGGCGGGCGAGCACGGCGAATCCCTGACGAGGACCGCTGCAACCTCGCGCAGCGTGGTTAAGGCGGGGCTAACCTCGGCCAATATCCCGGCGTCATCCCGGAAGCCGCGCAGCGGCTGTCCGGGATCCATAAACACAGCGCCGCAAAGATGCCCGCGGCGCCGCGGGCGCTCGCGGCCTCAGGCGCGTAGCGATCCCGGTCGTCGCTTCGCGAAACCGGGGACGCCACCCGAAGAAAAGTCAGCCGCGCGCCTTCAGCGCCTTGCGGCCGAGGTAGATGGCCTGATCGCCGAGCTCTTCCTCGATGCGCAGCAGCTGGTTGTACTTGGCCGTGCGGTCCGAGCGGGCGAGCGAGCCGGTCTTGATCTGGCCGCAGTTGGTGGCGACCGCCAGGTCGGCGATGGTCGAATCCTCGGTCTCGCCCGAGCGGTGGCTCATCACCGCGGTGTAGGCGGCGCGGTGGGCCATGTCGACGGCGTCGAGGGTCTCCGACAGGCTGCCGATCTGGTTGACCTTCACCAGGATGGAGTTGGCCAGGCCCTGCTCGACGCCTTCCGCCAGGCGCGCGGGATTGGTGACGAAGAGGTCGTCGCCGACGAGTTGGACCTTGGCGCCCAGACGCTCGGTCAGGAGCTTCCATCCGGCGAAGTCGTCCTCTGCGCAGCCGTCCTCGATGGTGACGATCGGGAACTTCGCGACCAGACCGGCCAGATAGTCGACCATGCCGCCGGCGTCGAGCGTCTTGCCCTCGCCTTCCATTACGTACTTGCCGCCCTTGAAGAACTCGGTCGAGGCGACGTCGAGGCCCAGCAGGAAGTCGTCGCCGGCCTTGTAGCCGACCGCCTCGCCGGCCTTGACGATGAAGGCCAGGGCCTCTTCGGCGCTCTTCAGGTTCGGCGCGAAGCCGCCCTCGTCGCCGACGTTGGTGTTGTGGTGGGCGTCGTGCAGCGCCTTCTTCAGGCCATGGAAGATCTCCGCGCCCATCCGCAGGCCCTCGGCGAAGGTGGCCGCGCCGGTCGGCAGGATCATGAATTCCTGGATGTCGATCGGATTGTCGGCGTGGGCGCCGCCGTTGATGATGTTCATCATCGGCACCGGCAGCACCCGGGCCGAGACCCCGCCGATGTACTTGTAGAGCGGCAGCGCCGCGGAGCTGGCGGCGGCCTTGGCGGTGGCGAGGCTCACGCCGAGGATGGCGTTGGCGCCCAGGCGGCTCTTGTTCGGCGTGCCGTCGAGCTCGATCAGCAGGTCGTCGATCCGCCGCTGGTCCTCGGCGTCGACGCCGGCCAGCGCATCGTAGATCTCGCCGTTCACCGCATCGACCGCCTGGCGCACGCCCTTGCCGTTGTAGCGGGATTTGTCGCCGTCGCGCTTCTCGACCGCTTCGTGCGCGCCGGTGGAGGCGCCCGACGGGACCGCCGCACGGCCCATCGAGCCGTCTTCCAGCACCACGTCGACCTCGACGGTCGGATTGCCGCGGCTGTCCAGGATTTCGCGGGCGTTGATGTCGACGATCTCGGTCATCGGGGTCCTCACATGGGATGGCGGGCGAGGCTTAACGACCCGGCGAGGCGCAAACAACCCTGGAAGCGTCAGGGTCGAGCTGGAGCGGCCAGCGCGCCATCAGCGCGGGCCCACAACCTGGCGGTCACGCCCGAGATGATCGAGTCCCGCCGGGCCGGCGTGCAGGCCCACGGCCGCTCGCAATAGCGGCGCATCCGGAACCTCACCGCAGATCGCCTCCGGCGTTCGCCGGCGGGCGCTCAAGGGTAAAGCCTGATGGGATTGCTACAGCTTTAGGCGCTTGTTGCACGGGCCACTAACCCCGGAGCGAGCGATGAAGAAGCTTCTCTCGTGCATGGCCCTGTGCGCCGCACTCGGCGTCGGACTCCCCGCCCAGGCCGCGTCCGGCGGCGGCGTGAACCTCGGAACGCTGTCCTGCCACGTGAGCAGCGGATGGGGCCTCATCTTCGGATCATCCCGATCCTTGAAGTGCGCCTTCAGCGGGCGCGGCCGCATCGAGGACTATGACGGCAACATCACCCGGTTCGGCGTCGACATCGGCTATCAGCGCTCGGGCGTGATCATCTGGAACGTGTTCGCCCCCACCGGCAACCTCAAGCCGGGCGCGCTGGCCGGCCGCTACGGCGGCGTCACCGCCGGCGCCGCCGTCGGCGTCGGCCTGGGCGCGAACGCCCTCGTCGGCGGTTCGGGCAACCAGATCGGCCTCCAGCCCCTCAGCATCCAGGGCAAGACGGGACTGAACGTCGCCGGCGGGATCGCCGGTCTCACGCTCAGGTTCGTGCCTCCCAAAGCCGGGGCCGAGGCCCCCGCGAAGCAAGAGACCGCGCCCCCGGCGAAGACCCCCTGAACGCGAAACGCCGGTCGCGAGCGGCGACCGGCGTTCGAAGCACGACCTGGCGTGTGGCCTTGGAGCTTAGTCTTCCTTCGGCGTCAGGACCTGGCGACCCTTGTACATGCCGGTCTTCAGGTCGACGTGGTGCGGCCGCTTCAACTCGCCGGTCTCCTTGTCCTCGACGTAGGAGTTCGGGCCCAGCGCGTGGTGCGACCGGCGCATGTTGCGCCGGGACGGCGAGGTTTTTCGCTTAGGAACGGCCATTGGAAATCTCGGCAGGCGTGGAAATGAGGACGGCGGCCGAACGGGCCGCCGACGTGAGCGGGGGCTTATGCATCAAGACTCGATGCGGATCAAGCGCCCAGCCTTGACGCGGAGGGAAAGACCGCGAAGCGATGCGTCACACCAAACGGCTCCTGACCTTCGCCGCCTCGATGAAACTGGCGAACAGCGGGTGCGGGTCGAAGGGGCGGCTCTTCAGCTCCGGATGGAACTGGACGCCGACGAACCAGGGATGGTCCTGGCGCTCGCAGATCTCCGGCAGCACGCCGTCCGGCGACAGGCCGGTGAACTTCAGGCCCGTGGCCTCGATCCGCTCGCGGTAGCGGATGTTGACCTCGTAGCGGTGGCGGTGACGCTCCGAGATGACCTCGCCGCCGTAGATCTCGGCCACCCGCGAGCCGGCCATGAGGGTGGCGTCGTAGGCGCCGCAGCGCATGGTGCCGCCGAGCTCGCCGCCTTCCGAGCGCTGCTCCTTGGCGTTGCCCCGGGTCCATTCGGTCATCAGGCCGACGATCGGCTCCGAGGTCGGACCGAACTCGGTGGACGAGGCCTGCTGGATGCCGGCCAGGTTCCGCGCCGCCTCGATCATCGCCATCTGCATGCCGAAGCAGATGCCGAAGTACGGGATCCCGTGCTCGCGGGCGAAGCGCACCGCCCGGATCATCCCTTCCGAGCCGCGCTCGCCGAAGGCGCCCGGCACCAGCACGCCGTGCACGGAGGCCAAGCGCACGCCGATCAGGTCCTCGTCCTTCTCGAAAGCCTCGCCCTCGATCCAGTCGAAGCGCACGCGCACGTTGTTGGCCACGCCGCCGTGGATCAGCGCCTCGACCAGCGACTTATAGGCGTCGGTCAGGCCGGTGTACTTGCCGACGATGGCGATGTTCACCTCGCCGTCCGGATGGCTCAGCGTATGGCTGATGCTCCGCCAGCGCGAGAGATCGGGCTTCGGCGCGTCCTGCAGCCCGAAGACGTCCAGCACCTCGGTGTCGAGGCCCTGGGCATGGTAGTCGAGCGGCACGGCATAGATGTTGGCGCTGTCCAGCGCCTGGATGACGGCGCTGGGGCGAACGTTGCAGAACTGGGCGATCTTGCGCCGCTCGCCCTCGGGTATCGGAAACTCCGCGCGGCACAAGAGGATGTCCGGCTGGATGCCGATGGACCGCAGCTCCTTCACCGAGTGCTGGGTCGGCTTGGTCTTCATCTCGCCGGCCGTCTTGATGTACGGCAGCAGCGTCAGATGGATGTAGCAGGCGTGGCCGCGGGGAAGCTCCTGGCCCAGCTGGCGGATCGCCTCGAAGAACGGCAGGCCCTCGATGTCGCCCACCGTGCCGCCGACCTCGACCAGCACGAAGTCCACGCCCTCGCCGGGATCGGACAGGACGAAGTCCTTGATCTCGCCGGTGACGTGCGGAATCACCTGGACGGTGGCGCCAAGATAGTCGCCCCGGCGCTCCTTCTCGATGATGGTCTTGTAGATCTGGCCGGTGGTGATGTTGTCGTTGCGGGTGGCGTTGACGCCGGTGAACCGCTCGTAATGACCAAGGTTGAGGTCGGTCTCGGCGCCGTCGTCGGTCACGAAGACCTCGCCGTGCTGATAGGGGCTCATCGTCCCCGGGTCGACGTTCAGATACGGGTCGAGCTTGCGCAGGCGGACCTTGTAGCCTCGCGCCTGCAAAAGCGCGCCGAGAGCGGCGGACGCGAGACCTTTGCCAAGGGAAGAGACCACGCCGCCGGTGATGAAAATGTACCGGGCCATGGAAGTTCAGATTAGCGGAATTGGACGTGATTCGCCGCTCTCGCGCGGCCTTCGGGCGCTCTGCTCCACGGCTTATTTCGCCGGGGCCGGAGCCGGCGCCGCGGGCTGGACCGGCGCGGGTTGCGGGGCCTCCTGGCCAAGGAAGGGGTTATGGACCGTCGGCGTCGGCGCCTGCAGCGGCGCGGGCGCCGCGTTCGGATTGGCGGGCTGGGCGGTCCCGGCCGGCGGCTGCGGCGGGTTCTTGTTGAGCGTGTTCGGATTGATCGCGTCGATGTTCAGCCGGTCGACGACCGAGGAGGCGCCGCGCTGCTTGCCCGAGATGATGGTCAGCGTCAGCGCCAGGATGAAGAAGAGGGCGCCGAGGATCCAGGTCGTGCGGGTGAGCAGGTCGCCGGCGCCGCGCGCCGTCATGAAGCCGCCCGGCCCGCCGCCCATGCCGAGCGCCCCGCCCTCGGAGCGTTGCAGCAGCACGACCGCCACCAGCGCCAGGCTGACGATGATCTCGAGGACGAGCAGAAGGTTCAGCAGCATACGAAGCCAGCATCCAATGCGATCGGACGGACACGCCGCGCCGAAATGAAGCGCGCGCTCTATCACCCCGCGCGGGTCAGCGCCATAGCTAGGTGGTCGCAACCTCCCCGCAAGCCATGAAGCTCGAATCCAAGCCCCAGCCGTGCCGCCGGCCCACATCCTGCGGGAGGGAGACCGGCCTCTTGCTCTGAGCACGGCCGACCACAGTTAGAAGGGCATGACCAATCCGATCGCCATCCAGGGCTTCGACCACATCGTTCTGCGGATCCGTGACAAGGAGCGGATGCTCGGCTTCTATGTCGGCGTGCTGGGCTGCACGGTCGACTGGGACCGGCCCGAGCTCGGCCTCACCCATATCCGCGCCGGCCGCAACCTGATCGACCTCGTCACCCTGGACGGCAAGCTCGGCCAGCTCGGCGGCGCGGGGCCGGGCGAGGAAGGCCGTAACCTCGACCACTTGTGCCTGGGCGTCAGGCCGTTCGACGAGGCGGCGATCCGCGCCCATCTCGCCGCCCACGGGGTCGAGGTGGCCGATTCCGGCTCCCGTTACGGCGCGGACGGCGACGGCCCCTCCCTCTACGTCCGCGATCCCGAGGGCAATACGGTGGAGCTGAAGGGGCCGCCGGAAAGTTAGTGGCCGCCGCCGGCCGACCCACCTCGCTTGGGTTTTGGCGCGAACCAGACGACCGAGGCGGCGAACAGGAAAAGCAGCGTCGTGGTCAGGAACAGCTGGTTGGTCGCCAGCATCGTCGACTGGACCTGCACCAGCTGGTTGATCTGCCCGATCGCCTGGTCGTGGCTGAAGCCCTGCGCCGTCAGTGAGCGCGCGGTCTGACCCACGTCGTTGAGGTGGCCGACCATCTGGCTGCGCTTCTCCGTACCGATGTTGTCCCACGCCGTGGTCATGATCGAGGTGGCGAAGGCCGCCCCCACGGTCCGCATGAAGTTCGACAGGCCCGCCGCCGAGGCGGTCTCCTCTGGCCGCACCGCGGACAAGGTCAGGGCTGTCGTCGGCACGAAGAAGAACGGCAGGAAGAAGCCCTGCGCCACGAAGGTCAGCGCCACGCCCCAGAAGGTGATGTCGGTCGTGAAGTGCGAGCGCACCAGGCCGATCACGCTTACGCCCGTGATGCCGAACGAAATCAGCGCCCGAAGGTCGACCTTGCTCATCAGCCTGGCGACGACCGGCGACATTACGACGGCGAGCACCCCGTTGAACGCGCTGGCGTAGCCGGCCCAGGTGGCGGTGTAGCCGATGCTCGTCTGCAGCCAGAGCGGGATCAGCACCACGGTCGCAAAGAAGGTGCCGTAGGTCACGCTGAGCGTGATCACCCCCGCCACGAAGCCGCGGTGGCGGAAGATCCTCAGATTGACGATCGGGTTCTCGGAGGTCAGCTCCCAGATCAGGAACGACAGGAAGCCGACCGCCGCGACGATCGCCAGGACGATGATGGTGGTCGAAGCGAACCACTCCAGCTCCTTGCCCTTGTCGAGCATGATCTGCAGCGCGCCCACCCAGACGACCAGCAGGCCCAGGCCCATGTAGTCGACCGGCACGCGCCGGGTGGGCGTATCGTGCGCCCAAAGCACGGTCCGGGCGCCGAAGGCCACGCCCAGCGCGACCGGGATGTTGATGAAGAAGATCCAGCTCCAGCCGATGGTGTCGGAGATCGTGCCGCCGAGCAGAGGGCCTGCGATCGGTCCCACGACCACGGTCATCGACCAGATGCCCAGCGCCTGGCCGCTCCGCTCCTTCGGGAAGATGGTCAGCAGCAGGGTCTGGGAGGTCGGCATGATCGGGCCGCCGCAGAGGCCCTGCATCACCCGGAAGGCCACCAGCATGCTGAAGCTCGGCGCCAGGCCGCACAGCATGGAGAAGAGGCCGAAGCCGAGCATGGCGGTGAGGAACACCTTCACCCCGCCGAACCGCTGCACCAGCCAGCCGGTCAGCGGGACGGTGATCGCCTCGGCGACGCTGTAGGAGGTGATCACCCAGGTGCCCTGGGAGGGCGAGACCGCCAGGCCGCCGGCGATGTGCGGCACCGAGACGTTGGCGATGGTGGTGTCGAGCACCACCATGAAGTTGGCCATGGCGAGGACCAGCACGGCGCCGATCAGCGCCGCGCCGTCCAGCGGCTGGGCCGAGCGGCCGGCGCCGCTCATCGCACTTCGACCTCGGCCTTCATCGACAGGCCGACCCGCAGCGGATGCTTCTCCAGCTCCTGCGGGTCGAGGGCGATCCGCACGGGCACCCGCTGGACCACCTTGATCCAGTTGCCGGTGGCGTTCTGCGCCGGGATCAGGGCGAAGGCCGAGCCGGAGCCGCCGGCGACCCCGATCACCTTGCCGTGGAACTTCACCCGCCCGCCGTAGAGGTCGCTGGTCAGCACGACCGGCGAGCCGACGCGGATCTTGCGCAGCTGGACCTCCTTGAAGTTGGCGTCGACGTAGGCGCTCTGAACCGGGACGATCGTCATCAGCTCGGTCCCGGCGGCGACGCGCTGGCCGATCTCGATCGCCTTCTTGGCGACGATGCCGTCGACGGGAGCGCGGATCACCGTGCGGTCGAGGTCGAGCTGCGCCTGGTTGCGCTGGGCCACGGCCTCCGCAACCTCGGGGTTCGTCGCTACGTCGGCGCCTTGCACAAGCACGGCGGCGGCGTCGCGCTGGGCGCCGGCGACGCTGATGTTGGCCTTGGCCTGCTTGAGCGCGGCCTGGGCGGCGGAGACCGCGGCCGCGGTGGTCTGACGCTGGTTCTGCACCTCGGTCAGCTCGTCGGCGGAGACCGCGCCGGTGCCGGCCAGGGCGTGGCGGCGATCATACTCCGTCTGCGCCCGGACCAGGTCCGACTGGGCCGAGGCGAGCTGCGCCTCGGCGCGCGCCAGGTCGGAGCTCCTGGCGTCGGTCTGCGCCGACGCGGCCTCGACGTTGGCGAAGTAGCCGCGCACCTTCCGCTCGGCCTGGCCGAGCTGGGCCTGGGCCCTGGAGAGCGCCAGGCGATAGTCGGCCGGATCGATCACGGCGACCACCTCGCCCTTCTTGACATGCTGGGTCTCGCCCACCGGCACGGAGATCAGCGGCCCGGCGACGAGCGCGGTGACCTGAGCGGTGTCCGCCTGGACATAGGCGTCGTCGGTCGAGACGTGGCGCGAACCGATCAGCAGCCAGTAGAGCAGCCAGAGCACGGCGATCACCGCGATAACGGCCGCCAGGATCGCAAAGAGCTGCTTGCGCCGCGCTCTGCGGTCCGAAGACGCCTGGGCGGTCTTCTCGGCGGGCCGTTCGATGGTGGAAGCTTGGGTCATTGAGTGTCCTCGCCCGACTCTGCGGTCAGGAGGTGTGGAAGCCGCCGCCCAGCGCCCTGGCGAGCGCGGCGTCGACCGTCAAGGTGCGGGCTTCGAGGTCGGCCACGGTGCGCCGCTGGATGATCAGCGCGTCCTCGGTCGTCAGCACCGACAGATAGTTGGTGAGGCCGGCCTGGTAGCGCAGGCCGGCGATGCGATAGGCGTCCTCGGCGGCGCTGAGCGCCGCATGCGCCTGGTCGAGCCGGGTCTGCAGCAGACGCGCGCTCACCGCGGCGTCGGCCACCTCCTGCAGCGCCTGGACCAGGGTCTGGTCGTAAGCGGCCACCGCGGCGTCGTAGTCGGCGCGCACCCCGCGATACTCGCCCTCCAGGCGGCCGGCCGAGAAGATCGGCAGGCTGAGCGCCGCCCCGACCTGGCCGATCTGCGAGGTGGGGAACCGCAAGAGGTCCAGCCCCAGCGCCTCGCGGCCGAAGTAGGCGGCCAGGTTGACGTTCGGATAGAAGCCCGCCCGCGCCACCTTGATCCGGTCGGCGGCCGCCTCCGCTCGCCGGCGCGCCGCCTGGACGTCGGGCCGCCTGCCGACCAGGTCCACGGCGACGTCGGTCGGCAGGGCGTAGCCGGCCGGGATCGTGGCGGCGGGTCGGGCGATGGCGAGCCCGCGGTCCGGCCCCCGCCCCGTCAGCGCCGCCAGCTGGTTGCGCGCCAGGCCGATCTGCTCGTCCAGGCTGGTCAGTTGCTGCTGCGCCGAGGCGGCGTTGGCTTCGGCCTGGCGCGCCTCGCCCTCGTTGCTGGAGCCGCCCTTGACCCGCTGCGCGACGAGCTTGGCCGTATTCTGCCGGTTGGCCAGCGACTGGGCTGCGGCCTCGCGCTCGCCGAACAGGCGGGCGAGGTCGGCATAGGCCGAGACCACGCTGGTGGTGAGCATCAGCCGGCTCTCGGCCAGGTCCATCTGCGCGGCCACGGCCTCGGAGGTCGCCGCTGCGAGGCCTGCGCGGTTGCGGCCGAACAGGTCGAGGTTCCAGTCGAGGTTCACGGTTCCCCGGCCGATGTCGTTGTAGCCCTTGGGCACGAACTCCGGCGGAATGCCCATGTTGTAGCTCTGCCGGTTCTCCGCGACCTGGGCGTTGGCCGACAGCTGCGGCAGCAGCGCCGCGCGCGACTGTTCGGACAGCGCCCGGGCCTTGCGCACCCGCGCCTCGGCCTGGACCAGCGTGGGCGAGCCCTTCAACGCCTCGTCGACGAGAGCGTTCAGCTGCGGATCGTTATAGCGCCGCCACCAGCCGTCCCCGGGCCACGGCGCCTGCGGCGCCTGGAAGCTCTGCGCGGCGGCGTAGGACTGCGCCGGCTTGGCCTGGGGCTCGGGCCCCAGACGCGGCACGGCCGCGCAGGCGCTGAGGGCGCCCGCGGCGGCCAGGGGGAGGATGAACTTGTGCATCGAGCCTCTGTTGGGGGGGCGTGAGGCGAAAATTGACCGTACTGTACGGTCAGCACTAGGCGTGATATCGTGGTCCGGTCAAGTTCAAAATCGGCAGGAGACGAATGAGCACGCCAGCGCGTGAGATGCGGCGGGAAGATCGCCGGGACGCCATCCTCGACGTCGCATACGAGTGCTTCGTGGCGGACGGCTACGGCTCGACGTCGATGTCGACCATCGCCGCCAGGCTCGGCGGCTCGAAGGGCACGCTCTACAACTACTTCAGATCGAAGGAGGAGCTCTTCGCCGCCTTCGTCCGGCGTTCCTGCTCGGAGCTCCGCCATGACATCGATTCGATGCCGCCCGAGGGCGACCTGCGCGGGCGCCTCGTGCAGATGGCGCGCCATCTGCTCGACCATCTGCTCTTGCCCGAGGCCATCGCCATCTATCGGGTCGTCGTCGGCGAGGGCGAGCGCTTCCCCGAACTCACCCGGCTGTTCTACGAGGCCGGCCCCCGCGCCGGCGTCGGCCGCATGGGGGAAGCGCTGCAGGACCTGATGGAGCGCGGCGAGCTGCGCCGGGCAGACCCGATGCTCGCCGCCCACCAGTTCAAGGACCTGGCGCTCTCAGGCGTCTACAACCTGCGCCTCTTGGGCATGATCGAGGACCCGACGCCGGAGGAACGGACGGCGCGGGCCGAGATAGCGGTCGACACCTTCCTTCGCGCCTACGCCCCCTAGTCCCTTCAGGCCCGCGGCTCAGACCGCCCGGACGATCGCCAGGAAGTCGTCGGCCTTGAGCGAGGCGCCGCCGACCAGGGCGCCGCCGACCTCGCACGCATGCAGGATCTCGGCGGCGTTGCTGGGCTTCACCGAGCCGCCATAGAGGATCGGAACCCGCTGGGCCGCTTCCCCGAACATCTCGGCGAGGGTCGTGCGGATGGCGCCGTGCACCTCTTCGATCTGCAGATTGTTCGGGGTCAGGCCCGTGCCGATCGCCCAGATGGGCTCGTAGGCCACGGCGAAGGCCTTGCCGTTCAGCTCCGGCGGCAGCGAGCCCCTCACCTGCCCGGTCACCACCTTGAGCGCCTCGCCAGCCTTGCGTTGATCGATGGTCTCGCCGACGCAGACGATCGGCTCAAGGCCGTGGCGCAGCGCCGCCAGCACCTTCCTGGCCACCAGCTCGTCACTCTCCCGATAGGCTTCGCGGCGCTCCGAGTGACCGAGAATCACCAGCTTCGCGCCGGCGTCGGCCAGCATCTCGGCGGAGATGTCGCCGGTGAAGGCGCCGGAATCGTCCGCATGCACGTCCTGGCCGCCGACCAGCACCTTCGTGCCCTGGAGCGCCTCGCTCATCCGATGAACGAGGATCGACGGCGGGCAGATCGCCACACGCGCGGACGTCGCTCCCACGCCCTGCGCCACGGCCTTGGCCTCGGCGATCGAGCTGGCCAGCCCGTTCATCTTCCAGTTTCCGGCGATCAGCGGCGTTGGAGAATTCATTGAGCCTCACTTTCCTCTCTCATCGGGCGCGGTTAAGCCAAGGTGCGCGATCTGTCACGCGCTTGCGGCGCGCAAGGGGCCTCCACTATACCGGCGAGCCTGTCGCGCCCGGGAAAGGGATTTCATGCTCGCCGCCTTCCGCGTTTTCGCGAAGTCCTGGGTCGCCGCCGTGCTGATCGGACTACTGATCGTCGCCTTCGCCGTGTTCGGCATCCGCGACGTCTTCGGTCACAACGTCAGCAATTCGGTGATCATCGCAGGCTCGCGGAAAATCTCGCCGATCGAGTTCCGGCGCGAGTTCGAACAGATGCGCAAGCGCGCAGAGCAGCAAGTGGGCCAGCCCGTAAGCGCAGAAGTCGCCGCCCAGAACGGTCTCGACCGCCAGGTGCTGCAGGGGCTGGCCACGCGCGAATCCTTCGCCGAGCTGCTGCGGCGGATGGGCATCCGCCCGTCGGACAAGCTGGTGGCCGACCAGATCGCGAAGATTCCGGACTTTTCCGATCGCGTCACCGGTCGCTTCGACAAGAAGCTTTATCAGCAGCTCCTGGCGCAGAACGACCTCACGCCCGACCGGTTCGAGAGCAATCTGCGCGACGCCATGGCCCAGCAGCATGCGGTGACCGCGCTCAGCAACGCCTTGCAGGTTCC
>NZ_DATELG010000419.1:0-7252 GCF_035276905.1 Phenylobacterium sp. | reverse complement strand
GCCGACGGCGGAAGCCTTTCGCTGGTCGAGCTGGACCTGGCCTCCCTGGCCAGCGTGCGCAAGTGCGCCGACGCCCTGGTCACCGCCGGGCGGCCCTTCGACCTGGTGATCGCCAACGCTGGCGTCATGGCCACGCCGTTCGGCCGGACCGCCGACGGCTTCGAGACTCAGTTCGGGACCAACCACCTCGGCCACTTCGTGCTCGTCAACCGCATCGCCGGGCTGATCGCCCCGGGCGGCCGCTTCGTCGGCCTATCGTCCGCCGCGCACCGCTTCTCGGACGTCAACCTGGATGATCCGAGCTTCGAGCACACCGAATACACCCCGTTCGGCGCCTACGGCCGGTCGAAGACCGCCAACGTCCTCTTCGCCGTCGAGTTCGACCGGCGCCAGAAGGCCCGCGGCTTGCGCGCCGCGGCCGTTCATCCCGGCGTCATCCGGACCGAGCTCGGCCGCCACATGGACCCCGCCTTCTTCACCCAGACGCTCGAGAAGCAGCCGGATTTCGAGTGGAAGACGATCCCGCAGGGCGCGGCGACCTCGGTCTGGGCCGGCCTCGTCGCCGCGGCCGACGCGGTCGGCGGCCGCTACTGCGAGGACTGCCAGGTCGCCGAGCTCAGCCACGATCCGACGGTGCGCGGCGGGGTGCAGCCCTACGCCCTGGATCCGGAGCACGCCAAGGCGCTGTGGGCGTTGAGCGAGCGGATGGTGGGCGAGACCTTCGACGCCTGAACCTAGCAGCCAGGCTACGGGTAGCAGGCGCTGCTCGACAGCGGCACATTGGCGACCCCGGGCAGGATGCCGAGGTCGAAAGTCGCCTGGCCGGTCACCGTGTGGCCGCAGCCGCTGGCGCTCGCCGTGAAGGCGGGGGAGATGGCCGGGCCGCTGTACTGGCTCTGCGCATAGGTCTCGGTGGCGCTGGCGCTCCCGCACTGGTTCGCGTCGACCGCCATGCAGCGCGCGGCGGCCTGCACCGCCAGGTCGAGGCTGCTGGCGGAGAACATCAGCATGCCGGCCCACATCGCGCCCAGGATGCCCATGATCAGCAGCGGCATGACGAGGCCGTATTCCATGGCGGTCGCCCCGCTCTCGTCGCGCAGGAACCGGCGCAGGCGGAAGGTCTTCTTCATGCCATCCTCATCCAGGCGGTGCGTTTGATCTGCGGCGCGAACGCCTGGGCGAGCGTCAGGCCCGGGAACAGCGGTTCGAACGTGTAGGTGACGGGCGCCTGCAGATAGAGGGTCGGCGCGGCGCCTGTCGCGGCCTTGGCTACCCCCGAGCAGTCGGCGGGCTTGTTGTTCGCGGGGCCGGCCAGCTGGAGGTTGTTGCTGGTGTCGAGGCAGTAGTAACCCTCGCTGAGCGCGCCATCGATGGTGACGTTCTCGCCGAGGCCGGTGCTCTGGACGGCGGTCGTGACCGCGGCCTGGAGTCCGTCGCAATGCAGCGTCGCCGGGGTGTGCGCCACGTCGCAGGCCATCAGCGCCGCCTGGGCGCCGGCCTGGGCGGCGGCGTTCACCTCGGAGGTCTGGTAGGCGTAGCGGCCGACGTCGGTCACGCTGACCAGGCCGATGATGAAGAAGGCGCCGACCCCGGCCATCTCGATGGCGGCGACGCCGCGTTCGTCGCGCCTGAAGCGGTTGAGGAGCCTGCGCATCTTACATCACCAACTGGCCGCGGCCGGGGACCTTGTTCTCGATCTGGGGGGTGCCCTGCTCTTTGCACTCGCCATGGGCGAGGATGTTGGCCGTTCCGTCGACCGTGAGGGTGTTGACCACCATGCTGAAGCACGAGTTGCCGTTGTGGGCCTTGTTCACCGCGCCTTTGAAGGTGACGTTGGACCACGGCAGGTAGACGCCGCCGGAGATGTTCCAGGTCGGGCTGTTGCCCGCGGCGGCCATGTCGACCCCGGTTTTCAGGGCGCTCCCGTTCGTTGCCGTGGGCGACTGGTACATGGCCATCCCCTTCCAGGGACTGGCGCTATTCTCATCCGGTGAGGCGTAGTCGAGGGCGCCGTTGCCGGTGGGGGCATGGATGTAGCTGCCGTTGTCGCCGGCGAAGATGATCGTCATGCCGGCGTCGGGCCCGCTCAGGGTGAAGTTGCCGGTGTCGAGCTGGCCGTTGTAGATGATGAGGGTCGTGCCGGCGGCGACCGTGACGTCGCCGATCATCTGGACATCGCCGCACAACTGCGTCACGCCACTCCAGTTCACTGCACCCGATATCTGGGTCCAAGTGACTGTATTGTTGCCGTTTTTGCCATTCCCATTCCCGTTCCCATTCCCATTCCCATTCGTCTCCTGCGGATAGGGGTTCGATGGATTTTTGCTTTTGCAGGGGTCCGGCGGAATGTTCTTCGCCAGGTCGGCGTAAGGGTCGGGCGCGGCGCTGACGCCCGAATGCTGGACGACGCCGCAGCCGTTATTCGTGGTGTGAGCGTCGCCGACGTCAGCCCCGGTGTCGTGGCCGGTGCAGGTCGCGCCCGTGTTGGACATCACGTTGCAGCCGGACAGGTTCGCGTTCGGCGCGCCGTGGGCGAGCAGCGCAGTGGGCGCTTTGACAGGTCCATCCGAAGCCAGCGCCAGGATGCAGTAGGTCCGGGTGGTCGGTCCCTCGACGGCCACGGCGGTGGCGCTGACCAGCTGGGCCGGGGCTCCGTTCACCACCGCGTTGCCCCTGTATCCGACGACCTGGGCCAGCATCAGCGGCATGGGGCGGGTGACCGTCACGCTGTAGCAAGGCCCCTTGCCGGCGCCGGCCGGGCAGGGGACGTCGTTGGCGGCGGTGACGGTGACTCCGTCCGTCCCGTCCTTCTGGCCGTACTGGGCGGCGACGCCCTTGGCTTCGACGTCGTAGGTCGGGCCGGCGTTGGTCGCTGCGGCGATCGCCGCGGCGTCGGCGGCGTTCTGCAGCGCCCGCTTTGTGGCGAACCAGGACGCGCCCTCAGCGCCCAGGCCGAACGTTCCCAGCACGACCGGCAGGGCGAGCGCGGCGGTGATGAGGACGTTGCCGGAGCGATCCTTCAGCAGGCGGAGGATCGAGTTTCTGAGGTTTTTCGGCATCGGCAGGACCCCGTGTTCCTGCCTCATCTCACAAAAGAATGCTTAAGGAGGTTGGACTCGTTCTAGATTAACGCCGTGTTAATTGACGAATTGGGGAATCGATTTCCAGTTGATCTAAAGAATAGATCCCACCCAGGGGTAGACGGACGACACTGTATACTTTCGGATACAGCGCCTATCTGGAGTGTATCCACTTCAGAAACGCGCGCTTAGATCGGCGTCGCGTCGAGCGCGCCCGTCGCGAGACTTGCACGCGTTCAACCGCGCGCCAGGGCCGTCTCGGGCATCTCGATGTCGATCGCAAGCGTGGAGACGTGATCGCCGCGCTCCAGCTTGACCAGCACCTTGTCGCGGTCGACCGGGATGTGGCGGGCGATGACCTCGAGGATCTCGCGCTCCAGCACCTGCGCCAGGTCGGCGCGGCCGCCAAGCGCGCGCTCGTGCGCCAGGAGCACCTGCAGGCGGTCCCGCGCGACCGGCGCCGAACGGCTGCGGTTGAAGAGGCTGAGCAGGTTCATGCCGCGGCCCTGCGCCCGAACAGCCGGCTCATCAGGCCGCGCTTGGCGGCGGGCTCGGCGCGGACCTCCTCGCCCAGCAGCTTCTTCGCCGCGACCGAATAGGCGCGCGCGGCCGGCGCGGCCGGATTGTGCAGGGTGACGGGGAAGCCGAGGTTCGATGCGGTGAGCACGTCCGGGCTCTCGGAGACCACGCCCAAAAGCGGGATGGCCAGGATCTCCAGCACGTCCTCGACCTTCATCATCTCGCCGCGGGACGCGCGGCCAGCGTCGTAGCGGGTGAGCAGCAGGTGCTTCTCCATCTTCTCACCCGCCTCGGCGCGGCGGGTCTTGGAGTCCAGCATGCCGATGATCCGGTCGCTGTCGCGCACCGAGGAGACCTCGGGGTTGGCCACCACCACGGCGAGGTCGGCGTGGCGCATGGCCAGCGTCGCCCCCTTTTCGATGCCCGCGGGGCTGTCGCAGACGATCCAGTCGAAGCGCTCGCGCAACTCGCCGATCACCCGCTCGACGCCCTCAGGCGTGAGGGCGTCCTTGTCGCGGGTCTGCGAGGCCGGCAGCAGGTGCAGGGTCTCGACCCGCTTGTCGCGGATCAGCGCCTGCGGAAGCTTGGCGTCGCCCTGGACGACGTTGACCAGGTCGAAGACCACCCGCCGCTCGGCCCCCAGGATCAGGTCGAGGTTGCGCAGGCCGACGTCGAAGTCGACCAGCACGACGTTCTGGCCGGCCTGGGCCAGGGCTGCGCCGAGGGCGGCGGACGAGGTGGTCTTGCCCACGCCTCCCTTGCCGGACGTGACGACCATCACCTTGGACATGGCGAACTCCTTCCCCGGATTTTCAATCGAGCGCCGAAATGCGCAGCGCGCCGCGGTCCGAGCGCACCTGGACGGCGCGGCCGTGCAGCTGCGCGCCCCAGTTCTCGGCGGTGCGGTAGAGCCGATCGACGCCGACCATCTCGGCCTCCATGCGGCTGCAGAAGATGCGCGCCTGCGCGCCTTCGCGGATGCCGGCGATCGCCCGGCCGCGCAGCGCGCCGTAGATGTGGATCGAACCGCCGGCGATCACTTCCGCGCCGGACGCGACGGCGCCGACGATGGTGACGTCGCCCGCCTCGCAGACCACGGACTGTCCCGACCGCACCGGGCCTTCGATCAACTCGCCGCCGATCCGGGGAGGGGCCGCGTTCACCGGCGTCGGCGCTTCGCGCCCATAGAGCTGGGTGGGCAGCCGTTCCCAATGGGTGTGCTCGAGCAGCCCGGGCGAGGCGCCTTCCAGGCCGATGATCCGGAAGCCGCGGCTCTCCAGCCCGTCCAGCAGGATCAGCACCGCATCGCGCCCTTCGGCGGCGGCCAGGGAAAGGTCGACGACCATCGGCCGGTTGGTGAACAGCCCGGCGGCGCCGGCCAGGTGCTCGTCGAGCTCGACGAACCAGGCGGCCAGCGGCGGCTCGGGCGCCAGCGCCAGGGCCATGAAGCTGCGGCCGCGGACGTGCACGATGGGAGGCGGAGAGTTCCTCAAGGCTTGCAGCGGCAGCGGCATCGGCTCGTCCTCGGTCGCGCGGGCGCACGCCCGCGGCGCGTGCGCCCGGCAGGGCGCCGCTGGCCGAAATGCGCTCCGGTGTCTGCGTCAGGGCCCGGCGCTTCGGCCGGAGACGGCTCGCGCCGAACCCTCAGCGTTCTGTGTCCGCGCGAACCTGGGCCAAATCTGGGCCACGGCCGGGCTTGCGGCCATGGAGTTGTGGATTGAGCGCGTACTAACCTCCGCTCCTCCCCGCGGCCGCGCCAATCCGTTCCGTTTGCGCAGCCCCGGCCCTGGTGTAGAAGCACTGGCGTTAAGGCGCGGGGGCGCGCGTTGGCTGTCTCTTGAGGTGAAGGTGTCCTTGCTTCGGAATTCCTGGGTTCGCCCAGCGCTCATTGCAGGCATCTGCGCGCTCGCGGCGGCGGGCTGCTCCGGCGGCGGCAAGAAGAAGCCGCAACTGGCGTACGAGGAGCGGCCGGTGGAGCTGCTCTACTCCGCCGGCGCGGACCGGCTGGACAAGCGCCAGTGGAGCCAGGCGGTCGAGTACTTCCAGGAAGTCGAGCGCCAGCACCCCTATTCGGAATGGGCGCGCCGGTCGATCCTGATGCAGGCCTTCGCCCACTATGAGGCCAACAACTACGACGAGGCGATCGCCGACGCCGACCGCTTCATCCAGCTCTATCCGGGCAACCCCTCGGCGGCCTACGCCCACTATCTGAAGTCGATCTGCTACTTCGAACAGATCACCGACGTGGGCCGCGACCAGGCCGCGACCGGCCAGGCGCTCGACACCCTGCAGGAAGTCGTCCAGCGCTATCCGAACACCGAATACGCCGCCGACGCCCGCCTGAAGATCGACATGGTCAGGGACCAGCTGGCGGGCAAGGAGATGACGGTCGGCCGCTACTACCTGCGCCAGGGCGACACCCTGGCGGCCATCGGCCGCTTCCGCAGCGTCGTCGACCGCTACCAGACCACCAGCCACACGCCCGAGGCGCTCTACCGCCTCGTCGAGGCCTATCTGACGATCGGCCTGGTCGACGAGGCGCGGAAGGATGGCGCGGTGCTGGGCTACAACTTCCCCGGCGATCCCTGGTACAGCGTCGCCTACAAGCTGCTCACCTCCAAGGGCTATCGTCCGGACGTGGAGCCGAAGCGCGGCCGCGGCCTGATGCACATCCCCTTCGTGCACCGCAAGTCGAGCACCATCGCCCCCCCGCCGGCGTCGGACACCTCCGCCGTCCAGCCGGTCCAGCCGGCGAGCTGAGCGGGCGGACAGAAACGAAACGAGATTCTCTGCGGCGTTCGCGCTCTTCCCAGGCCGCCTGATTCCAGGTGATCTTCCGAACCTATGCTGATCGGACTGTGGATCCGCGACGTCGTCCTGATCGAGGCCCTGGACCTGTCCATCGGGCCGGGGCTGACTGCGCTCACCGGCGAGACGGGGGCGGGCAAGTCGATCATCCTCGATTCGCTCGGCCTGGCGACCGGCGCGCGGGCTGACGCGGGCCTGGTGCGCCGGGGCGCAAATCAGGCCGCCGTCTCCGCCGCCTTCGCGCCCGCCGTCGACCATCCGGTCTGGGACCTGCTGGAGGAAAAGGGCCTCTCCTACGCCCGCGACGAGGACCTGGTGCTGCGCCGCACGCTCGGCGCCGACGGCCGCAGCCGCGCCTTCGTCAACGACCAGGCGACCGGAGTGGGCGTGCTGAAGGAGGTCGGCGACCTGCTGCTCGAGGTGCACGGCCAGCACGAGACCGTGGGGCTGCTGGATTCCCGCACCCACCGGCCGCTGCTCGACGCTTTCGGCGGGCTGCAACCGGCCCTGGACCGCGTCGCCGCGCGCTTCGCCGAGTGGCGCGAGGCGCGGGCGAGGGTCGATGAGCTGCGCAGCCTCGTCGCCCGCGCCGCCGCCGAGACCGAGGAGCTCAGCCTGCGCCTCGCCGAGCTCGACCGTCTCGATCCGCGCGAGGGCGAAGAGACGGCGCTGGCCGAGGAGCGGGCGGTGCTGGGCGCGGCGGAGAAGTCGCTGAGCGACATCGCCTCGGCCCGCGAGGCGTTCGACGGCCTGTCGGCCAAGCTGGCCTCGGCCGCCCGCACCCTGGAGCGCGCCCGCGAGCGCGCGGTGGCGGCCGGCGCGGCGGCGCAGGTCCCGGCGGTGAC
>NZ_DATELG010000418.1:0-11294 GCF_035276905.1 Phenylobacterium sp. | reverse complement strand
TCGAAGTAGTTGCCCTCTTCCCAGCCGGTCCGGCGCAGGAACAGCCGGTCATAGATCGGCGCCACCGCCTGCACCTCCTCGGGAGGCGCGAAACTGTCCAGCCTTACGAACCCCTCATCGCGAAAACGGCGCACGTCTTCGCGGGCCAGCGGCAGCCATTCCATGGTCGTCACCACCACACGGCCTGCGCACCGCTGCTGCGGATGCGCCCGGCGCACAACCTCAGTTGTAAGCGCTCTGCTCCCTCACTCGAACTGACGCCACAGTCGCAGAAGCGCAAGAGTAACGTCGCATCTCGCACTGAGGTTTCATAGGGTTAACACTTAAGCATTCCACCTAAACAAGCGTCAGCGTTTCAACTAACAAGCGTCAGTATACCCGCTCAACAAGCGTCAGTGCTGTAGCTTGACAGATGAGAAATTCGATTCAGTCGTACCAGGCCCGGCCGGCCCGCTCGATCAGGGCGAAGGCGCCTGCCGGCCCCCAGCTGCCGGCGGCGTAGGGCTTGGGCGTCAGCCCCGCCTCGCGCCAGGCGTCGGCGACGCCGTCGACCCAGCGCCAGGCCTCCTCGATCTCGTCGCGGCGGACGAAGAGGGTGGAGTTGCCGCCGATCACGTCGAGCAGCAGCCGCTCGTAGGCGATCCGCCGCCGCGCGCCCGGCCCCTCGTAGGCCCGCAGCAAGGACAGCGACAGCGGCAGGGCCTGCAGCCGCATGCCGCCGGCGCTGATGCCCGGCGCCTTGTTCATCAGGGTCAGCTCGATGTCCTCGTCCGGCTGCAGGTCGATGACCAGACGGTTGGCGGTCAGGTCCTCCTTGGCCTGGCCGTCGAAGATCGAGTGCGGCACCGGCTTGAACTGGATGGCGATCTGGGTGCGCCGCTCGGGCAGCCGCTTGCCGGTGCGCAGGAAGAAGGGCACGCCCGCCCAGCGCCAGTTGTCGATGTCGGCCCGAAGCGCCACGAAGGTCTCCGTCCCGCTGGGCTGGCCGCGTTCGTCCTCGTAGCCCTTGACCTGCTTGCCGCCGACCACGCCCGGCGTGTACTGGCCGCGGATGGTCCAGTTCTGGGCGTCCGCCCGGCTGAAGCGGCGCAGCGAGCGCAGGACCTTGACCTTCTCGTTGCGCACGGAGCGCGGCTCCATGTCGGCCGGCGGCTCCATGGCCACCAGGCAGAGCAGCTGCAGCATGTGGTTCTGCAGCATGTCGCGCAGCGCGCCGTACTCGTCGTAATAGGGCCAGCGGTCGCCGACGCCCTCGGTCTCGGCCACGGTGATCTGCACGTGGTCGATGGTCAGGTTGTTCCACAAGGGCTCGAAGAGGGTGTTGGCGAAGCGGAGCGCAATCAGGTTCTGCACCGTCTCCTTGCCGAGGTAGTGGTCGATGCGGAAGATCCGCTCCTCGTCGAAGACCGCGCCCACCGCGGCGTTGATCTCGTGCGAGCTCTCCAGGTCGCGGCCGATCGGCTTCTCCAGCACGATGCGCGTGTGGGCATGGGCCAGCCCCGCCGCGGCGAGCGCGCCGCAGACCCGGCCGTAGAGGCTGGGCGAAAGCGCCAGGAAGAAGATCGGCGCCTTCACGCCCTCCAGCATCGGCGCGAGCGCGCGGGCGCCCTCGGCAGTCGTGGCGTCGGCGGCGGCGAAGTCGAGCCGCTCGGAGAACCGGGTCCAGACCGCCTCGTCCAGACCCTCCGGACGGGCGGCGAGCAGGCTCTTCACCTCGGCCATGAACTGTTCGCGGGTGAGCTTCGCGCGCGCGGTCGCCAGCACCTTGAAGCCCGCCGGCAGAAAGCCGTCGGCGTCGAGGAAGTAGAGCGAAGGCAGCAGCATCCGGTGCGAGAGATCGCCGGTGGCCCCGAAGAGGACGATGGCGTCCGCCGGCCAGGTGTCGATCATCGCCGAAGCCTTCCCCGCATCTAAGACAGAGCCCGGGATGCGCGGATTGCGCGCAAGCCGTCAAGCCCGCGTCTCAAGGCCCGCGGCGATATGGACCGGGGCGCCTGTCAACTCCACCGTGAGCAGGGATCGACCGGGCCGCCTCGCGCGTTCCTTGGCGACTCACGAGGGGTCGCGCCGTCCATGAGAATTGAAGAGCTGACCGTCGGCCTGCCTGCGCCAAAGCCGCTGCGCCTGAAAGAGCTCGCCCTTTTTCTCGACCTCGACGGCACGCTGGCGCCGATCGCCGCGCGGCCGCAGGACGTCCGACCCGATCCGCGCCGCACGTCGCTGGTGGAGCGGCTGCGCCACGCGTTGCACGGCCGGTTGGCGGTGATCAGCGGCCGCACGCTCGCCGACGTCGACCGCATTCTCGAAGGCCGCGTCAAGGCGGTGGCGGCGGTCCACGGCCTGATCCTTCGCGACGCCGACGGAACCGTCACGGCGGCGCCGCCGCATCCCGCCCTGCCCGCGGTGGTCCGCCGCTGCCGCGAGTTCGCGAGCCGCGATTCCGGCCTGCTGGTGGAGGAAAAGGGCCTGAGCGTCGCCCTGCACTATCGCCTGGCCCGGCCGCAGGCCCAGGCCGCCCGGGAGCTGGCGGCGGAGCTCGCCGCCGAGACCGGCCTCTTCCTGCAGCACGGCGACATGGTCGAGGAGCTGCGCACGCCCGGCCCGACCAAGGGCGACAGCGTGGAGGCCTTCCTGACACGTCCGCCATTCGCCGGGGCGCGGCCGGTGTTCGTCGGCGACGACATCACCGACGAGCACGGCTTCGAGGCCGTCCAGGCGCTCGGCGGCGACGGCGTGCTGGTGGGCCCGGGCCGGCCGACGGCCGCCCGCTACCGCATCGTAGGAGTCGAGGAGGCGCTAGCCTGGCTCGAAGCGGCGTTATGAGTCGGCTGATCGTCGTCTCTAACCGCGTCAACCCGCCGTCCGGCAAGGGCGACGAGAGCGTCGGCGGCCTGGCCATGGCGCTGGCCGCCGCCCTGCGCGAGTATTCGGGCCTCTGGTTCGGCTGGAGCGGCAAGACCACGCCGGAGTTCACCGGCCAGCTGGCGATGCAGCGGATCGACGGGGTGACGGTGGCGACGGTCGACCTCGAGGAGGCCGACGTCGACGAGTACTACAACGGCTACGCCAACAAGACGCTCTGGCCGCTGTTCCACTACCGCCAGGACCTGACCGCCTACGACCGCGCCTACGGCGAGGGCTATGAGCGGGTGAACCGGCGGTTCGCCGAAACTTTGCGGCCGCTGATCGAGGCGGGCGACCTGGTCTGGATCCACGACTACCACCTGATCCCGCTGGCCCGGGAGCTGCGCAAGCTGGGCGTGAAGAACCGGATGGGCTTTTTCCTGCACGTCCCCTGGCCGGCGCACCAGGTGCTGACCACCCTGCCCGGCCACAAACAGCTGGTGCAGGCGATGTTCGACTACGATCTGGTCGGCTTCCACATCGCCGAATACCAGCAGGCCTTCGAGGAATATGTGCTGAACGAGGCCGCCGGCGAGCAGATCGGCCCGGGGCTCTGGAAGGCGTTCGGGCGCACGGTGCGGGTCGGGGCCTATCCGATCGGCATCGACGCGGCCGACTTCGCCAAGCTGGTGCGTTCGGCGCGCGCGGTGCGGATGCGCGACCTGATGGCCGCCTGCACGGTGTTCCGCAACCTGATCGTCGGCGTCGACCGGCTGGACTATTCGAAGGGGCTGGAGGAGCGCTTCATCGGCTTCGAGCGCTTCCTGGCCGACAATCCGGACCTGCGGCGCGAGGTCCTGATGCTGCAGATCGCCCCGGTGAGCCGCGAAGGCGTGGAGGCCTACCAGGAGATCCGCGCCCGGCTCGACTCCCTCTCCGGACGGATCAACGGCGAGTTCTCGGACATCGACTGGGCGCCGTTCCGCTACGTCAACAAGAACTACCGCCGCGACGAGCTGGCCGGCATCTACCGCGCCGGCCGGGTGGGCCTGGTGACGCCGCTGCGCGACGGGATGAACCTGGTGGCCAAGGAATATGTCGCCGCCCAGGATCCCGACGATCCCGGCGTGCTGATCCTGTCGCGCTTCGCCGGGGCCGCGCGGCAGCTGACCGAGGCTCTGCTGGTCAATCCGAACAGTCCCGAGGAACTGGCCGAGGCGCTCAAGCAGGCGCTTTCGATGGACAAGCCCGAGCGGATCCGCCGCTGGCAGGCGCTGTATGAGAACGTCCAGCGCGAGGACGTCACCGCCTGGCGCGACGCCTACGTCGCCGACCTGGAGCACATCCAGGCGCGGCCGACGAAGCTGGCGAGCTGAAGCATTGCAGGCCGAACCATATCCCCGCTCGTCCCCGCGAAAGCGGGGATCCAGGCGTTTTTCGTTGCAGCGTTGGGGTCATTGCAACGGCCCAGAACAAAAAAACCTGGGTCCCCGCTTTCGCGGGGATGAGCGGAGGCGGGGGTGACGCCCTCCGAACCGTCCCTCTCGCGCTACCGCGCCAAGCGTGACTTCACCAAGACCGCCGAGCCGCAGGGCGCGGAGAAGACAAAGCCGTCAAACCAGCTCCGCTTCGTGGTCCAGAAGCACGCCGCCAGCCGGCTGCACTACGACTTCCGCCTGGAGCTGGACGGGGTCTTCAAGTCCTGGGCGGTGACCAGGGGCCCTTCGCTCGACCCGCACGACAGGCGGCTGGCGGTGGAGGTCGAGGACCATCCGCTCGACTACGGCGACTTCGAAGGGACCATCCCCAAGGGCCAGTACGGCGGCGGCACGGTGATGCTGTGGGACCGCGGCTACTGGGCGCCGGAGCCGGGGATCGACCCGCACGAGGGCCTGAGGAAGGGGGACCTGAAGATCGTGCTCGACGGCGAGCGGCTGAAGGGCGGCTTCGTCCTGGTGCGGATGAAGCGCCGCGAGGGCGAGAAGGGCGACAACTGGCTCTTGATCAAGCACCACGACGGCTGGTCCGTGGAGGGCGAGGGCGAGCGGCTGGTCGAGGAGGAGACCACCTCCGTCGCCTCCGGCCGCAGCATGGAGGAGATCGCCGCCGGCAAGGGCAAGGGGCCCAAGCCCTTCATGACCGGCGGCCGCACACGGGCCTCGGCCAAGGCCGTGTGGAACTCCAAGCCCAAGGAGAAGCCGCCGCCGAGCCCCGCCCCGCTGAAGGCTGCGCCGCCGCCGCGGTTGAAGAAGGCGGCGTCCCTGCCGGGCTTCGTGCCGCCGCAGCTCGCCAGGTCGGTCGACCGGCCGCCGCCGGGCCAGGGCTGGGCGCATGAGATCAAGTTCGACGGCTACCGGCTGCAGCTCCGCGTCGAGCATGGCCGGGCCACGCTGAAGACCCGCGCCGGCCTCGACTGGACGGCCAAGTTCGCCGAGATCGGCCGCGCGGCGTCGGTCCTGCCCGACTGCCTGGTCGACGGCGAGGCCTGCGCGCTGAACGCCGAGGGCGCGCCGGACTTCCCGGCGCTGCAGGCGGCGCTCTCCGACGGGGATTCTTCGGAGCTGGTGTTCTTCGCCTTCGACCTCTTGTTCGCGGGCGGCCAGGACCTGCGCGGCCTGCCGCTCGGCGAGCGCAAGGCCAGGCTGAAGGCGCTGCTCGGCCAGGCGTGCAAGGGGCTGGGCCCGCGCATCCGCTACGTCGACCATTTCGAGACCGAAGGCGCGGCGGTGCTGGCTTCGGCCTGCCGCATGGCGCTGGAGGGGATCGTCTCCAAGCGGCTCGACGCGCCCTACCGCTCGGACCGCTCCGGCAGCTGGCTGAAGGCCAAGTGCCGCGCCGGCCACGAGGTGGTGATCGGCGGCTGGACGGGGGAGCCTGGCCAGCTGCGCTCGCTGCTGGTCGGCGTGCACAAGGACGGCGCCCTGGTCCACGTCGGCCGGGTCGGGACCGGCTTCGGCCGCGAGACCGTCGAGCGGGTGCTGCCCAGGCTGCAGCGGCTGGAGACCGACAGGAGCCCGTTCACCGGCCCCGGCGCGCCGCGCAAGGAAGCCAACGTCCACTGGGCGAAGCCGGAGCTGGTCGCCGAGATCGAGTTCGCCGGCTTCACCGCCGGCGGCCAGGTCCGCCAGGGCGCCTTCAAGGGCCTGCGCGACGACAAGCCCGCCCAGGACGTGACCGCCGAGAAGCCCGCCCCCCTGGAGGAGGTCGACGTGCCCCATTTCGTCCCTGCCGAGCCCGCCCGCCACGCCGCCCGCGCGAAAGCCCCGCTCGCCACCCGGGCTGCGAAGCGCGACAATGTCGTCATGGGCGTGACCCTGTCCAATCCCGACAAGCCGCTGTGGCCCGACGGCGGCGACGGCGAGCCGGTCACCAAGCTCGACCTCGCCCGCTACGTCGAGGCGGTCGGCCCCTGGATGATCCGCCACGTGAAGGGCCGGCCGTGCTCCATCGTCCGCACGCCGGACGGGATCGACGGCGAGGAGCGCTTCTTCCAGCGCCACGCCGGCAAGGGCTCGTCGCACCTGCTCACCGAGGTGAAGGTGTTCGGCGATCACCAGCCCTACCTGCAGGCCGACAGCATCGAGGCGCTGGTCGCCCTGGCCCAGGTGGCGGCGACCGAGTTCCACCCCTGGAACTGCCAGCCCTTCCAGCCGGAGGTCCCGGGCCGGCTGGTGTTCGACCTCGATCCCGACGAGGACATCCCTTTCGAGCGGGTGATCGAGGGCGCGCTGGCGGTGAGGGAGCGGCTGGAAGCCTTGGGCCTTTCGGCCTTCTGCAAGACCACCGGCGGCAAGGGGCTGCACGTCGTCACCCCGCTTCTCGACGGCAAGGGCAAGACCGATTGGCCGACCGCCAAGAAATTCGCCCAGGACGTCTGCCTGGCGATCGCCGCCGACGCCCCTGACCGCTACGTGGTCAACATGGCCAAGGCCAAGCGGGTGGGGCGGATCTTCCTCGACTATCTGCGCAACGACCGCATGTCGACGGCGGTGGCGCCGCTATCGCCCAGGGCCCGGCCCGGCGCGCCGGTCTCCTTCCCGCTGACCTGGAGCCAGGTGAAGCGCGGCCTCGATCCGAAGACCTTCACCGTCCGCACCGCGCCGGGCTTGCTCAAGAAGACCAAGGCCTGGGCCGACTACTGCGACGCCGAGCAGCCGCTCGCCGAGGCGATCAATCGGCTAAAGCGCAAGTAGCGCCTTCGCCGCCGCCGGCGGGAGGGTTTACTTGTAGCCCGCGCAGCCCGACAGCGTCTCGCCGCCGATTTCGACCTGGGCGGTCATCGGATATTTCGCCGAGCCGACGCTGCAGGCGGTGTTCTGGAAGCTCACCTTCATCGTCTGTCCGTCCGCGGCCTTGGCGGTCCAGCTGACGCCGCCGGCGCCGATCTGCGAGCCCGGCGCCTTGGCGGCGAGCGCGGGCTTGCCCGGCCGGGTGAGCTTGAAGTCGGTCCCGTTCGTCACCGTCAGGCTCCACGGCGGCTTTGCGCCGCGTGCGTCGATCTGCTTGCTCAGATCCAGGGACGCCGCCTGCGCCCCGGTCGCCACGAGCGCCGCCGCGAACGCGCCCGCGATCGCCGGTCCTGTCGTTTGCATGCTGCATCTCCTGTGGGCGGTCCTAAATGGACGAACGGCTGGGCCGAAGTTGGGCGGCCGGGTCTTGACCCCGATCAAGGCTTACCGCCCCCGCACGGCTATGCAGGGACCATGAACGTCACCAAACCCTACGACCTGGTCGACGAGGGCGAAGCCGGCGTCCGGCGGCTGGTCGAGGCCTTCTACGACCTCATGGAGCGCGAGCCGGAGTTCGCCGCCCTGCGCGCCGTCCACGCCGCGGACCTGCGTCCCATGCGCGCGCGGCTCGCCGATTTCCTCACCCAATGGACGGGCGGACCGCGGGTCTGGACCGAGCGTCATCCCGAGCGCGGCTGCATGGTCTCGGTACACGCGCCCTTCGCCATCGACGGCAAGCTGGCCGACGACTGGATGGCCTGCATGCGCGAGGCCTTCGCCGAGGCCGCCGTCCCGCAGGCGTTCCGTGGCATGGTCGAGCCGGTCCTGACCCAGATGTGCCAAGGCCTGCGCAACGACCGGCGCTGACCTCTAACCTAAAGGGTGCGGCCGACGCCGTGCTCGCGGATCGGGAAGGCGGCGACCGCCGAGCGCTCGGCGCGCTTGCGCACGAAGGCCTCGACGTCGGCGCGGAGTTGGGCGAGCTGCGCCACCGAGCCCGTGCCGCCGCGGCCGGCGAGCCCGATATAGGCCGGCGGGAAGGCCGCGATGCGGTGCAGCAGGACGTCCAGTCGTTCGTCGTCGGGCGAGGCCGGCTCTGGACTTCGGCCGATCAGGGCGGTCGCCTCGTTCAGCGCCGCCAGGTATTCGTCCAGCTGCAGATAATCGGACATGCGGGACTCCACGCTTGGCCCCCCGTACCTTGCACGGACGATACGCCCCGTTCCGGCGGCCGTTAAGTGAAGTTCGCTTTATCCGCGGCAGGCGCGAAGTTCAGGCCCGCCGCTTCGCCGGCGGCTTCTTGGCGGGCGGGGCGGCGGCCTTGCGGCGAGTGGCGGTCTTGGCCGCGGGCTTGCGCCGCTCGCCGCCGCCGGTCTGGCCCAGGCTGCGGCGCAGTTGCTCCATGAGGTCGATGACCTCGGCCTCCTTGGGCTCGGCCGGCGCGGTGATCGTCGCGCCTTTCTCCTTCTCCTTGATCAGGGCCCGCAGCGCGTCCTCGTAGCGGTCGTTGAACTGGCTGGGGTCGAAGGGGCCTTCCTGCTGCTCGATGATCTTGGTGGCGATCTCGACCATCTGCGGGCTCGCCTTCACATCGGGGATGTTGTCGAAGAACTCCGCCGCGTTCTTCACCTCGCGCTTGGTGCGCAGCGAGAAGGCCAGGATTCCGCGGTCGCGCGGCTCGAGCGCCATCAGCCGCTCGCGCTGGTGCATGACCAGCCGCCCCAACGCCACCTGGCCGGTCTGGGCCATCGCCTCGCGGATCACGGTGAAGGCCTCCACCGCCATCTCGCCGTCGGGGGCCAGGAAGTAGGGGTCGTTCCAGTAGAGACGGTCGATGTCCTCGATATCGACGAAGCGTTCGATGTCGAGGCTGCGGGTGGTGGCCAGCCGGACGTTCTTGATCTCCTCGTCGGTGACGACGACGTAGCGGCCCTTCTCGATCTCGTAGCCCTTGACGATCTCCGAGCGGTCCACCGGCCCGGTCTCCGGGTCCGTCGGCACCATCTTGATGCGGTTGTGGGTGGCCTCGTGCAGCATGTTGAAGCGCACCTCGCCGCCGCTCGCCGTGGCCGTATAGAGCGCCACGGGACAGCTCACCAGGCTCAGCCGCAGGTGGCCCTGCCAGGTCGGACGCGTGGCCATGGCGGTTTCTCCGGGGATTTCAGAGTCCGCAAACGCCGCCGCAGAGGGAAAGGGTCCACGAAGCCCACGAACGGGAAAGCTGCGACGCCCGGGAACTTGACTCTCCCCCTCGCGAGTTTCAGAACAAATATAGAACGAAAGGAGTCCTCGCCCGATGCCTCAGCCTGCCGCAGCAGGGCGCCTCGCCGCCGTGCGGGCGAAGGTCGCCGCCCTCGAGGCCGGCGGGCGGGCGGACTCCGCGCGGCTGCCGTTCGGGGCGGAAGCGGTGGACGCGGCCCTGGGCGGCGGCCTGCCGCTCGGCCGCTGGCACGAAGTCGGCGGCTCAGGGCTGGAGACCGAGACGGGCGCCGCGCCCGCGGCCTTCACCGCCCTGATGGCCGCGCCGCTGGCCAGGCGCGGCTGGGCGGTCTGGGTGCTGCGGCGCGACGACCTCTGGGCGCCGGGGCTGGAGGGGCTGGGCTTTCCGGCGGACCGGCTGATCCAGGTCTGCGCCCGCGACGAAGCCGAGGCGCTGGGGGTGATGGAGGACGCGCTGGGCGCCCAAGGCGTCGCCGCCGTGATCGGCGAGGTCGAGGACGTGGACCTCACCGCCGGCCGCAGGCTGCAGCTGGCCAGCGAGAAGGCCGGGGCCACCGGCTTCGTGATCCGCCGGCGGCCGTTCGGGGGCCAAGCTCGGCGCGAGGCTCCCGGCTCGGCGGCGGCGACCCGCTGGCGGGTGGCCTCCGCGCCCTCCGAGCCGCCGGCCGGCGAATTCGGCCTGGGCGCGCCGCGATTCTTGGCCGCGCTCGAACGTTGCCGGGGCGGCCGCCCCGGGGCCTGGCTCTTCGAAGCGAAGAGCGCCTTCAGCTGGGAGGCCCGGGATGGGACGCATCCTCTGCGCCTGGTCGCCGACCTGGGCGATCGCGAACTGGCGCCGGCGCAATCCGTGCGACGGGTTGCGTGAGCAAGAGCCTCCCCCCCAGGGGGAGCATCTCCAACCCTTCGCCCTCGTCGAAACCGTCCGCGGGACCCGCCGCCTCGTCGCCGTCAGCCTGGAGGCCGCGCGGCTGAAGCTGCATCCCGGCCAGAAGGCGACCGACGCCTTCGCCCTGGTCCCGGAGCTGGCCGTCGCCGAGCACGAGCCGGAGGCGGACGCCGCGGCCTTGACCGAGCTCGCCCACTGGTGCGTGCGCTTCTCGCCGGCGGTGGCGATCGATGCGCCGGACGGCCTGTTCCTCGACGTCGAGGGCGTGGCCCACCTGTGGGGCGGGGAGGCGAAGATGCTGGCCGACTTGCGCGCGCGGCTGGCGGGCAATGGGCTGCCCTTCCGCCTGGCGATCGCCGACACGCCGGGCGCGGCCTGGGCGCTGGCCCACTATGGCGCGGACGGGACCATCGCCCCCGCCGGCGGCCAGGCGGAGCTCTTGGGCCCCCTGCCGCCCCAGGCGCTCAGGCTCGATCCCGAGGCCGCCGCCCAGATCGAGCGGCTGGGCCTGCGCCGGATCGCCCAACTGACCGCACTGCCCCGCGCCCCGCTCGGCCGCCGCTTCGGGGCGGAAACCCTGACGCGGCTCGACCAGGCGCTGGGCCGCGCGGCCGAGGCGCTCAGCTTCCGCCGCCCGCCGACGCCCTGGTTCGCCAGGCTTTCCTTCGCCGAGCCGATCAGCGCGCCGGAGGACATGGCCCGCGTCGCCCACGACATCTCGGCCAGGCTCTGCGCGATGCTGGAGGCCAAGGGCCAGGGCGCGCGGCGCTTCGAGCTCGCCTACCACCGCCTGGACGGCAAGGCGCTCTGCGTGAGCGTCGGCCTGTCGCTGGCGGGGCGCGATCCGGTGCGGCTGGGCAAGCTGTTCGCGCCCAAGCTGGACGTGCTCGACCCCGGCTTCGGGATCGAGGTGGCGACGCTGGCCGCCCACGAGGTCGAGCCGATCGGCGCGCGCCAGGTGCGGCTGGATGCGGGCCCGAACGGCGAGGACGGGCTGGCCCCGCTGGTCGACCGGCTGACCAACCGGCTGGGCGAAGGCCGCGTCTGGCGGGCCGAGGCCGCCGAGAGCCATGTGCCGGAGCTGGCGGTCGCCCGCGCCCGGCCGCTGACGGCGG
>NZ_DATELG010000417.1:0-14142 GCF_035276905.1 Phenylobacterium sp. | reverse complement strand
CCACGAAGGCCGCCGCCGCGCCGCGGGCCGCGCCACCCGCGCCGACGATCGCCACCGGTCCGGCCTTCGGATCGAAGTCCGGGGCCTGGGCGGTGAAAGCGGCCAGGAGGCCCAGGCCGTCGACGTTGTCGGCGATGATCCGGCCGTCCTCATCGAAGACCAGGAGGTTGGCCGCGCCCGCCAGCTCGGCCCGCGCGCTGAACTCGTCGGCGACGCTGAGCGCGGCCTCCTTGAAGGGCAACGTGACGTTCAGTCCACGGATCACCCCGCCGCGCAGCCCCTCGGCGAAGCGGCGGAAGTCGTCGCCGCAGGGCGCAAAGGGGACATAGACGGCGTCGATCTCGGCCGCCTCGATCCAGGCGTTGTGGATGATCGGCGAAAGCGAATGGCGGACCGGCGCGCCGGCGACGCCGGCCACGGCGGTGGCGCCTGTGATCTTGCGGCTCATGAGCTCAGCACCTCCTGTTGGCGGAGCAGGTCGAGCAGCCCCAGCAGCGGCAGGCCCAGAATAGTGAAGTAGTCACCCTCGATGCGGGCGAAAAGCTGCGCGCCCATCGCCTCGAGCCGATAGCAGCCCACCGAGCCCAGGGCCGCCTCGCCCTCGTGGGCGAGATAGGCGTCGAGGAAGGCGTCGGAGAAGTCGCGCATCGCCAGCGTCGCGCTGACGGTCTCGCGCCAGATCGCCGCCCCGTCCTTCGCGACCACCACCGCCGAGTGCAGCTGGTGCGGCCGGCCGCGCAGCAGCTTCAGCCGCTCGCGCGCGGCGGCGAGGGTGTCGACCTTGTCGTAAAGCCCCCCCTCGAGCTCCAGCGTCTGGTCGGCGCCGATGACCAGGCCGGGGCGGGCCTGCGAAACTCGCGCCGCCTTCCGCTCGGCCAGGGCTTCGGCGACGGCTTTGGGCGAGGCGCCTCGGGCGAGCAGCTCGGTCTTGACCGCATCCTCGTCGACGCCGGCGACGGCCGCCTCGAACGGCACGCCGGCGCCCTCCAGCACCGCGCGCCGTGCGGCGCTCTTCGAGGCCAGGATGACCACAGGCGGGCTCATCCGAGCACCTCCACCTGGCCGTGGCCGCCGTGCATCAGGTTGAGGATGGCCGCGGCCGTTTCCTCCACGGACCGGCGGGTGACGTCGATGGTGGGCCAGCCGTGCCGCTCGTAGAGCCGGCGGGCCTGGATGATCTCGTCGCGCACCGTGTCGGTGTCGATGTAGCTCGACTGACGGTTCTCGTGCAGCGAGAGCAGCCGGTTGCGGCGGATCTGGATCAGCCGGTCCGGCGAGATGGTCAGGCCGACGACGATCGCCTTCTTCAGCCGGGTAAGCTTCTCCGGGACCGGCCGGTCCGGGACCAGCGGCACATTGGCGGCCCGCACGCCGCGGTGGGCCAGGTAGATGCAGGTCGGCGTCTTCGAGGTCCGCGACACCCCGACCAGCACCACGTCGGCCTCGTCGAGGTCCTGTCCGCCCTGGCCGTCGTCATGGCCGATCGCATAATTCAGGGCGTCCATGCGGTTGAAATAGTCGTTGTCGAGCCGCAGGTGCGCGCCGACCCGGCTGGTGGTCGAGGCGCCCAGGTAGCGCGAGAGCGCCGAGACAAGCGGGTCGAGCGCCGGGATGCAGGGCATGTCGAGCTTGCGGCAGCCCTCCTCCAGCGCGTGCCGCAGCTTGTCGTCGACGATGGTGTGGATGACCACGCCCGGCGCCTCCTCGATGTCGCCCAGCGCCCTGTCGAGCTGCCGCTGCGAGCGGACCAGGGCGTAGATGTGCTCGATCGGCAGGACGTTGTCGAAACGGGCGCAGACCGCCCGCGCCATGGCGTTCAGCGTCTCGCCGGTCGAGTCCGAGACGAGGTGGACGTGGAAGTAGGTGGCCAGCCGGGCCTGGGCAGAGGTCGACACTCTTTATGGGCCCCTCGAAAAAATGCCTGGGGATGTTTTCTGTGAATCCCTCTTAGCGAACGCCGGGACGATTGGGGATAGGCGCCATGCTTTGGCAGGGCTTGGCGGGGCCTGGTGAATGGCCGGGACGAAAAGCGTCGTTTACCGCTCGTTAATCCACTCAGGCCCGGCCGGGTGTGCAATCCGGCCGCGGAGCATCGACAGCCCCGGTAGAACCGCCGGTATGGCCGGCCTCGTCCCTCAGATCCTTAACGAAATCTTAAGCGAAAAAAGGGCTTGGCCCGCCTCCACGCAATCCACAGGCACGGGAAAACGCGCCCGCGCCAATCTGCATAAGTTGGGGAGAAAGGCCTGCTTGCCGCAGGGAAGGCCGAGTTTTCCACCTCCTCGACAGGCCCAACGTCTTCCTTTCGCAATCCATTTTCTTTTTCTTAAGGATTGAAGAGAGGTCAGGCGGGGAACGGATCCGACGGCGGACTTGAGCGATCGGCCGCAAAGCGATTTAACCGCCTGGATGACGACCGCTTCCGCTCCCGCCACTCCCCGCCTTCTTCGCGTGCTCGCCGGAGAGACGCAGGATCGGCCGCCGGTATGGTTCATGCGCCAGGCCGGCCGGTCGCTGCCGGAGTACCGGGAGCTCAGGGCCAAGGCGCCGGACTTCATCTCGTTCTGCCATCACCCGGAGATGGCGGCCGAGGCGACGCTGCAGCCGATGCGGCGGTTTGCGTTCGACGCCGCGATCGTCTTCGCCGACATCCTGCTGCTCCCCCGCGCGCTCGGCCAGCAGGTCTGGTTCGAGGCGGGCGAAGGACCCAGGCTCGCAGCCTTGCCTTCGATCGAGTTCCTGGCGGATCAGGTGGAGGCCTCCACCGGACGGCTCAGCGACATCGGCGAGACCTTGCAGCGGGTGCGCGCGGAGCTGGAGCCGGAGCGGGCGCTGATCGGCTTCGCCGGGGCGCCGTGGACGGTCGCCACCTATATGATCGAGGGCCGCGGCTCGGAGCGGGAGGCGGCGCGGGCGTTCGCCTACGCCGAGCCCGAGAAGGTGGACGCCCTGCTGGCGGTGCTGGTCGACGCCACCGCCCGCTATCTCGTCATGCAGGCCAAGGCGGGCGCCCAGGCGCTGAAGCTGTTCGAGAGCTGGGCGGAGGGGCTGGCGGAGGACATGTTCGAGCGCCTGGTGGTCCAGCCGCACGCGGCGATTGTCGACAGGGTGCGGGCCGCCGGCGTGACCGCGCCCTTCATCGGCTTTCCGCGCGGCGCCGGGGCGCTGGTCGAGAGCTACGCCGAGGCCGTGCCGGTCGAGGGCGTGGCGCTCGACACCCAGGCTCCGGCGGCCCTGGGCCGTCGGCTGCAGGCCCAGGGCAGGACCATCCAGGGCGCGCTCGACAACCTGCTGCTGCGCCAGGGAGGACCTGCGCTGGACGCGCGCGTCGAACAGCTGCTCGAGCAGTGGGGGAAGGGGGCCTACATCTTCAACCTCGGCCACGGGGTGCTGCCCGACACGCCGATCGCGCACATCGCGCGCGTGGTCGAGCGGGTGACGGGCAAGCCGGCCAGAGCGATGGCATGAAGGGGAATGGCGTGAAAGTCGCCGTCGTCCTCTTCAACCTCGGGGGCCCGGATGGGCCCGCGGCGGTGCGTCCCTTTCTCGCCAACCTGTTCCGCGATCCGGCGATCATCGACCTGCCGGCGGTGGCGCGGATCCCGCTGGCGAAGCTGATCGCCAGGCGTCGGGAAAAGGCGGCTCAGGCCAACTACGACCTGATGGGCGGCGCCTCGCCGCTGCTGCCGGAGACCCAGGCGCAAGCCGATGCGCTGGAGGCCCGGCTGAAAGCCCGCCGGCCGGACGTCGAGGCCCGGGTCTTCATCGCCATGCGCTACTGGAAGCCGTTCGCCGCCGAGACGGCGCGGGCGGTCGCGGCCTTCGCTCCCGACGAGATCGTGCTCCTGCCGCTTTATCCGCAGTACTCGACCACCACCACGGCCTCGTCGCTGAAAGACTGGCGGGCGGCCTACAAAGGGCCAGGCCGCTCGCGCGCGGTCTGCTGCTACCCCACGGCCGGCGGCCTGGTCGAGGCGCATGCCCAGGCGATCCGGCGCACCTGGGAGCGGGCCGGCGCGCCCAAGGGCTTGCGGCTCCTGTTCTCCGCCCACGGCCTGCCGCAGAAGGTCGTCGACGCGGGCGACCCGTACCAGGCCCAGGTCGAGGCCACCGCCGGCCGGATCGCCGCGCGCCTGCCGGAGCTTTCGGACTGGCGGGTCTGCTACCAGAGCCGCGTCGGCCCGTTGAAGTGGCTCGCCCCATCGACGGACGAGGAGGTCCGCCGGGCGGGGGCCGAGGGCAGGGGCGTGCTGGTCGCGCCGATCGCCTTCGTCTCCGAGCACGTCGAGACGCTCGTCGAGCTCGACCATGAATATGCACGCACGGCGCACGAGGTCGGTTGCCGGCCCTATCTGCGGGCGCCCACGCCGACCGTCAGCGAGCCGTTCATCGAAGATCTGGCGGAGGCGGCGCTCGGCGCGCTAGGCCGGACGGACCGGACGCGGCCCTATGGGCCGTGGCTCTGCCCGGTCGGGCTCGGCAAGTGCGGCTGTCATCTCGAGGAGCGGCCATGACCGACTGGCTGATCGCCCATTACGATCTGCTGCGCGGCCTGCACATCCTGGCGGTGATCGCCTGGATGGCCGGGCTGCTCTATCTGCCGCGCCTCTACGCCTACCACACGGGCGCGACGCCCGGCTCGGAGCTGGACCTCACCTTCCGGACGATGGAAGCCAAACTCCTGCGGATCATCATGAACCCGGCGTTCGTGCTGGCCTTCGTCTTCGGCCTCACCCTGATCTGGGTCGATGGTCACATCCGCGGCTGGGGCTTCCTGGGCCAGCCGTGGATGGTGGTGAAGCTGGCCGGGGTTGTATTCCTCATCGGCTGGCACCATGTCCTGGCCAGGGCGCGCAAGGCGTTCGCCGAGGGTCGAAACCGGCGCTCCAGCAAGTTCTGGCGGGCGACCAATGAGCTGCCGTTCCTGGCGGCGATCGTGATGGTGATCGCCGTGACCACCGAGTTCGGGAAGTGATGGGACCGGGCAGGCGAGCCGCTTGACGCGGTCCCGCGGGTGTGGTTCCGATCGCTTACGCGTCGGCGTAACGGCCCGGCGCGCCCCGCATCCTTTCCGGCCGCCCGCGCTCAGGGCGTAAGGCAGGCCGGCCCCCAAAGAGACGAAGACATCGGCGCTGAACGCGCTTCTATTTCCTTAAGGCCGCGCCCGGAGTCTGTCCGGCGGGCGCTTCCCAACGAGTCAGAATTCCATGCAAGACGATATCCCCACCGAGCTCGACGTCCTGGAGCCGCAGGCCGCTGAAGCCCAGCCCGCCGAGGAGCTGGAGACCGCCGCCGTCGACGGCGCGGAGGAGCCCTCCGAGGTGGCTGCCGCCATCGCGGCGATGGGGCTCACCCGGATGAGCCTGCAGGAGCTGAAGGACAAGTCGCCCGCCGACCTCCTGGCCTTCGCCGAGACGCTGGAGATCGAGAACGCGAACTCCATGCGCAAGCAGGACATGATGTTCGCGATCCTGAAGACCCTCGCCGAGGAAGGCGTGGAGATCTCGGGCTCCGGCACGCTCGAGGTGGTGCAGGACGGCTTCGGCTTCCTGCGCTCGCCGGAGGCCAACTACCTCCCGGGCCCGGACGACATCTATGTCAGCCCCTCGCAGATCCGGAAGTTCGGCCTGCGCACCGGCGACAGCGTCGACGGCGCGGTCCGCGCCCCGCGCGAGGGCGAGCGCTACTTCGCCCTGGTGAAGGTCGACCAGATCAATTTCGAGGCGCCGGAGAATGTCCGCCACAAGGTCCTGTTCGACAACCTGACGCCGCTCTATCCCGACGAGCGGCTGCGGATGGAGATCGACGACCCGACGCTGAAGGATCGTTCCGGCCGGGTGATCGACATCGTCGCCCCGCTTGGCAAGGGCCAGCGCTGCCTGATCGTCGCCCCGCCGCGGGTCGGCAAGACGGTGATGCTGCAGAACATCGCCAAGTCGATCGAGAAGAACCACCCCGAGTGCTACCTGATCGTCCTCTTGATCGACGAGCGCCCGGAGGAAGTCACCGACATGCAGCGCACGGTGAAGGGCGAGGTGATCTCCTCGACCTTCGACGAGCCGGCGACCCGCCACGTCCAGGTGGCCGAGATGGTGATCGAGAAGGCCAAGCGCCTGGTCGAGCACAAGCGCGACGTCGTCATCCTGCTGGACTCGGTGACGCGCCTCGGCCGCGCCTACAACACGGTCGTGCCGTCCTCCGGCAAGGTGCTGACCGGCGGCGTCGACGCCAACGCCCTGCAGCGGCCGAAGCGGTTCTTCGGCGCCGCGCGGAACGTGGAGGAGGGCGGCTCGCTGACGATCATCGCCACCGCCCTGATCGACACCGGCAGCCGGATGGACGAAGTCATCTTCGAAGAGTTCAAGGGCACAGGTAACTCGGAAATCGTGCTCGACCGTAAGGTCGCCGACAAGCGCATCTTCCCGGCGATCGACGTGCTGAAGTCCGGCACGCGGAAGGAAGAGCTGATCACCCCGAAGGACCAGCTGCAGAAGACCTACATCCTACGGCGGATCCTCAACCCGATGGGCGCCCAGGACGCGATCGAGTTCCTGCTCGACAAGCTGCGCCAGTCGAAGAACAACGACGACTTCTTCCAGTCGATGAACACCTGATCCGTCCGCGACGCCCGCCGGGGCGATTCGCTCAAGTGTTAACGCGCGGCTCCCCGCACTGGCGGGGAGCCGCTTCGTTTTCGAGAGCAGGGGCTGCGACATCCGGTCGGGCCGGCGTTAACGAACTTCGCTGTTTCACGTGAAACACTACCCGGTCTGACCCCACCAATCGGCCCTACCTAGATGCGGGCCCAGATCATGGGCCAGATCAGGGCCCAGATCAGGGCCCTGATCAGGGGATGAGCAGGGTCGCGCCGATCGTCTGCCGGCCCTCCAGGGCTTCGTGCGCGCGCCGGGCCTCGGCCAGCGGGAAGGTCTGGCCGATCTCGACGTCGAGCGCGCCGGACGCCACCATGCCGAAGACGGCCGCCGCACTCGCGTCGAGCTCCTCGGTCGTGGCGATGTAGTCGGTCAGCGTCGGCCGGGTGAAGAACAACGAGCCCGCCAGCGACAGGCGCCGGCCCTCCACCGGCGGCGGCGGACCGGAGGCGTTGCCGTAGCTCACGAAGAGACCCCGCCGCGCAAGACTGGCGAGCGTGCCCTCGAAGGTGTCCTTGCCGACGGAGTCATAGGCCACCGCCACTCCGCCGCCGCCGGTGATGCGCCGCACCTCGGCCGCCACGTCCTGGTCGCGGTAGAAGATGACGTGGTCGGCGCCCAGCGCCTGGACCTTCTGCGCCTTGGCGGTGCTGCCGACAGTGGCGATTACCGTGGCGCCGATGTGCTTGGCCCACTGGACGAGCAGCTGGCCGACGCCGCCGGCGGCGGCGTGGACAAGGATCGTCTGGCCGGCCCGGAGCGGGTAGGTGCGGTGCAGCAGGAACTCGGCGGTCATGCCCTTGAGCAGAACCGCGGCCGCCGTCCTGGCGTCGACGGCGTCGGGGATGTGCACCGCGCGGTCCGCCGAGACGACGTTGGCCTCGGCGTAGGCGCCCGGCCCGTCCATCGCATAGCCGGCGCGGTCGCCGATCTTGAAGCGCGTGACCCCGTCGCCGACCGCGTCGACGACGCCCGCGCCCTCCTTGCCGAGGCCGGAGGGGAGGGGCAGGGGGTAGAGCCCGGTGCGGTGGTAGGTGTCGATGAAGTTGACCCCGATCGCCTCCTGGCGGATGCGGATCTGGCCGGGACCGGGCTCGGGCGCCGGCACGTCCGCCAGGTAGAGGACCTCGGGGCCCCCGGTGTTGTCGAACCGAATGGCGCGCATCAGCCGAGGTGCTTTCGGAAGAAGTCCAGGGTGCGCTGGCCGGCCAGCGCGGCGGCCTCGGCGTCGTAGTGCTGCCCGCCGGTGCGGGCGAAGCCGTGGTCGCGGCCGGGGTAGGTGTGGATCTCGATCAGCTTGTTCGGCTCGAGCGCTTCGATGATCTTCGCCTGGGCCTCCTTGGGCACGAAGCCGTCCTCCTCGGCGATGTGCATCAGGAAGGGATGGGTCAGCTTCTCCGCCTCCGCGAGCCGGCCATCGATGCCCACGCCGTAGTAGGCGACGGCCGCGTCCGCGTCGGTGCGGGCCGCGGTCAGATAGGCGAGCAGGCCGCCCAGGCAGAAGCCGACCGCGCCGACCTTGCCCTGCGCGCCCGGGTCCTGGCGGATGGTCGAGATGGTCGCGGCGATGTCCTTGACGCCGGCGTCGACGTCGAAGGCGTTGAACAGGGCGAACGCCCGCTGCCACTCCGCCTCGCTCTGGTCGCTCAGCTCGATGCCGGGCTCGATCCGCCAGAAGAGGTCGGGGCAGACCGCGAGGAAGCCCTGGGCGGCGAGGCCGTCGGTGATCTCGCGCATCACCGCGTTCACCCCGAAGATCTCCTGGATCACCACCACCGCGGCGGTCGGGGCGCCGGCCGGACGCGCCAGGTAGGCGGAGAAGGAACCGTCGGCCGTCGTGATGGTCGTTTGCTCACCCATTGGGGTCTCCCGATGCAATTGGATGGGGCAAGCTACTAGCGCGGCGGGCCCCCGGCCGGCCATAAGGAATCCCAGAAGGAGCTCCACCATGAAGATGACCGTCGAAGTCGACTGTACGCCCGAGGAGGCTCGGCGGTTCCTCGGCCTGCCCGACGTGAGCGCGCTCAACGACCATATCGTCGGCGAGATGCAGAAGCGGATCGACGCCAACATGGCGATGCTGTCGCCCGACGAGCTGGTGAAGAACTGGCTGGCTTTCGGCGCCGGCGCGCAGGAGCAGTTCCGCAAGCTCATGGAAGTCGGCATGGCGGCGGCCGCGCAGCGGAAATGATCGACACCATCTTCGCGCCTGCGACCGCCGCCGGACGGGCGGCGATCGCGGTCGTGCGACTGACGGGGCCGAGGACCGCCTCGGCCGTGCGGGCGTTGGCCGGCCAGCTGCCCGCGCCGCGCCGCGCCGTTGTGCGCCGGCTCTACGGCCCGGGCGGCGCCGAGATCGACGAAGGCCTGGTGCTGTGGTTTCCCGCGCCGGGCAGCTACACCGGCGAGGACGCAGCCGAGCTCCATGTCCACGGCGGCCGCGCAGTGCTGGCTGGCCTGCTCGAGGCGCTCGCCGCGCTGGACCTGCGCCTGGCCGAGCCCGGTGAATTCACTCGCCGCGCCTTCGAGAACGGCAAGCTCGACCTTGCGCAGGCCGAGGCGGTCGCTGACCTGGTCGACGCCGAGACCGACGCCCAGCGCAAGCAGGCGCTCGCCCAGCTCGACGGCCGGCTGTCCGAGGTCCAGGGCCGCTGGCGCGACGGCCTGACCGAGGCGCTGGCGATGTTCGAGGCCGCAGTCGACTTCCCGGACGAAGAGGTGCCGGCCGACGTCGCCGCGCGCGCGCAGCCGATCCTCGCCGGCCTGGTGCAGCAGCTGGAGGCCGCCGCCGCCGAGGTGGAGCGGGGCGAGCGCGTGCGCGAGGGCTACCGCATCGCCCTGATCGGCGCGCCGAACGCCGGCAAGAGCACCTTGCTGAACGCGCTCGCCAGGCGCGAGGCCGCGATCGTCACCGCCATCCCCGGGACGACCCGCGACATCATCGAGGTTCCCCTGCAGCTCGGCGGCTACAAGGCGATCGTCGCCGACACCGCGGGCCTGCGGTCGACCGAAGACATCGTCGAGGCCGAGGGCGTACGTCGCGCGGCGGCCTGGGCAGGCGCCGCGGACCTGCGCGTCTGGCTGGTCGATGGGGCGGCCGCGACCGCGCCGGAACCGCCGGCGGGGCTTGCGCCGACCGACCTGATCCTGCGGACCAAGCGGGACCTGGGCGAAGGGGATGCGGACCTGCCGGGAACGCCGTTCACCGCCCGCAGTCCGAACGATGTCGCCTGGCTGGAGCAGACGCTGACCGAGCGCGTGGTCGAGGCCCTGGCCGCGGCCGAGCCGCCGGCGGCGACCCGGCTGCGGCATCGGCGGTTGCTGGAGGAGGCGGCGAGCCGGCTGCGGCAGGCGATGGCGGAGCCTGAGGCGCTGGAGCTGGCGGCGGAGGACGTCAGGCTGGCCGCCCGGGCGCTGGATCGGATCACGGGTCGGATCGATCCCGAGGCGGTGCTGGGAAAGATCTTTTCCAGCTTCTGCATCGGCAAGTAGTTCCAGCGGTAATACCTGGCCATATCGGCTGCGCCTAAGTTCGCTCAGGAATTGAATTGCGTCGTGTTTCACGTGAAACAGTGGAGTTATCCACAGCACTTGTGTTTCACGTGAAACAAAAGCGGCGATATTGGGGCGCGGCTGTCCGAATTTGAGGCGCCCCGGCCGCCGGGGTTTCACGTGAAACAATGGCCTCCCCAGGTGAAATCCCTGGACCGTTCCGCTATATAGCCGTGCCTCGCCCCCGCCTGCCGGGGGCGTCTGTGCTTGGAGCCTGACGCGCCTTGACCTGGGACGTGATCATCATCGGGGGCGGACACGCCGGCTGCGAAGCCGCCGCCGCGGCGGCGCGCTTCGGCGCGCGCACCCTGCTGCTCACCCACAAGATTGAGACGCTCGGCGAGATGAGCTGCAACCCGGCCATCGGCGGCCTGGGCAAGGGCCATCTGGTCCGCGAGATCGACGCCCTCGACGGGCTCATGGGCCGGCTGGCCGACAAGGCGGGGATCCAGTTCCGCCTGCTCAACCGCTCGAAGGGCGCGGCGGTGCGTGGGCCTCGCGCGCAGATCGACCGCCGGCTCTACCGCGAGGCCATGCAGGCCGAGCTCGCCGCGACGGCGAGCCTGACCATCAAGGCCGAGGCGGTCGAGGACCTGATCATCAGCGACGGACGGGTCGCGGGGGTGGTCGGCGCGTCCGGCGAGCGCTACGCCGCCGGCCGTGTGGTGCTGACCACCGGCACCTTCCTGAAGGGCGTGATCCACCGCGGCGAGGAGCGGATCCCCGCCGGCCGGGTCGGCGACGCGCCGGCGATCGGGCTGTCCGACCGGCTCTATTCCCTGGGCCTGCGGATGGGCCGGCTGAAGACCGGCACGCCGGCGCGGCTGGACGGTACCACCATCGCCTGGGACCGGCTGGAGATGCAGGCGGCCGACGACGAGCCGGTCCCGTTCTCCTTCCTGACCGACGCCATCACCACGCCGCAGATCCAGTGCGGGATCACCTATACGACGGCCGAGACCCACCGGATCATCGCCGCGCGGCTGACGGAATCGGCGGTCTACGGCGGGCGGGTGTCGGGGAAGGGGCCGCGGTACTGCCCCTCGATCGAGGACAAGGTCGTCCGCTTCGCCGACAAGACCAGCCACCAGATCTTCCTGGAGCCGGAGGGCCTGGACGACGACACCGTCTATCCGAACGGCGTCTCGACTTCGGTCTCGGCGGAGACCCAGGATCTCTTCCTGCGCACCATTCCGGGCCTCGAGCAGGTGCGGGTCAAGCGCCACGGCTACGCGATCGAGTACGATTATGTCGATCCGCGCGAGCTCTATCCGACTCTGGAGGCCAAGGCGCTGCCGGGTCTCTATCTCGCCGGCCAGATCAACGGCACCACCGGTTATGAGGAGGCCGGGGCGCAAGGCCTGGTGGCTGGGCTGAACGCGGCGCGCGCCGCGTCCGGCGCCGAGCCCGTGCAGTTCGCCCGTGACGAGGCCTATATCGGCGTGCTGATCGACGACCTCGTCACCCGCGGGGTCACCGAACCCTATCGCATGTTCACCAGCCGTGCGGAGTTCCGGCTCACCCTGCGCGCGGACAATGCCGACCAGCGGCTGACGGCGCGCGGCGTCGAGCTGGGCGTGGTGGGGCCGCTTCGGACCGCCGCCTACGCCGCCAAGGCCTGCGCCCTGGCCGACGCCCGGGCGCAGGCCGGGTCGCTGACCTTGACCCCGGCGCAGGCCGCGCGGCTCGGCCTGCCGGTCAAGGCCGATGGCCAACGCCGCGACCTGCTGCAGCTCCTGGCCTATCCGACGATCGGCTTCGACGACCTGGCGAAGGTCTGGCCGCAGATCGGCGGCTGGCCGGCGCCGGTGCGCGAACAGCTGGAGATCGAGGCGGGCTATGCCGGCTATCTCGACCGCCAGGCCGCCGACGCCGAGGCCTTCCGCCGCGACGAGGATCTGCGGCTGCCGGCCGATCTCGACTATGCCGGCGTGGGAGGGCTCTCCAACGAGGTGCGCGAGAAGCTGGCGGCGGTGCGGCCGCTGACCTTGGGCCAGGCCGCGCGGATCGAAGGGGTGACGCCTGGCGCGCTGACGGCGCTGCTTGCCCACGTCCGCCGCCGCGCCGCCTGAGGTCGCCGCAGATGGAGGTCGACGACGTGGAGAGCTTCGCGCGCGCGGCCGGCGCCACGCCGGCGCAGGTCGCCGACCTGGACCGGTTCCGTCGGCTGCTGGTGGAGTGGAATGACAAGATGAACCTCGTGGGCCCCGCGACGCTCGAGGTCTTCTGGAACCGCCATGCCTGGGACTCCGCCCAGCTGCTGAAGCTCGCCCCGGAGGCGATGGTCTGGGCCGACCTCGGCGCCGGCGCCGGCCTGCCGGGCCTTGTGCTCGCCACGCTCGGCAAGGGCAGGGCCGGCTTCCATGTGCACCTGGTCGAGAGCATGGCCAAGCGCTGCCGGTTCCTGTCGGAGGTGGTGCACGAGCTCGACCTGCCGGCGAGCGTCCATAACGCGCGTGCGGAAAACCTGCAGCTTGCTGTGGACATCGTCACCGCCCGCGCTTGCGCCCCGCTCGCCCGCCTGCTGGGGTATGCGCGGCCCTACCTGAAGTCAGGTGCGACGGGCCTCTTCCTGAAGGGACAAGATGTAGCGGCCGAGCTCGAAGAGGCGGCTAAATCTTGGGAATTCGAGGCGGATACGATACCGTCTCTCAGTGATCCCCGAGGCCAGATCGTGCGCGTGAGGAGACTGGGTCGTGCCCGAAAAGTCTGAACGGCCGCTGCGCGTCCTGGTGATCGCCAACCAGAAGGGCGGCGTGGGCAAGACCACGACCGCCATCAACCTGGGCACCGCGCTGGCCGCGGTCGGCGAGCATGTGCTGCTGATCGACTCCGACCCGCAGGGCAACGCCTCGACCGGTCTCGGCGTCGGCCGGGCGCTGCGCAAGAACACGCTTTACGACGTGCTGATGGGCGAGAAGCCGATCGTCGAGGCGGTGGTCCGGACCAACCTGCCGGGCCTCGACCTGGTGCCGGCGGATCCGGATCTTTCCGGCGTCGAGCTGGAGCTCGGCCAGCAAACGCGGCGCTCGTTCAAGCTGCGCGACGCCCTGGAGCCCGTGCGCCAGGCGCGCGGCTACACCTATGTGCTGATCGACTGCCCGCCGTCGCTCAACCTCTTGACGGTCAACGCCATGACCGCGGCCGACGCGGTGCTGGTGCCGCTGCAATGCGAGTTCTTCGCGCTGGAGGGCCTGACCCAGCTGATGCGGACCATCGACCTGGTGCGCGGCAGCCTCAACCCGCGGCTGGAGATCCAGGGCGTAGTGCTGACCATGTACGACCGGCGCAACAGCCTGTCGGAGCAGGTCGCCGGCGACGTGCGCGGCCACTTCGGCGAGACCGTCTACCAGACGGTGATCCCCCGCAACGTGCGGGTGTCGGAGGCGCCGTCCTTCGGCAAGCCGGCGCTGGTCTATGATCTGAAATGCGCGGGGAGCCAGGCCTACCTGAAGCTCGCCCGCGAGGTGGTGCTGCGCGAGCGCGCGCGTCGCCAGGATCTCGCGGCGGGCGCCGCGTGAGGGAGATGATGATGGCAGGCGAAAGCCGCAGGGGCCTGGGGCGGGGCCTGTCCGCCCTGCTCGGCGAGGCCGACGAAGAGGTGGTGGCCGCGGTCGAGGGCCGTCCGCCGGCGCGCGGCGGCTCGCCCGGGCTGGAGGGCGCGCGCGAGATCCCGATCGAACTGGTGCACAACAACCCCAGCCAGCCGCGGCAGCACTTCTCCAAAGACGAGCTCGCCGAGCTGGAGGAGTCGATCCGCACGTCCGGCGTGCTGCAGCCGATCCTGGTCCGCCCCTCGCCGTCGCGCGGCGGGGAGTTCGAGATCGTGGCCGGCGAGCGCCGCTGGCGCGCGGCCCAGCGGGCAGGCTTGGCCGCCATCCCGGCCCTGGTGCGCGAGTTCGCCGACGACCGCGCCTACGAGATCGCGATCGTCGAG
>NZ_DATELG010000416.1:0-5289 GCF_035276905.1 Phenylobacterium sp. | reverse complement strand
TCCAGGGCAGGCTGCTAGAGGGCGCGCCATGCGAGCCTGCTACATCAATCTGGACACCGCCGTGGAACGTCGGCGCCAGCTCGAGGCCGACTTCGCCCTCGTCCCTTCCGCGGGCTGGACGTTGCAGCGGTTCCCGGCCGTCACGGCCGCCGATGTGGCGCAGGCGCCCGGCCGCTTGCGGCCGACCGAGAAGGCCTGCTTCGAAAGCCACCGGCGATTGATCGGTCGGCATCTCGACGACGAGGCGCCGCTCTTCGTGCTCGAAGACGATGTGGTCTTCTCGCGACCGGCGTTTCCGCTGCTGACCGAGATGCTGCAGCGTCCGGAGGACTGGGATCTCCTCTACACGGACCTCGCGCTCGTTCAGCCGGCGAGGATCGTCGAGGCTGTTCGCACCCGCGAGCGTCTCGGGGGCGCGGGCGAGGTCGCCACGGCTGCGTTGGGCGGCGCCGCCTTCGTGGGCGCGACCGCCTACCTGGTCCGCGGTGGGTCCAAGGCCAGGCTGCATCGGTTGCTGGTCGAGGCGTCGGAGCTCGATACGCCTTATGACGTCTACCTGAACCAGCGAGTCATGGCGGGCGACCTCAAGGCGGCGGTCTGCCTGCCCTTTCTGACCACGCCGTCCGAGCATGGGAGCCGATCCCAGATCCGCCCCGAGGCGCCGGTCAGTCACCGCGCCTTCGACCTCTTCCGTCGGCTGATGTTCATCGAACGCGACCTGGACGCCTGCAGCGACGCGGCGAGGGCGCTCGAGGCTTGCCTGTCGGCGCCGGAACGCGTTCTGGGAACCCTGGTCGGGGCGCTCAGCCTGCCGTAGCGGAACCCTCGCCGGCCCGAAGCCGGCCGGCGAGGACCATCTGGCCGCTCAGACCGCCTGGGCCTGGACGCCCTGGCGACGGCGCGCGCGGAGCATGCCGCCGAGGCCGAAGAAGCCGGTCAGCATCATCGCCCAGGTCGCCGGCTCGGGGACGGCGATCGACTCCGCCACGTAGTTCGGCAGGTCGCCGTCCTGGAAGCCGAACACGTAGAACTGGTTCGGCCCGGCGGTTGCGGGCACGAAGTCGTTGTCGTTGGCGATGAACAGGGTGTGGTAGTTCTGGCCGTTGTAGGTGACGTCCTGGCCGAAGGTGACGCCTTCGATCTTGGCCGGGATCTGCGTGGCCGGGATCCCGAGCGCGGTCAGCGCGGCGACCAGATCGACGAACGGTGTGGCGCTCTTGGCCACCACGTTCGCAGCCGCCGCGGCGCCCGCCATGTTGGTGATGTCGACCGCGCCCGAGATGTCGATCTTGAAGATCTGCTTGACCTTGGCGGTGGAGCCGTCGCCCAGGCCCTTGCCGTCCCGCTCGTCGACCAGGAACTGGTGGTCGTTGATCGCCACGATGTCGCTGACGCCGGTGCCGGTGGTCAGGGTGTAGCCGTACTCGTGGGTCGTGCCGGTGGCGATGTCGACGGTGACGATGCGCACCATCTTCGTGCTGGTGTCCTGCTCCAGCTGGGCCTGCATGATGCCGACCAGGGTCTTCCCGTCCGGCGTGATCGCCAGGCCTTCCATGCCCTTGTTGGCGACGCGGCCGACGGTGTTGTTGGCGATCTCGGTGGCGCCCACGGGCGACAGGTTGGTCACGTCCAGGTTGCTGGGCAGGGTGAAGGTCTTGATCAGGGCGCCGGTCGAACGGTCGAACTGGCGGATGTAGGGGCCGTACTCGTCGGAGATGAAGACCGACTTGCCGTCCGGCGCGACGCGGATCGATTCCGGGTCGAAGCGGGCGTTGGCGGCGTTGCCGGAGTCGCCCGCGCCGAAGTTGTCCGAGCGGCCGGTGAAGTAATAGACGCCGGCGCTGTTCTGGGCCGGCGCGCCCGAGCCCAGGCCGACCGTGGCGCCGCTGCCGTAGTTCAGCGGGGTGGTCGAATAGAGCAGGGTGGTGCCGGTGAGGGTCGGCGTCAGACTGAAGGGCAGCGAGCCGCCGCCGCCCAGCGTCAGCTGCATGTCCAGGGTCTGGACGCGGCTGATGTAGGACGTCGTGTCGTCGACGGCGGCGTTGTAGCTGACGGCGTTGGGGCCGCGATCCGGGACGGCGACGAAGGTGCTCCCGCCGGCGTAGGAGATGCCCGAGCCGAGGCCGCCGAGCATGTTGGCGGCGACGCCGTTCTCGAGCGTGCCGGTCAGGCCCGAAAGATCGGAGCTGCCGTTGAGCGCGCCCTGGGCGAGCAGCAGGACGTTGGCGTGGGCCGCCGCCGCCGACAAAGCGCTGCCCAGCAGCAGGCCGAGGAAAAGTCTGGATCGCATGTTTGCCCCGCAAGAACTCATTAAGGTTGATTGCTGAAGCGTTTCCTTTCTCACTCGTGTGTGACAGTCCCGTGTGAACTGTATGAAAGCTTGAGCTCGACTTGCGCGTGCGTCGGGTATTTTGTCGTCGCCTCAGACACGAAGTCCCTCCCTTAATGGGGAGCGAGGAATCAAAGGGACGGCGGGCTTGACCCCGCTTCCTGCCCGCGCCAAAGCCCGCGGCCATGAACATCCTGCTCGTGGGCGCCGGCGGACGTGAGCACGCCCTGGCCTGGAAGATCGCCCAGTCGCCGCTCCTGACCCGCCTCGTGGCCGCGCCCGGCAATCCCGGCATGGCGGCCCTGTGCGAGACGCGGGCGGTCGGTGCGACCGACGTCGAGGCCCTGACGGCGCTGGCCCGCGAGATCGCCGCCGACCTGGTGGTGATCGGCCCGGAGCTGTCGGTGGCCGCGGGCCTGGCCGACGCTCTGCAGGCGGCGGGGATCGCCTGTTTCGGGCCGACGGCCCAGGCGGGCCAGCTGGAATCCTCCAAGGCCTTCACCAAGGCCTTCGCCGACCGCCACGGCCTGCCGACCGCGGCCTATGTGGTCTGCGACGAGGCGGCCGCGGCGCGTGCGGCGCTCGACCGCTTCGAGGCGCCCTATGTGATCAAGGCCGACGGCCTGGCGGCCGGCAAGGGGGTGGTGATCGCCTCCACCCGCGCCGAGGCGGAGGCGGCGATCGACGACGCCCTGGGCGGCCGCTTCGGGGCCGCCGGCGCGCGGGTGGTGATCGAGGAGTTCCTCGAGGGCGAGATCGGTTCGCTCTTCGCCCTCTGCGACGGCGAGGCCTCGCTGCTGTTCGGCTGGGCCCAGGACCACAAGCGCGCCTTCGACGGCGAGCAGGGGCCCAACACCGGCGGCATGGGGACCTATTCGCCGGCGCCGGTCTTTACGCCCGCGCTGGTCGAGCAGATCCGCGAGCGGCTGGTCGAGCCGGCCTTCGCCGGCATCGCCGCCGAGGGCGCGCCCTACCGTGGAGTGCTGTTCGTCGAACTGATGGCCACGAAGCACGGGCCAAAGCTGGTCGAGTTCAACGTCCGCTTCGGCGACCCGGAGTGCCAGGTGCTGATGCTGCGCCTGAAAAGCGACCTCGTCCCCTACCTCAAGGCCTGCGCGACGGGGACGCTGAAGGACATGCCGCCGCCGGTCTGGCGCGACGAGGCCGCGGCCTGCGTCGTCGTCGCCGCCAGGGGCTATCCCGGGACGCCGGCGTCCGGCGGCGAGATCCGCGGCGCCGACCAGGACTTCGGCCCCGATGCGGTGGTCTTTCACGCCGGCACGCAACGCGACGAGGCGGGGATCTTGCGCGCCGCCGGCGGGCGGGTGCTGAACGTCTGCGGCAAGGGCCCCGACCTCGAGGCGGCGCTCGCCACGGCCTATGGCGCGATCGAGCGGATCGAGTTTGCCGACGGCTTCTTCCGCCGCGACATCGGCTGGCGCGCGCTTACCCGTTAAACGGGAATCATCCTCCAATCGCTCGCAACCGTAGTCGGGTTCGCCGAACGCTGCGACAAATCAGCTCACCCAAAACGGGTATCGGTCCCCCAAATCGGGTAGGGCTTCGCTTCAACGCCGCAACAAAATGCCGTTCTGCTCAACCTGGGGGCGTTGAGACGGAGCGGCCGGCGGCCGCTTCTCGCTACGCCGAAGGGTTGCATGTGGAGTTCGGCAGATGAGTTCGGTTTCGCGCGGCGGCATGGACGCCGTTGAGGGCCGCGAGGACCTGGAGGGGGGCGGGGGGCCCCATCCGGTCGATCGCCACGTGGGCTTGCGGATCCGGATGCGTCGCAAGGAACTCAACATCAGCCAGGAAAAGCTGGCGGAGGCGCTCGGCCTGACCTTCCAACAGGTCCAGAAGTACGAGCGCGCCGCCAACCGTGTCAGCGCCTCCAAGCTGTTCGAGATCGCCCGCGCGCTCAACGCCAATGTGGCCTACTTCTACGAGGGCCTGTCGGTCGCCGACGAGCTCGAGCCGCCGGTCGCCGCGCCGAACCTCGAGGCTCACGCCTTCCTGCTGACGGCGGAGGGCGCCGAGCTCGCCAACCTGTTTCCAAAGCTCGGCCGCAGCCGGGTGCGCCGCAAGGTGCTGGAGCTGGTCCGCGCCATTGTCGGCGCCGAGCAGGAGACCGATGCGCCGGTCGAGCCGGCGCGGCCGCAGGTCGTCAGCTACGGGGCTCATTGAACAGCGGGGCAAGCAGCGCATCCAGCGCTTCCGGCGCCTCGAACACCGCCCGCACCGGCCAGTCCGCGATCCGCGCGCGCCAGGCCGGCGGCAGCCGCACCCAGTCCTTCTCGGTGGTGACCAGGCCCGCGCCGAACTGCTCGGCGCGTTCGGCGAGCAGCTTCAGCGTCGCTTCGTCGTAGGCGAAGTGGTCGGCAAACGGCGCGAAGTCGGCCAGTTCGCAGCCCGCGGCGCGCAACGCCCGCTCCACCTTCCAGGGCTTGCCGACGCCGGCGAAGCCGACCTGCGGGCCGGGCGGCGGCGGCTGGACCGGCTCCAGCCGGGCCGCCAGCACGGGCCTTGCGGCAAGGCTCCGGGCCAGCTCGGGATCGACGCCTGGCCGGTCCGCCGGCGACAGCACGATCGAGGCCTCGGCCCGGGCGAGGCCGGCGGCCAGCGGCTCGCGCAGCGGGCCTGCGGGAAAGACCCGGCCGTCGCCGAACGGCCATTCGCCGTCGCGCACCTCGCCGTCGACCACCACCAGCGACAGCGCCTTCTTCAGCGACGGGTTCTGGTGGCCGTCGTCCATGACGATCGCCTGGGCGCCCGCGGCGGCGGCGGCTCGCGCGCCCGCGGCCCGGTCGCGCGCCACCCAGATGGGAAAGTCCCGCGCCAGCATCAGCGGCTCGTCGCCGACCTCGGCGCTGGCGTGGCGGGCGGGATCGACCTGCGCCGGTCCGGCGAGGCTTCCTCCATAACCGCGGGCGAGTACGTGGGCGGCTCGGCCGCGGGTCGCC
>NZ_DATELG010000415.1:0-3055 GCF_035276905.1 Phenylobacterium sp. | reverse complement strand
AAGGGCAAGCAGGGCCGCTTCCGCCAGAACCTGCTCGGCAAGCGCGTCGACTACTCGGGCCGTTCGGTCATCGTCGTCGGCCCCGAGCTGAAGCTGCACGAGTGCGGCCTGCCGAAGAAGATGGCGCTGGAGCTGTTCAAGCCGTTCATCTACGCGCGGCTGGACGCCAAGGGCCTGTCGGGCACCGTCAAGCAGTCCAAGCGCATGGTCGAGCGTGAACAGCCGGCGGTGTGGGACATCCTCGACGAGGTGATCCGCGAGCATCCGGTGCTGCTGAACCGCGCGCCCACCCTGCACCGCCTGGGCATCCAGGCGTTCGAGCCGAAGCTGATCGAGGGCAAGGCGATCCAGCTGCACCCGCTGGTCTGCGCGGCCTTCAACGCCGACTTCGACGGCGACCAGATGGCCGTGCACGTGCCGCTCTCGCTGGAAGCCCAGCTGGAAGCGCGCGTGCTGATGATGAGCACGAACAACATCCTGTCGCCGGCCAACGGCCGGCCGATCATCGTGCCGTCGCAGGACATCGTGCTCGGCCTCTACTACCTGTCGCTGGCCAAGGAGAACGAGCCCGGCCAGGGCAAGGCCTTCGCGGACCTGGCGGAGATCGACCGGGCGCTCGACGTCGGCGTGGTCACCCTGCACACCAAGATCAAGGCGCGCCACACCGAGATGGACGCCGACGGCAACGTCGTGCGCAAGGTGATCGACACCACGCCCGGCCGGATGAAGATCGCCGCGCTCCTGCCGCACCACCCGGCGCTCGGCCATCGCCTTCTTGAGAAGAACCTGACCAAGAAGGAGATCGGCAACCTGATCGACGTCGTCTACCGGCACTGCGGTCAGAAGGCGACGGTCATCTTCGCCGACCAGATCATGGGCCTGGGCTTCCGCGAGGCGGCCAAGGCCGGCATCTCGTTCGGCAAGGACGACATCGTCATCCCGCAGCGCAAGAAGCCGATCGTCGAAGAGACCCGCAAGCTGGTCGAGGAATACGAGCAGCAATACGCGGACGGCCTGATCACCAAGGGCGAGAAGTACAACAAGGTGGTCGACGCCTGGGCCAAGGCCACCGACCGCGTCGCCGACGAGATGATGGTCGAGGTCGCCACGGCTGAGAAGGACGCCTCCGGCCGCGAGGGCGAGATCAACTCGATCTTCATGATGTCGAACTCGGGCGCCCGCGGCTCGCAGGCGCAGATGAAGCAGCTGGGCGGGATGCGCGGCCTGATGGCCAAGCCGTCCGGCGAGATCATCGAGACGCCGATCATCTCGAACTTCAAGGAAGGCCTGACCGTCCAGGAGTACTTCAACTCCACCCACGGCGCCCGAAAGGGCCTGGCCGACACCGCGCTGAAGACCGCCAACTCGGGCTACCTGACCCGCCGTCTGGTGGACGTGGCGCAGGACTGCATCATCACCGAGGAAGACTGCGGCACCACCCGGGGTATCACGCTCCGCGCCGTGGTCGAAGGCGGCGACGTGCTGGTCTCGCTCGGCCAGCGCATCCTGGGCCGGTTCGCGGCCGAGGACGTCAAGGAGCCGGGCGGCCAGGTGATCGTGCCGGCCGACAGCTACCTCGACGAGAACATGATCGACCTGATCGAGAGCGCCGGCGTCCAGTCGGTGAAGGTCCGCTCGGTCCTGACCTGCGAGACCAAGAACGGCGTCTGCGGCGCCTGCTACGGCCGCGACCTGGCGCGCGGCACGCCGGTGAACATCGGCGAGGCCGTGGGCGTCATCGCCGCCCAGTCGATCGGCGAGCCGGGCACCCAGCTGACGATGCGGACCTTCCACATCGGCGGCACCGCCCAGGTGGCCGAGCAGTCGTTCTTCGAAAGCGCCAACGAGGGCGTGGTGCGGATCACCGGCGGCAACACGGTGACCAACGCCGAAGGCCAGCTGATCGGCATGAGCCGCAACCTGCAGCTGGTGGTGCAGGTCGACGGCAAGGACCGCGAGTCCTACAAGCCGCCGTACGGCGCGCGCCTGCGGGTCAAGGACGGCGAGAGCGTCAAGCGCGGCCAGCGCCTGGCGGAATGGGACCCCTACACCACTCCGATCATCACCGAGGTCGGCGGCCGGGTGCGCTTCGAGGACCTCGTCGAGAACATGTCGTTCCGCGAAGAGGCCGACGAGGCGACGGGCATCTCCAACCGCGTGGTCATCGACTGGCGCGCCTCCACCAAGGGTTCGGACCTGCGTCCGGCCATGGCGGTGCTCGACGAGAACGGCGCCTACAAGCGCCTCTCGAACGGCGGCGAGGCCCGCTACCTGCTGCCCGTCGGGGCCATTCTCTCGATCGGCGACGCCGACGAGGTGAAGCCCGGCGAGGTCATGGCCCGTATCCCCACGGAAAGCGCCAAGACGCGCGACATCACCGGCGGTCTGCCGCGGGTGGCGGAGCTGTTCGAAGCGCGGCGTCCGAAGGACTGCGCGGTCATCGCCGAGATGGACGGCCGGGTCGAGTTCGGCCGGGACTACAAGAACAAGCGCCGCATCAAGATCACGCCGGAGGACGGCGGCGAGGCGGTTGAGTTCCTGATCCCGAAGGGCAAGCACATCGCCGTCCACGACGGGGACATCATCCGCAAGGGCGAGTACCTGATCGACGGCAACCCGGATCCGCACGACATCCTGCGGATCCAGGGCATCGAGGCGCTGGCCGACTTCCTGGTGAACGAGATCCAGGAGGTCTACCGACTGCAGGGCGTGCCGATCAACGACAAGCACATCGAGACGATCGTCCGTCAGATGCTGCAGAAGGTGGAGATCCTTGAGCCCGGCGACACCGGCCTGTTGAAGGGCGATCACCTCGACAAGCTCGAGGTCGACGAGGAGAGCGCCAAGGCGGAAGCCCGCGGCGGTCGCCCTGCGATCACCCAGCCGGTGCTGCTCGGCATCACCAAGGCCAGCCTGCAGACCCGCAGCTTCATCTCCGCGGCCTCGTTCCAGGAGACGACGCGGGTGCTCACCGAAGCCTCGGTCCAGGGCAAGATCGACACCCTGGAAGGCCTCAAGGAGAACGTCATCGTCGGCCGGCTCATCCCGGCGGGCA
>NZ_DATELG010000414.1:0-6378 GCF_035276905.1 Phenylobacterium sp. | reverse complement strand
GCCGTTCCAGCCGAACCTGGACTTCACCGCCGCGGCGAGCGCCGCCGAGGACGGCGAGGCCCTGATCGTCGACCTGGAAGGCTACGAAGGCCCGTTGCACGTGCTGCTGGCGCTGGCCCGCAGCCAGAAGGTGGACCTGCTGCAGCTGTCGGTGCTCAAGCTCGCCGAGCAGTACCTCGCTTTCGTCCAGCAGGCGCGGCGCCGGCGGTTCTCGTTGGCGGCGGACTATCTGGTGATGGCCGCGTGGCTCGCCTATCTGAAGTCGCGCCTGCTCCTGCCCAAGCCGCAGCGGCCGAAAGGCGAGGAGCCGCCGGCCGAGGAGGTTGCGGCCCGGCTCGCCTGGCGCCTGGCCAAGCTCGACGCCATGCGCAACGCCGGCGAGGCGCTGAAGACCCGGGCCCAGCTTGGCCGCGACGTCTTCGGCCGCGGCGATCCACAGGCGATCAAGGTGCTCCCCAGCGGCCGGATCGACGGCAACCTCTACGAGCTGATGAGCGCCTACATCGGCCAGCGGGTGAAGGAAGCGAAGCGCCACTACACGCCGCGTCCGCCGCAAGCCTATCCGCTGGAGGACGCGCGCGATCGGCTGCGCAAGCTGCTGCCGGACCTCGACCGCTGGACCTCGCTGACAGGGGTCGCCCCGATGGGCTCGGCCGGGCCGGGGCCGTCGCGCGCCTCCTATGTGGCGTCCACGCTCTCGGCCAGCCTGGAACTGGTGAAGGAAGGCGCCATGGAGGCCCGCCAGCTGGAGGCCTTCGCCGACATCTACGTCCGGGCGCGCGAGACTCGGCCATGAACGAGGCCGAAGAGACCGAACGCGAGGTCGAGGCGCTGCTCTTCGCCGCCGCGGGCCCGTTGAGCGAGACCGACTTGGCGCGGCGGCTCCCCGAGGGCGCGGACGTCGCTGCCGCGATCGCGGCGCTGCAGGCGCGCTACGCCGGCCGCGGGGTGGAGCTGGTCTGCGTCGCCGAGCGCTGGCGCTTCCAGACCGCCGGCGATCTCGCCTGGCTGATGACCGAGGAGAAGGACGAGCCGCGGCGGCTCTCCAAGGCCGCCCAAGAGACCCTGGCGATCATCGCCTACCACCAGCCGGTCACCCGGGCCGAGATCGAGGCGGTGCGCGGCGTCCAGGCCAGCAAGGGCACGCTGGACGTGCTGCTCGAGCTCGGCCTGGTGCGGATGCGGGGGCGCAGGCGCACGCCCGGTCGGCCGGTCACCTACGGCACGACGGACGCCTTCCTGGAGCACTATGGGCTGCCCAGCCTCGCCGACCTGCCGGGCATGGCGGAGATGAAGGCCGCGGGCCTCCTGTCGCTCGACCTGCCGGCGGATTTCGAGGTGCCGAACCCTGAAGCGCCGGTGCTCGACGAGGATCCGTTGGACGGCGAGGCGCCTGAATTCCATGTCGATTTCGTCGGCGGGGAGGGGTGAGGGGCCGCGGGGAACTGACGCGCCGCGCGCCGATGGCGTATCGCGCGGCGAGCGACTATATAACCTGCTGAATCTTAGCGCCGGGCGCAAAAAGCCTGCGTCGCGGCACATGGAGTATTCGCCGATATGGGCTCTCTTTCCATCTGGCACTGGCTGATCGTGCTGGCCATCGTAGCCCTGGTCTTCGGCGGCCGCGGCAAGCTGTCCGGCCTCATGGGCGACGCCGGCAAGGGCATCAAGGCCTTCCGCGAGGGCCTGAAGGACGGCGAGCACCAGGAAGCCGCCGCCAAGCCGCTGCCCAGCGAGACCGAGAAGGACAAGGCGCAGAGCTGAGGTCACGCGCGCGGCCGCTTCTCGCGAGGCGGCGAAGCGCGTAAGCCGCCGTCATGTTTCCTGAAGGACGCGCCCTCGAATTCCTGTTGGCCGCGGCGGTCGCGCTCGTCGTGGTCGGGCCGAAGGATCTGCCGATCCTGATGCGCAAGCTCGGCCAGTTCCTCGGCCGGATGCGGGCGATGGCGGCCGAGTTCCGCGCCAGCTTCGACGAGATGGCCCGCCAGTCGGAGCTCGACGAACTGCGCAAGGAAGTCGAGGCGATGCGCAAGGCGCAGATCGCCGATGTCGCCGCCCAGGCCGGCCAAGCCGATGTGCACGAGGCCTTCACCGACATCCACCAGACCCTGAGCGGCATCGGCTCCGAGGTCGGCGCGCAGACCGCCGCGCCCTACTACGAGGCGCCTTCCGAGCCCGCGCCTGAGCCCAAGCCCAAACCCCGGGCGAAACGCACGACCGCGGCCAAGACGCCCAAGGCCGCCGCGGCGAAAGCTGCGTCCGCCAAGACCGCCAAGGCGCCGGCCAAGCCGCGCACCCGCAAGCCTTCGGAGCCGAAGGCGTGAGCTACGAGACCGACGAATCCGAGATCGAGGCGTCGCGCGCGCCGCTGCTCGACCACCTGATCGAGCTGCGCAAGCGGCTGATCGTCTGCATCGTCGCGCTGGGCGTCGCCTTCGCGATCTGTTTCGCCTTCGCCACCCAGATCTTCAACCTGCTGCTGCACCCGTTCTCGATCGCCGCCCAGCTGCTGGCGATCCGCGAGGCCGAGGCGGCCCATCCCAGCGCGGCCTTCGACCTGCTGGGCGTGCTGACCGGGGCGAAGAACATGTTCCTGGCGCTCGTCGGCGCCATCGACCTGCCGCCGCCGCCGGGCAAGGTGACGAGCCTGGTCTTCACCGCCCCGCTGGAGTTCTTCTTCACCAAGATGAAGCTCGCGGGCCTGGGGGCGGTGGCGCTTTCGTTCCCGGTGCTGGCCTGGCAGATCTACGCCTTCGTGGCGCCTGGCCTCTACAAGCGCGAGCGCCGCGCCTTCCTGCCGTTCCTGATCGCCGCGCCGCTGCTGTTCATCGCCGGCGCGGCGCTGGTCTATTACATGATCCTGCCGTTCGTGCTGTGGTTCTCGCTCTCGCAGCAGATCGTCGGCGCGGGCGCGATCTCGGTGCAGCTTCTGCCGAAGGTCTCCGACTACTTCAGCTTGGTGACGACGCTCGTGCTGGCGTTCGGCCTCTGCTTCCAGCTGCCGGTGGTGCTGACGCTCCTGGGCATGGCCGGGATGGTCACGGCCAAGACGTTGCTCTCGGGTTGGCGCTATGCGGTCGTCGGCGTGTTCGTCGTGGCCGCCATCGTGACCCCGCCGGACCCCATCAGCCAGACCCTGCTCGCGCTGCCGATCATCCTGCTCTACTTCGCCTCGGTCGGCTGCGTGAAGCTCATCGAGCTGCGCCGGGCGAAGGACGAGGCGGGGAAGGAAGTGGCGGTCGTCTAGGCGTCGTTCACTCTCCGCTTGGCCGGTCCGCCGACGCGCTCTAGACAGGTCCGCCTCATCCGTCGCCAGCGGTCGCCATGCACGACATCCGAGCCATTCGCGAAACCCCCGAGCTCTATGAAAAGCACTGGGCGGCGAAGGGGATGTCCGGCCGCGTCGCCGAGATCCTCGACCTCGATGCGAAGTTGCGCGCGGCGCAGACGGCGCTGCAGGCGGCCCAGGCCGAGCGCAACGAATCCTCGAAGAAGATCGGCCAGGCCAAGGCCAGGAAGGACGAGGCCGAGGCGAGCCGCCTGATGGCCCACGTCGAGACGCTGAGGAAGACGCTCGAGGACGAGGCCGAGGTCGAGCGCGAGGTCGGCGAGCTGCTGCGCCAGATGCTGGCGGCGCTGCCGAACCTGCCGGCCCCCGAGGCGCCGCCCGGCGAGGACGAGGAAGCCAATGTCGAGGTGCGCCGCTGGGGCGAGCCGCGCGCGATCGTGAGCCCCAAGGACCACGTCGACCTCGGCGAGGCCCTGGGGATGCTCGACTTCGAGGCCGCCGCCCGGATGAGCGGCTCGCGCTTCGTCGTGATCAAGGGCCAGCTCGCCCGGCTCGAGCGGGCGCTCGGCCAGTTCATGCTCGACCTGCAGACGACCGAGCACGGCTACACCGAGGTCTCGCCGCCGCTCTTGGTGCGCGACGAGGCGGCGTTCGGCACCACCCAGCTGCCGAAGTTCGCCGAGGACCTGTTCCACACCACCGACGGCCGCTGGCTGATCCCCACCGCCGAGGTCTCGCTGACCAACCTCGTGCGGGAGCAGATCACCCCGCAGGAGGAGCTGCCGCTCAGGCTGACGGCGCTGACGCCGTGCTTCCGCTCCGAAGCGGGCGCTTCGGGCCGCGACACCCGCGGCATGATCCGCCAGCACCAGTTCTACAAGGTCGAGCTGGTCTCCATCACCACGCCCGAGCAGTCGGACGAAGAGCACGAGCGGATGGTCGGCTGCGCCGAAACGGTGCTGAAGCGGCTGGAGCTGCCGTTCCGCACCATGCTGCTGTGCACCGGCGACATGGGCTTCGCCGCCCGCAAGACCTACGACCTGGAGGTCTGGATCCCCTCGGAGGGCCGCTATCGCGAGATCAGCTCCTGCTCGAACTGCGGCGACTTCCAGGCCCGGCGGATGGACGCGCGCACCAAGGCCGCCGGCGAGAAGGGCACGCGCTTCGTCCACACGCTGAACGGCTCGGGCCTCGCGGTCGGCCGCACCCTGGTCGCGATCCTGGAGAATTATCAGGACGAGGGCGGGCGGATCGCGGTGCCCGAGGCGCTAAGGCCCTACCTGCCCGGGCTGACGCACATCGAGGCGGCGCGTTGAGGATCCTGCTGACCAACGACGACGGGATCCATGCGCCGGGCCTGGCGGCGCTCGAGCGGATCGCCCGCAATCTGACCGACGACGTCTGGGTCTGCGCGCCGGAGTACGAGATGTCGGGCGCGAGCCGGGCCCTGACCCTGGCCGACCCGGTGCGCGTGCGGCACGTGGGCGAGCGCAAGTTCTCAACGACGGGGACGCCGACCGACTGCGTGATGCTGGCGATCCACGAGCTGGTCACGGGCGCGAGACCCGACCTCGTGCTTTCCGGCGTGAACCGCGGCGCGAACCTCGCCGAGGACGTGACCATGTCGGGCACGGTCGCCGGGGCGATCGAGGCCATGGCGCTGGGCGTGCCGGGCGTCGCCCTCTCGCAGATGGGCGGCTACGTCCCCGACGAGCGCTTCTTCCAGGTGGCCGAGGCCTACGCGCCGGGCATCCTGAAGCGCCTGGTCGAGGTCGGCTGGCCGGCCGACGTGGTCATGAACCTCAACTTCCCCGCCATAGCGGTCGACGAGGTGACGGCGGTGGAGGTCACGCGCCAGGGCTTCCGCGACGTGCAGATCCGCCATGCGGAAAAGCGCACCGACCTGCGCGGGCGGGACTACTACTGGATCGGCTTCCGCCACGAGCGGTCCAAGCCGGCCGAAGGGACCGACCTTCGGGCGCTTTACGAGAACCGCATCTCGGTGACTCCGCTGCACATCGACCTGACCCACCAGCCCACCGTGCACGATCTCAAGGGCGTGCTGGGCGGGGCGCCGCCGAGGCTCTAAGGATGAGCGAGCCGCACGAGGAGACGCCGCAAGCGCGGATGGCGCGCCTGATCCTGGCGCTGCGCACGCAAGGGGTCACCGAGCCCAGGGTGCTGAAGGTGATCGAGGGAACGCCGCGGGAGCTGTTCACGCCGGAGCTGTTCCGGGAACGCGCCCTCGAGGACTCGGCCCTGCCGATCGCCTGCGGCCAGACCATCAGCCAGCCGTTCATTGTCGGCCTGATGACCCAGGCGCTGAAGCTCGACCGGCGCTCGCGGGTGCTCGAGATCGGCACCGGCTCGGGCTACCAGACGGCGATCCTCTCCAAGCTGGCGCGGCTGGTCTACACCGTCGAGCGCTACCGCACGCTGATGCGGGAGGCCGAGGCGCGCTTCAAGGAGCTCGAGCTGACCAACGTCATCACCCGCTTCGGGGACGGCGGCGAGGGCTGGCCCGAGCAGGCGCCTTTTGACCGCATTATGGTCACGGCGGCGGCGCCCGGAGAGCCCACAGCCCTGCTGCAGCAGCTGAAGCCCGCGGGGATCCTCGTGGCGCCGATCGGCCGGGGACCGGTCCAGACGCTGCGCCGCTACACCGGCGACGGCAAGGGCGGCTTCCAGGTGGAAGATCTGATCGATGTCCGTTTCGTGCCGCTGCTGGAAGGCGTGGCCAAGGAGCCGTAGCGTGTTGAGGTGGAAGCCTGCTCTAGAGACACACAGGGCGGCTTTCGGTTTCGGGACGGACGACTGCGGCGGTTTGCGGGTTGGCTCTCGAAGCCGCCCTGGCCGATGATCGCCACGCTCCCCGACTGATTCCTTTTTCACGCAGATGCCCAATTCCGGAGCGGTGATGACGCATTTCCTGCAGCGGACGGCCCTGATCGCGCTTGCGACCGGGGCGCTCGGCGCATGCTCGACCACGGATTCCGACGCGCTCCGGCCCAGCTATCCGGTTCGCGCGCCCGAGACGCCGCCGGCGCCCGCCACCTCGCCATCGGCGCCAGCTCCGACGCCTGCTCCTG
>NZ_DATELG010000413.1:0-34525 GCF_035276905.1 Phenylobacterium sp. | reverse complement strand
CGCCCTTGCTGGCGATCACCCAGAAGCGCGCGAGGTGGTTCGGATAGTCCACCAGCGGCGGGATGCGGGCGCAGAGAAACGGCGCCAGCAGGATGAGGTAGGCCAGCCCGGTGAAGATCCAGGCGGCGCCGACGCCAGCGCCGTCCTGTCCTCGCTCCAAGACCCTGACGGTGCGGCCACCTTCGAGCGAAGTCACGCGAATGAAATATCCCTTGCCGCGTCCGCGCCGATACCGTCGGGCCGGCCCGGTCTAGTGCGCCCGTTTCGACGGCAGACTGACCTTGAGGGAAGGCAGCGCGACCCGGAAGGCATCTCTGGAAAGCATGGCCGTCTCATGACGACATGACGCCACCGCTTAGATGTTCCCGCAATTAATCCGGAAGGTCTTGGCGCTCGTGGATCAGCGGGGAGCGGGCCGCTTCGATATCGAAAAAGTGCAGGACGATTGTGTCCTACATTTCATTGCGACGCCGCTACGTCTGTGACATAGGGGGCCTGGCGCGCCGCGCTTTGCGGCGGACCGTCGACTGGGGAGGTCGTGGCTGCGATGGCTGGCGTGGCGACGCCCGTGGTGAACCGCCGGGACCTTGATTTCCTTCTCTTCGAGTGGCTTCGGCTCGAGGAGCTACTGGAAAGGCCCCGGTTCTCGGATCACGCGGCGGAGGAAATTCGCTCCATCGTCCAACTGGTCGAGCGAGTGGCCGAACAAGAGCTCGCGCCGCATTTGCGGGCGTCGGATCTTGATGAGCCCCGACTGGATCCCGAAGGCCAGGTCCGCGTCCTGCCAGATGTCGCTCGCGCCGTGCGGACCATCGCCGAAGCCGGAATCTTCGGTTCGGCGTTCGACACCGACCTGGGCGGCTCCCAACTGCCGAACCTCGTCCACGTGGCCTGCCTGGGCTTGCTGATGGGCGGGAGCATTTCCGCCTCGTCCTTCATGCTGCTCACCGTCGCCAACGCGCGGCTGATCGTGACCTATGGAACGCCGCGCCAGATCACGGCCTTCGCCCAGCCGCAGGTCGCCGGATCGACGCTGGGGACGATGTGCCTTTCAGAGCCGCACGCGGGCTCTTCGTTGGCGGACATCCGAACCCGCGCCGTGGCCGACGGCGAGGACGAATTCGGCCCCCGTTATCGCCTGTTCGGCGCGAAGATGTGGATCTCGGCCGGCGACCATGACGTGACGGACAACATCGTCCATCTCGTGCTCGCCAAGACCGAGGGGCCCGACGGAATGCTTGCCGAAGGCACGCGAGGGGCTTCGCTGTTCATCGTGCCCAAGGTCCTGCCGGACGGCTCCCGCAACGACATTGTCGTCGCCGGGCTGAACCACAAGATGGGCTACCGCGCCTTGCCCAACTGCGCCCTGAATTTCGGGGAGGGCGCCACCCGGCCCTTCGGCCAGGGCGGGGCGGTCGGCTGGCGGGTCGGCGACGTCGGCCAGGGCTTGCCGCAGATGTTCCAGATGATGAACGAGGCGCGGATCTCGGTGGGATTGGGCGGGGCGATGCTCGCGTACCGAGGCTATCTGCTCTCGCTCGACTATGCGCGCAACAGGGTCCAGGGCCGGCCCCCGGGCGTCCACGCGGGCGAGCAAGTCGCCATCATCCAGCACGCAGACGTCAGGCGCATGCTGCTGGCGCAGAAGTGCTACGCCGAGGGCGCGCTCGCGCTGGTTCTCTACTGCGCCCGCCTGCTCGACGAGGCCGAGACGGCGCCCTCGGCTGAAGCGCGCGCCGCGGCGGCGAACCTGCTTTCCCTGCTGACGCCGGTGACGAAGAGCTGGCCTTCGGAGTGGGCCCAGATCTCGCTGCACCACGCCATCCAGATCCATGGCGGGGCAGGGTACACGCGCGACTTCGACGTCGAGCTGCTCTATCGCGACAACCGTCTCAATCCGATCCACGAAGGCACGACCGGGATCCAGGCGATCGACCTGGTCGGCCGCAAGATACGGCGGGACCGAGGCGAGGGGTTTCAGAATCTTCTGCGGCCGCGCATCGAGGCCACCTTGCGAGGCGCCCGCAGCGCGCCCGGCCTGGAGCGCGAAGCGAACGCCTTGCAGCGCGTCTGGACCGACATCTCGCAGGCTGTCACCAAACTCCAGCAGGGGGAGGCGCAAGACGCCCTGGCGCACGCCACGGCGTTTCTCGAAGCGCTCGGCCACGGCGTCGTCGGCTGGTTGTGGCTCGATCAGGCCGTGCTCTGCCGAGACGCGACCCTGCATGAGCGTGGGCGCCCGGACGCCAGCTTCCGGGCCGGCAAGTTGCGTGCTTGTCGGTATTTCTCCGAATTCGAGCTTCCCAAGATCGCCGGCTGGCTGGCACCGTTGATGGCTGGCGCCCGGGTTGTGATGGACGCGCCGCCCGAGGAATTCGTCGGTGACTGAGTCTGGAGCAGGCTGCCGGAGCCCGAGGGCGGTCCCGCCCGTTGGGTTCTGCGCATGCGGCTCACGTCGGCGCGGCGCGCGTGCGGCTCCCGGCCTTGCAGACACGGCTGTTCATCGGAGATCGACATGAGCTTGCAGGGGAAGACGCTTTTCATCACCGGCGCGAGCCGCGGAATCGGGCTGGCGATCGGGCTGCGCGCCGCTCGCGACGGCGCCAACGTCGCCATCGCCGCCAAGACCGCCGAGCCGCACCGACACCTCCCCGGAACCATCTATTCCGCTGCGGAAGCGATCGAACAGGCCGGCGGCAAGGCCCTGCCGCTGGTCGTGGACGTGCGCGACGAGGACTCGGTGCTGAGCGCGGTAGACGCCACCGTTCGGACGTTCGGGGGCGTCGACATCTGCGTCAACAACGCGTCGGCCATCCAGCTCAGCGATACGCTCTCGACCGAGATGAGGCGCTACGACCTGATGAACCAGGTCAACGCGCGAGGCACGTTTCTCGCCTCGAAGGCCTGCCTGCCGCATCTGCAGGCCGCGGCGAACCCCCATGTCCTCATGATCTCGCCGCCGCTCGACATGAACCCGCGCTGGTTTGCGGGCAACACGGCCTACACGATCGCCAAGTTCGGCATGAGCATGTGCGTGCTGGGGATGAGCGAGGAGTTCCGGGCGGCCGGCGTGGCGTTCAACGCGCTGTGGCCGCGGTCAGGCATCGCCACGGCGGCCATGGAATTTGCGCTGACCGGCGAAGAGGGGCTGCGCCATTGCCGCACGCCGCAGATCATGGCGGACGCCGCCTACGCGATCTTCAACAAGCCGGCGCGCGATTTCACCGGTCAATTCCTGATCGACGATTCCTTCCTTTACGCCGAGGGGGTTCGGGATTTCGATCAGTACAGAGTTGATGCGACCGCGCCGCTGATGGCGGACTACTTCGTGCCAAACGACATGCCGCCTCCGCCGGGGGTCGTCATCACCAAATCTGAACCCGTAAGGCCCGATCGGCGATGAGAAGCAGCGTTCCCGCGCCCAAGGCCTTCGTCTTGTGCGAGGATCCGGTCAGACCCCATCGGGGCAGCCTGCCGCGGGGCATTGAACATCAACCAGCCGCAGCGCCTGGGCGCTGTCCGATCCGGCGCCGGCGCCCGTCGGAGCTATAGGCGTCCCGCAGCCCTCAGCGAGGCTTCGATATCGGGGAGGGATCGAAACAGCAGATAGCGATCGGCCGGCGAGGCAAGGAAGCCGCGACGCTTCCAGAACCCGATCGCGTCCTCGTCGATCGTTCGCACCAGAAGCGCGCGGCCGCCGGTGAGGCGCGCGCCGAGCACCGCCCGCTCAAGCGCATGGCCCACGAGCGCCGTGCCGAGGCCACGACCGGCGTGGCCGAGGTCCGTCGCCAGCTGTCCGAGCAGCAGGCAGGGAACGGGGTCTGGAGGCTGGCCGGTCCGGACCTTCCTGGGCAGGAGAGCCGGCTCAACGGCGCTGGGCGAGAGCCCGTAGTAGCCGACGACCCGGCGTTCGTCGTGAACCACGACCACCACGGTGAAGCCGTTCCGCTGGTTCGCCAGGGCGCGGGTTTTGAGCCATGCGTTCAGCGCGGGCTTGCCACCATCGAAGCCCGCGAGGTCGTGGTCGGGCGTGAGGACCTCGGGCGCTGAGATCGCCAACTATTGTTCCCACGGCGCACGGCGTTTTAGCGTCTCGACCATCTCAGGGACGGCCTGAGCCGGCGCATCGAGAGCGGCCTTGAACGCTTCGAAGTCGGCAGGCGTCAGGCGGACGACCGACTGCTCGAGCAGGACCTCTTCGGCGGCTCTTACAGCGGCTTCACGCACGAAGTCGGTCCGCGAGCGGCCGCGCAGATCGGCTGCGCGATCGATGATCGCCAGGTCCTGTTCCGGCAGGCGCATGGAAAGCGGCGTGGCCATTGGTCTACCTCCAGCTCGTGGGGTAGGGGCGTGTAGCGCAGTTTGCAATACGGCCGTGAGGCGCAGTCGCTGCTGCCGGCAGTCAGTTGGCCGGCGTCGTCAGCTGCCGACGTAGGTCATCAGCTGTTCGATCTTGAACTCCTGGTCGGCGAGAGTGGATCGCACCAGGTCGGCCAGGGTCACTAGGCCGATGAGTTTGCCGTCGTCCATGATGGGCAGGTGGCGTAGGCCTTTCGTCGCCATGATCTGCATGCCGTCGACGATCTTCACATTCGGGCCCACCGTCACCACAGGGTGGGTCATCACGTCCCGGACGGCGACCTCGCGCCCGTCCCGCCCCTGCAGGGCGATCCGGGATCCGTAGTCCTTGGCGGAGAAGACTCCGAGAAGGTCCCCATTCTCCATCACCAGGACGGCCGCGATGTCCCTGGCCGCCATTTTCGCGACGGCGTCATAAGCCGTCGTGTCCGGCCCCACGGAATGAACCTCTGGGCCCTTCGCCTTCAGGATCGAAGCAATTGTCTTGACGCTCATTTGGAAGATTCCACTCCTCTGACAGAGGCCGAACGGAGTTAGCCGCACCTTTCGCGGCGCCGCCATCAGGTGATCTCCGGATGGGGGAGGGCGGCGGCGCAGGCTCGGGCATGTCGGCCAGGCGCAGGTCGTGAGCTGTCGATCCAGAGTGGGCGACGCCGGCCTGCGGGTCACGGAGATCACCCCACCTGAAGGTCGCAGGCCGCAGGCTCAGGTGACCCTGAGCGCCCCAAGAAGTAACTTGCATTTGCAAGTTTCTTGCGCCAGCGTACGTGGCGTACTCAACAATCGGTGGCCGACATGTCCAGCTCCCTTCTTGACGATCTGGCCGCCGCGCTCACGAGCGGCGCCGTGCGAACCGTCGATCTTACGCAAACCCTTTCGGAAGAAACGCCGGTCTTGGTTCTGCCGCCGCAATTCGGTCAGTGCGTCGGCTTTTCGCGCCAGGAGATCTCCCGCTACGACGAGCGGGGCGTGGCCTGGTATTGGAGCAACTTCACCGTAGGTGAGCACACCGGAACGCATTTCGACGCCCCGGTGCACTGGGTGACAGGCAAGGACCTGCCGAACAACGCCCTCGATTCTATCCCGCCGAGCGACTTCATTGCGCCGGCGATCGTGATCGATTGCTCCGCGGCCTGCGCGGAAGACGCCGACTTCCTGCTTACGCGATCCGTCATCGAAGATTGGGAAGCGATGTATGGCCGGATCCCCCCGCGAACTTGGGTTCTTTTCCGCACTGACTGGTCCAAACGTAGCGGCGAGCTTTACGCCAATCGTCGCGAGGACGGCCCGCATACTCCCGGACCCGATGCGGAAGCTTGTCGCTTCTTAGTCGAAGAGCGAGCCGTGCACGGCTTCGGTGTGGAGACGATCGGCACCGACGCGGGCCAGGCGTTTCTGTTCGAGCCGCCTTATCCGGCCCATGCGCTGTTCCACGGCGCGGGGCGTTACGGTCTGCAGTGCCTGACGAATCTGGACCTGCTGCCCCCGGTTGGCGCGGTGCTCCTCGCCGCGCCGTTGAAGATTGCCGGAGGTTCCGGGAGTCCGCTGCGTGTCATCGCGCTTATGCCGGAGGTGGGTCATGGCTGAGCGGTCGTTCAAGAAGGAAGTCGAACAGCTGCGGATTGGCGCGGGCGCGACGTTCGAAGGCGAGGGCATCCTTGCCGTGACCAAGGCGCTCCTGCAGGCCGGCGTAGCCTATGTGGGCGGGTATCAGGGCGCGCCGATCAGCCACCTGATGGACGTCTTCGCGGACGCAGATCCTCTCCTGCGCGAACTGGGGGTGCATTTCGAGTCGAACGCCAACGAGGCTTCGGCGGCGGCCATGCTCGCCGCCTCCGTCAACTACCCGCTGCGCGGAGCCGTCGCCTGGAAGTCGGTCGTCGGAACGAACGTCGCCTCCGACGCCCTGTCCAATGTCGCGAGTGGCGGCGTGACGGGCGGAGCGCTGGTGATCGTCGGCGAGGACTATGGCGAGGGCTCGTCGATCATGCAGGAGCGCACCCACGCGTTTGCGATGAAGTCGCAAATGTGGTTGCTCGACCCACGCCCCAATCTCTCCAAGATCGTCGAGATGGTCGAGAAGGGGTTCGAACTCTCCGAGGCCTCGAACACCCCGGTGATGCTCGAATTGCGCGTGCGTGGGTGCCACCTCACCGGCCGCTTCGTTGCGAAGGACAACAAGCGGCCGGTGATGACGGTCGGCGAGGCCGCCGCCAACCCGAGACGCGACCTCGATCGAATTGTCCTGCCTCCCGCGAATTTCCTCCACGAGCATGAAAAGATCGAAAAGCGCTGGCCGGCGGCGGTGCGCTTCGTGGCCGACCAGCGGCTGAACGAGTGGTTCGGCCCCGACCGCGACGACATCGGCATCATAGTTCAGGGCGGACTCTACAATACGCTCAATCGGGCGCTGGAACTCGTTGGGCTTTCGGATGTCTATGGCGCCGCCAAGGCGCCGATCTATTGTTTGAATGTCACCTATCCTCTGGTTCCCCAGGAGATAAAGGATTTTTGCGCGGGCAAGACCGCCGTGCTGATCGTCGAAGAGGGGCAGCCGGAGTTCATCGAGCATGAACTCAATACGCTGCTCAGGCGCGCGGACCTGCAGACGCAGGTCGTCGGCAAGGAGATTTTTCCGCGGGCCGGGGAATATTCCGGCCAGGTGCTTCGGGACGGCGTCATCGCCTTTATGCGACGCTGGGCGCCCGACCGCGCGCTGACCACCCCGCTGCCGCCTGTCCCGGCTGAGCCAGCGCTCGCCCGGGAGGTTCCGCAGCGGCCGGCCGGGTTCTGCACCGGTTGTCCGGAGCGCCCGATCTTCTCCGCGATGAAGCTGGTCCAGCGGGAGGTCGGAGACCTGCATGTGTCCGCCGATATCGGCTGCCACCTGTTCTCGATCTTGCCGCCCTTCCACATCGGCAACACGACCATGGGTTATGGTCTGGGGACAGCGGCGGCCGCGGCGTTCAGACCAAAAGAGAGTTCGGGCTCGAAGCGCGCCGTCGCGGTCATGGGCGACGGCGGCTTCTGGCACAACGGCCTCACGTCAGGGATTGGTAACGCGGTCTTCAATCAGGACGACAACGTCACCATCATCGTCGACAACGGTTATTCAGCGGCGACTGGCGGGCAAGATGTTCTTTCCTCGAAGGCTGACAACGCAACGCGAAAGACCAAGCATCCCATCGAAAAGGCGGTGCGTGGGATCGGCGTTGCTTGGGCGCGTACGCTTACCCACACATACGACGTCGCCAAGATGCGCGACACGCTGAAGGAGGCCCTCACCAGCCCCGAGAAGGGCCCGAAGGTGATCATCGCTCAGTCCGAATGCATGCTCAACAAGCAGCGCCGCGTGAAACCGCTGATGGCGAAGGCTGCCAAGGAAGGCAAGCGCGTGGTGCGCGAGCGCTTCGGGGTCGATCCGGACACCTGCACCGGCGACCATGCCTGTATACGGCTGTCCGGCTGTCCCTCGCTGAGCATCAGACCTAATCCAGACCCTTTGCGGCTGAGCCCGGTGACGCACATCGATGACAGCTGCGTGGGATGCGGCAATTGCGGCGAGGTCGCCCATGCGGCGATCCTCTGCCCGTCCTTCTACAAGACCGCGATCGTGACGAACCCGTCACGGTGGGAGAGCCTTCGCCATCGGTTCGTCCAGCGCGTGATTGAGTGGCTGCAGCAGGGCCACGCGCGCGCGCTTGCGGCGAGAGGTTTCTGATGTCCGACCTCAAGGGTTCCGACCGCGACCGCATTACGATCGCCATCCTGGCCCTCGGCGGCCAGGGCGGCGGCGTGCTCGCCGACTGGATCGCTCAGCTCGCCGAGACGCAGGGCTACGTCGCCCAGGGGACGTCGGTGCCCGGCGTCGCGCAGCGTACGGGCTCGACCGTCTACTACGTCGAGATGGTGCGCAAGGCGGAGCCAGGCGCCAACCGGCCCGAGCCGGTTCTCGCCCTCATGCCCGTGCCCGGTGACGTCGACGTGGTTCTGGCCTCGGAGCTGATGGAGGCGGGACGATCCATGGTGCGTGGATTCGTCTCGAAGGATCGTACGACGCTGATCACCTCCACCCACCGGATCTTCGCGATCTCGGAAAAGTCGGCGCTCGGCGACGGGACGGCGTCCAGCGGACGCATTCTCGACGCCGCCCAGGCCCGCGCGGCCCGCTTCGTCGGCTTCGATATGGATGCCGCGGCGACACAGGCCGGCAGCGTGATCAGTTCGGTCATGTTCGGAGCGCTGGCCGGAAGCGGCGCGCTCCCATTCCCTGCGGAAGCCTTCGAAGCCGCGATCCGCGGCGGCGGAAAGGCCGTCGAGGCGAACCTGAAGGGATTTGCCGCAGGCTATGACGGCGCGACCCGCCCCGTTGAAGAGGACGAGGAGGCGAAGGCCCCGCTCGAGCCCACGACCCAAGCGGGCCGCAGGCTGGCGGCGCGCATAGCGGAGGGCCTGCCGCCGGCCGCTCGCAGCGTAGCGCTCGAGGGCGTGCGACGCCTGATGGATTATCAGGACGCCGAATATGCCACCCTATATCTCGATCGATTAGCGCGTGTGCGTGCGCTCGATAGCGGCTGGATGAATTACCGCCTGACGACGACCGCGGCCCGGCGCCTTGCGCTTTGGATGGCTTATGAAGATACGGTTCGCGTCGCCGATCTGAAGCTGCGCGCGACGCGGTTCGCGCGGATCGCTGACGAGGTGCGGCTTGGAAAAGGGCAACTGCTGCATGTGACGGAATACATGCACCCGCGCCTTCAGGAAGTCTGCGAAACGCTGCCGGCGTGGCTCGGGGCCCCAATCTTGCGCAACGCTCGCCTTCGCGGCTGGTTTCAGCCGCTCTTCGCCAGGGGACGTCACGTTGAGACCACCAGTCTCAGGTGGTTCTTGGCGCTGCGGCTTATCGCATCCTTGCGGCCCCTGCGCCGATCGACGCTTCGGTATCGAGACGAGCAGACGCGCATCGAGGCGTGGCTGAAGTTAGCGCGGGAGGCGGCGGCGACCAACGTTCCGCTCGCGACGGAGATTCTGGAGCTGCAGGAGCTCATCAAGGGCTATAGCGACACCTTCGAGAGGGGCTTGCGAAATTACCAGAGTATTGCGGATGTCGTGCGCGACTTCATGGGAAGCAGCGACGCCGCCGAACGCGTACGCGCTCTGCGCACCGCAGCCCTGGCGGACGAGCGGGGGGACGCCCTGAGAGGTCTGCTGGCCTGCGCCGGCCCTGCCGCGGCGTGACGGGCACGCTGTCGGCCGCCTCATCGGCGGTCGATGGCCAAGAAAAGTCCTACCCGCAGGCGCGCACATCGCCGCGATGCAGATGGAGGCGGGTACGCATTGTTGCCGCCGGACAACAGACTGTCGAAAGAATCGATTCTGGCGAAATTCCGCACCGCCGGTATCCATAACTTCCGGGCGCTGCCCCCACAGGATCGCGCTGCGGAGCCGATGTCGGGCTCCTGACCGAGAGGCTGCGCGCGAGGGTGACGGGCGCCTTCATGTTTGAGCCTCCCGCGTCGACTGAGCGCGCGAGCAGTGGAGAGACTTGATGAGCACGAAGCAGATCGCCCTGAGCGAGGCCATGATTCCCACCGCGCGGGGCGACGCCGTTCCGGCCAGCGAACTTGGTTTCACTCATTCGGCAGAGTTGATCATTCAGCAGACGGGGGAGCTCGTCGGCAACTGGCCGAATGAAACCTGGGAGTCTCGTCCGGAGGAGGAGCAGATCGCGCGAGTCGTCGACATCCTCAACGCAGCGTACGAGGGCGGCGTCAACACGATTGTCGAACGTACGATCGTCGGCATCGGACGGAACGTCGAGCGAATGCAGAAGGTCGCCAAGCAAACAAAGATGAATATCCTGATCTGCTCAGGATTTTACACGCTTCATAGCCTTCCCTACTTCTTCCGCTATCGTAAAGACAAGCCGGAGGACTTCGTCGGCCGCATGTTGCTCGAAGATTATATCGTGCAGGACGTTCTGGTTGGGATCAACAGGACGAACGTGCGGGCGGCCGCGATCAAGGTCATGTCGGACAAGTACGGCCTCGAGGAAACGCCCGACCTCCGCAGCTTGTTCAAGTCGTGCTCGATCGCGCATCGCCGCTCGGGTGCGCCGCTCACCACCCACGGCCTGGGCGCGCCCGATGGGCTGAAGCATCAGCGAATCTTCGCCGAAGAAGGTGTCGACCTGACACGCGTCGCCCTGTGCCACATGGATCGCTCGCCGGCGAACACGTCGCTGGACGAGTTCCAGCGGATCCTCGACAAAGGTTCATTCATATCGTTCGACGGCTGGTTCCCCAGCGAGGAGACAAACGTCCTCGCTTCGGATTCAAGCACGCCCGAGCAAAACTTCGAGCGCATCGTCGATCTCGTGGGCAAGGGTTATGGTGAGCAGATCCTCCTCGCGGGAGGCTGGCCCATCGCCTACCACGATTGCTTCCCCGACTCCTTCGGCATCGATGATGACATTGCGCCTTACATGCGCGTGAAGCAGCAGGTCATCCCTGAGTTGAAGTCGCGCGGCCTGTCGGACGAGCAGATCCATCTTATGACCAACACCAATCCGCAGCGCTGGGCGGCCACTTTAGCCATGGGAGAATACTGAGACGTCGGCGAGCTTTGGGCGGCGCACGGGCATTGTTGCCAACGCGCAACAGAGTGTGTGCGCAAGCCTGCTAGAGCGCCGGCTGGCCGAAAACTACAGTCGGCGAGAATGGTGCTGCAAAGCGGCGCTGGCCGGCGCGTCGCCCTTCCGCGCGTGGGCCCGAGTTGGAGGAATAGGGTGGTGGATTCCAGACTGAACGAAGCCTTTGGGCGGGCTTATGGAGTGCGTCCGGGTGAGCCTGACTTGTCGCTAACGCTGGTCGGGCCGGGTACGCCTGGCGGCGAGTTGCTGCGTCGCTATTGGCAGCCGATCGCGATGTCTTATGAAGCGACAGATCTGCCCAAGAAAATTCGCCGGCTTGGAGAGGATCTTGTCCTCTTCCGTAACCGTGCGGGCGAAGTGGGCCTGCTTACGCCCCGCTGCATCCACCGCGGCACGAGCCTCTTTTACGGCAAGGTCGAGGAGGACGGGATTCGCTGCTGCTATCACGGCTGGAAGTTCGGCTGTCAGGGCCAACTCCTTGATCAGCCCTGTGAACCTGGCGGCGGGGCGCGCAAGCACCTGCTGCGTCAACCGTGGTACCCTGTGGTCGAGAAATACGGTGCGATCTGGGCTTACATGGGCCCGCCTGAAAAGCAGCCGCTTTTCCCGATCTACTCCATTTTCGAGGATCTCGCTGAGGACGAGGAAATCGTCGCCGACTACATGAACAAGGAGCGGGAGCTCACCGATTTCCCCGCCAGATACAATTGGTTCCAACATTGGGACAACGCCATGGACCATGCGCACATCATGGTCCTGCACTACTCGCACTGTGGGTCGCATTTCACCGATCGGCGCTGGGACGTCTGGCCGGAGCTGTCGTGGGGGACGTCCGAGAGCGGCGATTCTATTCTCACCTTCACCAAGCGTGATCTTGGCGACGGGCAAGCGTGGCTGCGGATCGAGCAGGCGCTGATGCCGAACGTGCTGGTCATTCCGCCGTTCTATGGGGATGGAGCGGCGAACCACCTGTGGTTCTTTGTGCCCTTCGATGACACCACTTACGTGCAGGTGCAGGTCATCCGGCAAAAGAAAGGATTTGCTTGGGATCCGGAGGAAGTCGCTGGCTATGGGCCAGCCAAGAAGTTGTGGCGCGACATGACCCCCGAAGAGCATCAGCGCTACCCCTCGGATCACGAGGCGCAGGAAGGGCAGGGGATAGTTACTTTGCATTCCGATGAACACCTCGCCTCTTCCGACACTGGCGTCGTGAAGCAGCGATTGTTGTTCAAGCGGCTCGCGAGAACCGTGGCGGAAGGCGGGGATCCGGTTGGGGTAGCGTTCCAAGAAGCTGATCGTCGGATCGTTATCGAGGCGCGGTCCTGGATGGAGAAGATTGCGGAACCCGTCGCGTCCTGAGGGCGGGCGGCTCGGTGCTCAGGGAAGGTGGACCCAAGAGCGGGTCAGCGCGTCCGGTTCCTCGAAGGAAATGATCTGATGAGAGCGCTTCTCAGCGTGGAGCCTGGCGATGGGACGACGCTGCGCGTTGGGGAGGCGGACTGTCCGTCCCCCGGGCCCGGCGAAGTCCGCGTCCGGACCTGCTTTGCAGGGATCAACTATCCGGACGTCCTGATCATTGAGGACCGCTACCAGGTTCGGCCACCACGTCCGTTTGCGCCGGGCATCGAAGTCGCCGGTTATGTCGAGGCCGTCGGAGCGGGCGTGGAATCCGTGAAGATCGGACAGGCTTGCGTCGCCCTGCTCCGTTACGGGGGGCTCGCCGAGTACGCGGTCGCGCCGGCCGGCGCGGTTGCGGCTTTGCCCCCAGGAACCGATCTTGCGACCGCCGCATCCACGATTGTCAGCTACGGGACCAGCTGGCACGGGCTGCACGATCGGGCTGGCCTGCACGAAGGCGATATCCTGATCGTGCTGGGGGCCTCCGGCGTGGTCGGTCTGGCCGCCGTTGAAATCGGTAAGGCGCTTGGCGCGCGCGTGATCGCCGGCGTCTCGTCGGAGCCCAAGGCGAAGGCGGCCAGAGCTCGCGGCGCCGATGACGTCGTCGTGTATCCGAGCCAGCAGGTCGACGGGCGCGCGCTGGCGGAGCTGTTCAAGGCCGCGTGCGGACCTGGCGGCGCGACATGCGTCTTCGATCCGGTGGGCGGAGCCTATGGCGAGGCGGCGCTGCGCGCGCTGGCATGGCAGGGCCGTTACCTCGTGGTCGGGTTCGCGGCCGCGCTCCCGACGCTCGCGGCGAACGTCATCCTCTTGAAATCGGCTGATGTGTCAGGGGTCACCTGGGGGGAAACCGTCGCTCGCACGCCAGGCTTGTTCCAGCGGCACATGACGGAGATCGGCGCGCTCGCGGCGAGCGGCCGGATCAAGCCTGGTCCCGCAACCGTCGTACCGCTGGAGGCGGCCGGCGACGCGATCCAATCGCTGGCGCAACGCGCCGCCGTCGGCAAAATCGTCGTGCGGATCAGCGCCGACTAGCGAGGCTTGCGGTCAACGCGCGCCAGGGCGGCTGGAACCACGTGGACAAGGTCGGCTGATCGCCGTCGCGTTGAAACCGATCCATTCGAGGGCTTTTCAGATGTCAGATCACGTCGCCGAAACGAGGCTGCGTCCCTGGCTGAACCTTTATGGACCGGGACTGCCGGCGGATGTTCCTCCTGGCCCGATGCACGTTCTTGATCTCTACCGGGCCAAGGTGCACGCAAACGCTGAAAATGAGGCGATCCGCTACTTTGACGCCTCATTGAGCTACCGTGACATCGAGGAGATGAGCGACGCCTTCGCGGTCTGGCTCCAGGACAGAGGCGTCAGGCCCGGCGCCCGCGTCGGCGTCATCCTCCAGAACGTGCCGCATTTCGTAATCGTCACGCTCGCCGTCTGGAAGATCGGCGCGATTCCGGTCCCTGGCAACCCGATGTACCGGGCCGATGAGCTCTCGAGAATTTTCGCCGACTATCAGCCGGCGGCGGTCGTCTGTCATGACGATCATCATCCGGCCGTCGCGGAGGCGATCGAAGCGAGCGGCGTCGGCGTCCTGGCGATCGCCACGGTGAGCGCTCATGATCTGCAGAACGGGGACGATGCGCGGCTGTTGCCGCCCAGGGCGCCGCCCTCTGCAGCCGACCTGGCTTCCATCTGCGCCGACCGTTCCCGTCGACCTGGCGCCTACGTGCCGTGCGATCCGTCGAGCATTGGGCTGATCCTCTACACATCGGGCACCACGGGCGTGCCGAAAGGCGCGGTCATCAGTCACGCGAGTCTGGCCTCAAACATCCGTACGAGCCTGACCTGGATGCGCGTGGGGCCAGCCAGCCGGATCCTTGCTCTGGCGCCATTTTTCCACATCACCGGCTTCGTGCTCCATATGGGCCTTGCGCTTGCCGCAGGCTGCTCGATGGCCGTGCACTATCGCTTCCAGCCAGAGGCCGTGCTGGACATCATCCGCGATTACCGGCCGACGTTCACCATCGCCGCAATCACCGCTTACAACAGCCTGATGAATTCGTCCGGCGTCACGGCCGCGGACTTCAGATCGTTTTCCGATGTATTCACGGGCGGAGCGCCGGTGGCGCCGGCGCTCCGGGACGTCGTGTTGGAGAAGCTTGGGATAGATTTGCGTCCGGTCTACGGATTGACGGAATCCTGTTCACCGACGCACATCGCCCCGCCCGGGCTCGACATCCCAATTCATGCGGAGACCGGGGCTCTCGCAGTGGGTTTTCCAATTTCGTCGACGGAGTGTCGGATCGTCGGGCCGGACGGCAAAACGCTCGGTCCCGGTCTTGCGGGGGAAATCTGGATCCGCGGACCGCAGGTCATGACCGGCTACTGGAACAAGCCCATGGAGACGAAGGAAGCCCTCTACGACGGCTGGCTGCGGACCGGCGACGTCGGCGTTATGAACGAGGCCGGGTGGTTCTTCGTGGTGGATCGCCAGAAGGACATGATCAACGCCTCAGGATTCAAGGTTTGGCCGGGGGAAGTTGAGGCTGTCCTTCTCGCGCATGGCGATATCAGGGAAGCCGCAGTCGTAGGCGCGCCCGACAGCTATCGCGGCGAAACCGTCCACGCCTTTGTCTCGCTGGTTCCGGGCGCCGACCCCGGCAAGGTCGATGAAGCGTCCCTGGTCCGTTACTGCCGCGAACGCCTGGCAGCTTACAAAGTACCCAGGCGTTTCTGGTTCATGGAAGACCTGCCGAAGACCCCGACGGGAAAGATCATTCGCGCCGCCCTGCGCGAGAAGGCGGCGCAGGACCATCCGCCGCGGCTGGCATGAGCGACGGTTCAACGCGGATGCGCAACGACTGTACCCCAACACGCGATCGCGGAGCGCGCTGATCATGGCTCTCGGGCAATCTTGCGACGTCAGCGATGAGGCGGTGGCCGAGCTGGCTTCCCGGGTGGAATCGTTCGTTCGCGATGTGGTCGCGCCTTACGAGCGTGATCCTCGGCGCGACGCGCATGGCGGGCCGACGGAGGAGCTGGTCGAAGAATTGCGCGATCGGGCCCGGGCTGCGGGCGTTCTGACGCCCCACGTGCGACCCGATGGAGTTCATCTCACCCAGCGCCAGACTGCGATTGTATTGCGCAAGACGGGATTGTCGCCGCTGGGTCCCGTCGCCTGCAACACTGCGGCCCCCGACGAAGGCAACATGTATCTGCTTGGCAAGGTCGGCTCCCCGGCGATTCAGGAACGCTTCCTGAAGCCTCTGTTGGAAGGCCGGGCGCGCTCCGCCTTCTTCATGACCGAGCCGGCGGAGGACAACGGCGCGGGTTCGGACCCCTCGATGATGCGCACCACCTGCCAACCGGAAGGCGAGGGGTGGGTGATCTCAGGACGAAAGGCGTTCATCACCGGCGCAGAGGGAGCCAAGATCGGCATTGTTATGGCGAAGTCCGCCGACGGCGCCTGCATGTTCCTCGTTGACCTTCCGAATCCCGCGGTTCGCATCGAGCGCGTGATCAACACCATCGACAGCGCGCTGCCTGGCGGCCACGCGGTGGTGTCCATCGAGGATCTAAGAGTGCCGGCCGACCAGATGCTCGGGCGGAGTGGGGAAGGGTTCCGCTATGCCCAGGTCCGATTGGCGCCGGCGCGGCTGTCGCACTGCATGCGGTGGCTCGGCGCCTGCGTGCGCGCCAACGAGATAGCGACCGACTACGCGTGCCGCCGCTGGGCGTTCGGCAAGCCGCTCATCGACCACGAGGGGGTGGGGTTCATGGCGGCCGAGAACCTCATAGACCTCAAACAGGCCGAGCTGATGATCGATTGGTGCGCCGACGTGCTTGACCATGGATCGCTAGGCATCGCCGAAAGCTCAATGGCCAAGGTCGCCGTTTCCGAAGCGCTGATGCGCATCGCCGATCGTTGCGTTCAGATGATGGGGGGCGCGGGCGTCTCCGGGGACACCATCGTCGAGCAAGTGTTTCGCGAGATCCGCGCCTTCAGGATTTATGACGGCCCGACCGAGGTTCACAAATGGTCCCTCGCCAAGAAGATCAGCCGGGACTGGAAAGGCTCCCAACCATGAGCGCCGTCGGCGAAAGCGAAAATTCGGGAACGATGCTCGTCCGAGACGCGCACCGGTTCGATCAGGCGGCCCTCGCGGCCTGGATGACGGAACATGTCGATGGATTCCGTGGTCCGCTGACGGTTGAGCAATTCAAGGGGGGGCAATCCAATCCGACCTATAAGTTGATCACGCCTGGGCGCGCCTATGTTCTTCGCCGCAAGCCGCCCGGACAGATCCTGGCGGGAGCGCATGCTGTCGAGCGGGAAGCGCGGGTGCTGAAAGCATTGGATCAAGCCGGCTTTCCGGTCGCGCACGTTTACGCGCTATGTACAGACGAAACGGTCATCGGCTCGTGGTTCTACATCATGGATTTTGTCGATGGTCGCATTTTCTGGGACGCGACCTTCCCCCAAGTCGGCCTGGAGGAGCGGAGCCGCTATTTCGATGCGATGAACGACGTCATCGCCAGACTGCACGGCATGGATTACCGTTCGCTCGGGCTTGGCGACTTTGGAAAACCCAGTCAGTATCTTTCGCGGCAGATCGCCAGGTGGTCAAAACAGTACCTTGATGACGCCGATGCCGGGCGCGACCGCAACATGGATGAATTGATCGCGTGGCTGCCTGAACACGTGCCGGCGGGAGATGACGCCGCTCTTATTCATGGTGATTTTCGCTGCGACAACATGATTTTCGATCGGACACATCCCAAGGTGCTTGCTGTGCTTGATTGGGAGTTGTCGACGCTTGGCCATCCGCTGGCTGATTTCACCTATCACGCCATGATGTACCGGACGCCGCCTCGGATTGTGGCCGGCCTAGGCGGCGCGGACCTCGCCGCTTTAGGAATTCCGTCGGAAGCGAATTATGTGGCCGCCTATTGTCGTCGGACGGGCCGGGACTCGATCCCTCATTACGAATTTTACATCGCCTTCAACTTCTTTCGTCTTGCGGCCATCTTCCACGGCATCAAAGGCCGTGCGATCCGTGGTACGGCGGCGTCGGCCCACGCGCTCGAGCGCGGCGGCCACTTTCCAGAACTCGCCAAGTTGGCGATGCAGAGCGTGGCGGCCTATCGGTCTTTCGGACAGCCTTGAGTTCTGGATCCGCCGCCATGGCGGTGTGGCCGTGGACGTCGTACCAGACAAAGCGCACCAATTGTTGCTGTCCTCACCTCCGGATCGACGCAACGCGAACGGCCGCGCGACCTTCACCTATTGACCCGCTTGCGCTTCCTGTCGTTTGAAACGGTCGATCATCTCGTCGATTTCGCGGACATCGTGGATGTCCGCCACGAGGATGTTTGGCGCTCCGGCGGTGTAATTTTGGAAGTCCGCCCCCAAGCGCTCAGCGGCCTCTTGGAACTCGAACAAGGTCGCAAACCGCTCGACGTCCTTACGCTCGTCGAACATTACGATCGCAATCCCACCCAGTTGGGCGCCATCACGTTGCAAATCGCCCCCCCAAGTGGGCCCAAGCAGCATGATGCGCCGCGGGCGAACGCCGAGGTGTTTGTCGGTGAGACCGAGCCCCAGCGGCAGGTGCACGTTCCTCCAGTGCTCGACATCGAACACGTGGCCTGGAGCGCTCGGATAGAGAAAAGCGAGAGCGAACATGTTCAACCCCTCGTAAGTTCGGTGGCCATCATCCGCTCGAGAATCCGACGCCCTTGAAGCGGGAGCATGTCGCCGGCGAATGAGATCGGGTGCGTTTCCAATAGATCGCGGTCGCCGAGGACCGCCTGCTGCCCTTCAAGGATCGGCTTGTCCTGGTTGAAGACGAATTTGACAGCATCGATGAACGCGGAGTTCATGCTGGCGTCGCCATAATTTCGCACAGACCGATAGAAGTAGTGAGAACTGCCTTCGCTCTCCGGGACGGCGGCGTGAAGATTGTAGATCTCGACCGGCGGGGCATCGGGCTCGCCGCTCGGGCGCACAATGATGTGGAAGCTGGTGTAGCAAGGCGCCCACCAAATGACTTCCATTCGGTAGTCGATGGGGTCATTCCACTCTTCAAGCCCACGGCTCTGCGCAAGCATCGAACGCCAAAGCGGCCCGCCTTCGTCCCCCAGTGCGGCCGCGTGGGTTCGGAACCTGATCGAGCGTTCGCCGACTTCAAACGACATCTCGCGATCGATGTAGTCCGATCCAGGTCGTGCCTTGCGGTAGAATTGGACCTCTTCGCCGCCAAACGATTCAGGATGTACGAATTGTGCGTGCGTAATGTCGAAAAGGTTGTCATTGATCAACTTGAAGTCGGCCTTGATCGACTCCATGCGGCCATACCCACCAATCCATGCCGGGTCGCCGGAAACCCAAAAGCCGTCGGGGATGCTGGCGCCCCCGTCCGCGAGGTCCGGATCGCCCAGCCAGACCCAGATATAGCCGTGGCGTTCGATCACCGGGTAGGTCGGCACAACCGCGCGCGGAACCGCGTCCTGCCCTGGCACCCTGATGCAGCGCCCGTCGGATCCGAATTCGGCGCCGTGGTAGCCGCAGCGGACGCCGTCGCCCTGGACCGTCCCGAGTGACAAAGGCGCCCGCCGATGCGGGCAGGAATCCTCGAGCGCGATCGCCTGCCCGGAGGCTCCGCGGTAGACTGCGACCCGCTTCCCCAGAAGAGTGCGGGAGACGATCGGGCGGCTCAACAACTCGTCGGGCTCGGCAGCAATGTACCAGGCATTGTGGATGAACATTTCGCCTTCCTCAGCAGGCGGCGTCACCGCCTAAGACAGCGCTGAGGCTAAAATTCACTGAGGCGCGACAGTAGTCTGTGGAATCACAAACTCTGTTCCCGCATGGCAACAATGCGAGCTCGACGGAATTGTCAGGGCCCGGAAAGGCCGATAGCATGGCGCTACAGTTTGTTGTCAGGTAGCAACAATGCGAAAGTGGGACGCTTACGAGGCCTTCGTCGCGGTCGTTGAGGGGGGAAGCTTTACCGCCGCAGCTGAACGGCTCCGATTGTCAAAATCGGCGGTAAGCCGGCTGGTCAGCAGCCTTGAGGAGCGCCTCGGCAGCCAGCTTATATTTCGAACGACCCGGCAACTCGCGCCGACCGATCTTGGACGGACGATCTATGACCGGTGCGTGGAGGCGTTCGAAAAGTTGGAGACGATCGACCTCGAGGCCATGGAGCATGACGCGACACCGCGGGGCCGCCTTCGGATCGTTGCCTCCGACTTCATGGGAGATCAGTGGGTTGCTCCCCTCGTGGCTGAGTTCATGGCGCAGTATGACAAGCTGGAGGTGGAGCTCACCATCACCGCAACCATCGGAGACATCGTCGCCGAAGGCTTTGACGTCGCCATTCGTCTCAGCACGCTCGCCGACTCCACGCTACGCGCTCAGCGAGTGTACCAGGTAAGCCACATCTGCGCGGCATCGCCGAGCTATCTCGCGCATGCAGGCGCACCGAGCACGCCGGACGATCTGGTCGAGCACAATTGCCTGGTGTCGAGCTTCGAGGCTTGCGCGCAGTGGGGGTTCCGTTCGGACTCGGGCGTCAGTCACGTCCGTCCGACGGGCAATTGGACCAGCAACACCTGCTCGTCTCTGGTTGCGGCCGCGCTGCGGGGACGAGGCGTCGTCTGGCTCCCGGAACTCTACCTGCGCGATTATATAACAAATGGCCAGCTCATAGAGGTCTTGTCGGACTATCGCACCGAGCCCATGCCCGTCTGGTGCGTCTACGCGACACGTCGGCATACCGCCGCAAAAGTTAAGCTTTTCGTGGACTTTCTCAAACGCCGTCTGCCAAGCTGCGAGCTGATCCCAACGCCTAAGTTAGCGCCGCCTGAACGCATCGAACGCGCCGCTATCCCGGAGCCTCTGTTAGCGCCACGCCAGTAAGCAGGTCGGGCGCGTCTGGCGGCGAGGGCGATCTCGACGTCCAGGCTCGCGCGCATCGACCAGCCGGCGGCGCGAATAGTGGCGACATTCGAGGTTGCCGCCACGAACTTCGTGATTAGCGGTGCTCGCCTGGTCGCTTCTACCAGGTGTATTTTGCTTCGACGCCAATCTGTCGCGGTCTCGTGATCGTATCGAGCCGATCGATGGGGCCGATCAGATCTGGCGCGTACACCGTGGTGGAAAGTAGAGCGCGCCTGTTAAGTATATTTCGCACATAGAACGCGATCTGATATTGCTTATGTTCAATGGAAACCCGGCCGTTGGTGATCCAGTACGACGGAAGCACCGGAGGATCCGGCAAGCCGGAGTAGGGCAGGGAGGTCAGGATGCTTCCATTATACTGCGCGTTGAGGTCGAAGGACAAGTGGTTGTCGTCGCCAATATCCACGGTGTAGAGCGCGCCTAGGTTTGCGCTATATTTAGCCGATCCGGGGAGGCGTCCGCCTTTTTCGCCACGAATCCCGCAAGGATCCAGAATAGCGTCCCCCGTTGGACTGTTCGGATCCGGCACCGCGGTGCCGGTGGGGATGCAGAACGACTGGAGAAGCGTCGCCTCGACATAAGCTAAGCTCGCGGACAAGCTGAGTTTGTCGCCCACATTCTTGTTGAGCTCGACTTCGAAGCCGCGAGTGCGCGCCTTCTTCCCATTGAAGACGACCGGATAGCGATTCACCGGCGTGAGCAGGCCGATCTGAGGATTGTTCCATGCGTCCCAGAACAGCGCCGCATTGTACCTGAAGCCGCTGATGCGCCCCTTGATGCCCAACTCGTAGTTGTCCACCGTGTCGGGTTTGTAGATCAGAAAATCTGGATCTTCCCGAATGACGCCCGTCGTTGCGAACGTATTTGGGCCGCCGCGCCGGAAGCCCTGCGAAAAGGTCGCATAGGCGTTCTGGCCTGGCGCGATCTCGAACGAGGTGTTGGCCTTGAAGATCGCCTTGCCGCGGATCGAGGAGGAATTCGCTTCAGCGACCGGCGGCAGATTGAACGTATAGAGCAGGATATCCAGGTTGCGTGTGAAGTCCTGCCAGAAAATCCGAGCGCCGCCGGTAATCTGCCAGCGGGGCGTGATGTGCCAGGTCAGCTCGCCAAAAATGGCCTTGTCTGTAAACTTGTTCTTTCCGGCGAGCAGCACGCTGAGCCCGTCGGGGCCGGTCAGGAAAAACTGACCCGTCGCCGCGGCGAAATCGGCCTGCCCGGGGAATATCAGGCTGAGGTTGTCCCGGGTCAACTCGCGCTGGAAATAACCGCCAGCAACATAATCCAACGGTCCCCCACTGCGCGAGACTATTCGGACTTCCTGGGTAAAGATCTTCCGGTCATCCTGGTATATGGACTGGCCATTGAAGCGGGGATTTCGCGGATTTCCGACGTAGTAATCCTGATAAGACGGGGGAAGGTTCAAGTACAGGTATGTAACGTCTGGCTGATTGAATCCGCTGGTGGTCGTATAGCTTGTTGTCGATGAAAGCGTTGCGAAACCCGCGTCGTACGAAACATCGACGCTGCTCATATGGGCGGTACGATCGTACGGCTCTTCGTAAGGAACAATTACCTCGTACTTCCCAGTCGCGGGGAAGACGACATTCGGATCGACGGGATAGGGCCCGCCACGGAAATGCGGATCGTCTTCCGGGCCGCCATTGCCCTTGAAATGCGCATAATCGTATGCGGCGATGACCTTAAGGTCGTCGGTGGGTTGCCATTTGACGCTCCCGCGCACGCTGGTATTCCAGCCCCAGTTTGCGCCGTCGATCTTTCTGAACGCAGCCGAGCTTCCCGCCGGGTCTGACGGATTGGCCAGGACCGGAGCGCTCAATGGCCCGTTCTGGCGAACCATGACGCCGTATCGATCAATAAAGCCGGCGTCATATTGATGTTTCGCGCTGACGCGAAACGCAAGCGTATCGCCGACTGGAACATTGAGCGTTCCGCCGATGCTGCGATCTATCTTGCTCGCGTGGTAGACGCCGCCGAGCGCCCCCTCGACCGAGCCGCCGAAATGACTGAGCTGGGGCTCCGTCGGGATGATGCGCAAGGCGCCGCCGAGCGCGCCGGCGCCATAGAGTGTTCCTTGCGGTCCGCGAAGAACCTCGACACGTTCGACGTCGGTAATCGGGAAGAGGTCGCCGAAGGGGACGTTGCCAAGATAGGTGGCGACGGGCGCCTGCTCCAGCGCTGCGCCCTGCCGATCGGTCGAGGAGGCGTTGAGTCCGCGCATGACCGGCCGTTGGGATCCTACTGTGCGATCGCCCGCTGCGTTGAGGTTAAGGTTGGGAATCTGACGCGTAAGATCTTCGAACGTCGTAACGCCACGGCTTTCGATCTCGCGCGGGCTGACTACGGAGATGTTGTAGGGAACCTTGGTGACATCTTCTGAGCGCCGCGTGGCCGTCACCACGACTTCGGGGACAGACGGCGGCTCAGCAGGCGCGGATTGTGCGATTGCTGGGGCGGCCAAGATGGCGAGGGATCCGCAAATTGCGGTCCGTTCGAGCATTTTGTTACGGCGTTCGGCTTGAGCCAATTCTACCCCCTGTTTTTTTGACTGCATCAGTAGCGTTGGCGATGGAGCCCTCGATTACTAAATCTAGATCTGCAGGCGTGTCGGCGCGTCGGCGCGCTCAGATGGCTTCGCGCGGTGAATCCGCTGGGGTACTTCGAAGAATACAACCCGCAGGCGGGGATGCTGAGTAACCGCAGCTAAGAATAGCGCGTGGGCTCCTTTCACCAACTTCGAGCAATTGATTAAGCGCTCGTTTTATGACAGCGGCTAGCAAATGTGGGACAACACTGTGTTGCCGATTAGTCTACGATGAGGTGCGAAGGGAGCGCGGTCTGGAGCTTCTGCTGCCGCAATCCCTTGCGGCAAACAAGGAGCGCCGGGCGAAGTTCCGGTCCGGTCGCTGGCGTCCGCGCTTAGAGCAATGCGAAAGCTCTACGACTATTATCGAAATGCGCCGCTTCAGATGCGGCTCGCGCGCGGCTCTGACGCGTCGCGCGGGGCCGTCGGCTTCTCTCCCGACGCCTAAATGCAGGCTGCCGCCATGTGGCCCGACATACCGGAAAGGCCGGGACCAGGATGAGTGGATGCTCCGATGTGGAAGAGCCGTTTGATCGGAGTGCGGTGATTGCGGAGGCTCGCGAACGGCCTGAACAGGTGGAATTGATCGATTGAGCAGGCGCCGGAATAGGGATCGCCCCCCACAAGATTGATGTTCGCGCGCTCAAGGTCGGCCGGCGATAGCGCCGCAACAGAGAGAGTCGCCGAGCGCAGATTGCGGATGTGGGAGCCGAGGCGCGCAACGATGCGCGCAGCATAGGCATCTCTGATCTCCTCGCTCCAGCGGCCGTCCGGCGGCGTTTGTAGAAGCCCGGCGGCGTCGCCGCGGATCACGCGCGGGAGCTCCTGCAGTTGGATCCAGAGCAGCGATTTCCCCGACGGGCAGCGACTTGGATCGGCCGCGGCCGGTTGGCCGACCACTATTGTGCCTTCAGCCGGCAGGAGCCCGCGTTGCGCTTCATTGATCGCGCGCGAAACTCCGTCGAGGCCCGGGGTGACGTGAACAAGCCCGACGTCCGCGAGCCGTTCGTCGGCCCACTGCGGCGGCTCCGACAGCGCAATGTGGATTTGCATGTCGCCGAGGCCGTATGCATAGGCCTTCGCCATGGCGGCGGTCGCGGCCGGCGCCGCGTCTGAAGGCAGAAGGCGCCCGTATAGCTGGGTCGGCGTCACGTTGCAGACGATGGCGCGGCGGGCCGTGTATGCGCGCCCATCGCTCGTTCGAACGGCGGTGGCGGCGCCCCGTTCGACGACGACTTCTGAAATATCGGTGTTGGTGATTATCTTGCCGCCACGGCTTTCGATGAGAGCCCTAAAGGCGTTCACCAAATTGCCAACGCCGCCTTTGACGAAGGGATTCCCAGCGCCTTCCAGGGTGAACAGGATCAGCTTGCCCATCAAGGCTGACAACGCTGACTCGGGCGACAACCCCGTGTGAAGGATCCACGGCGCGAACAGGGCTTGCACGAGGTCCGACCGAAATTCCCGCTGCAGCCAATTGCGCATGGGCTCGAGGGCGTCGCCGGCGAAGGCCGCCAGGCCTGCCGGCTTGCGCCGGAGAAGCTGGTGGACCAGCAAGCGGAGCGTTGAGGCGGTCGCAGGTTCACCGCCAAGCAGTCCAAATAGAAGCTCGGAATTCTGCGTTATGTCCGCCATTGCGCGCGCGAAGGCTTCACCGTCGCCGGGGGCCAAGGCCTCGAATGCAGCAATGTTTTCCTCGCGCGACTGGCTGAGCACGAGCGCGCGGCCATCGGCGGTCATGACGCCGGTGGGGCGGGTCGGAAGCACGACCTCAAAACCGTGCTTGGCCAGTTCGGGGCTCAGCGAAGGGTAGTGCGCCGCCGTCGTAAACAACGGGAGAGACATGGAAAAAACGTCGTGCCGAAACCCGGGCAGCGTCAGCTCTTCGGTGCGCATGCACCCGCCGATCACCTCTTCGCGCTCGAGGACGATGACGTGACGACCTTTCAGCGCCAGCTCCGCGGCGCATACGAGAGACGAGACGCCGCTGCCGACGATGATGACGTCACAGCTGAAGTTTCGCATTTGGCCAGCCCGCTCCACGGAATATTTTATGGCTAAATTATATTGCCAGGGGCGTCAACGCGGGGGGCGTTGAGCTGCGTGACGAGGGGCTGAAGGTGGGCTTCATACTGCTTCCAGACGCCGGCCGAAGTGCGGTAAATGGGCCCGCGAACCTGGGTGGCGCTTGCAGTCAGCGACGCGCGGCGATTGCGGGACAAGTCCAGAGCGTCTTGCGTCCACGAAAGGCCGCATCGCCCGGCGACTTCGCTCGCGACCGCTGCGGGCGCCCGCACCAGGTCTTCGTATCGAAGCTCAACGAGGTTCTGTGGAACCGTCGCTTCCCAATGACGCATCAGCCTGTCATAGGCCGCATAGTAGCGGGCCAGTTCCTCAAAGCTGTAGCTGAACGGATAGCCATCCCCGAAGAGTGTACGAAACATGGCGAAACAGTTGTCGATCGGATCTCGGCGAACCCAGACAATCTTCGTCTTCGGAAAAGCCGCAACGATGGCGCCGATGTACAGATAATTCAGGGGGAGTTTTTCGATGATTTTGTCCTGGCCGTCCGCCGGGGCGGCGAGGCTGTCGTAAGCTCGTGCGACGGCGGAAGGGTCAGCTCGCGCGGAACGCTCGAATATGTCGCCGCCGGCGGAGGGGGCGCAGCTGATCAAGGCCGTAGAGAGGTTGTTTGTTTCGCCGTTCGACCGCACCTGGGGCAGGGCGCTGAGGATCCGTTCGATCAAAGTTGTGCCGGAACGCGGCAGGCCGACAACAAAGATGTGGCGATCGGAATCGCTGCCGCCAGGAAGCCCGGGCGGCGATGGATAGACCTCCTGGATCCGGCTGAGCTTCTTCTCGTCATCGGCGACGTCATACGAGAGGTTTCGCCGGCGTGCGGCGGCTGCTGTTGCGAATGCGTCGAAGGCTTCGTCGTACCTGCCAAGCTCGTGCAACTCCTTGCCCAGCGCATAGCCTATGAACATCCGCGCCGCGTCAGCCGGGGCCGCGGCAAGCCGAGCCTGCAGTTGACCTATGTGATTTCTCTCGGCCGTGGCGCGGCCGATTTCGGAGCGTAGCAGCAGGGTTGGGAGTGAGCTTGGATCCAGCGCGAGCGTTCGCTCACACGCCCGCAGCGCCTCCGCGGTGTGGCCAAGGCTGCGCTCGCTTGTCGCGAGATTATAGGAGAGCTGCGGATCATCGGGCGCGAGGCTGGCGGCGCGCCGGTAGAGCATGTTGGAGAGCTCATGTCGGCCAAGCTCCCGTGCGTAGTAGGCCAATGCGTCAAACGCGTCGGCGGTCTCGGCAGGAAGGTGCAGAGCGCGGTCAAGGGCGGCCGCCGCTCTTGCGCGCTCACCCCGCGCCAGCAGGATTCTGAGTTCGAGAGCATGTTCCGGGCGGAACGTGGAGGCGGTCGCAATTTCCTCGGCTAGCGTCCTGAGCGCGGCCTCTGGTTCATTCCGCCGCAGCAGGCGTTCTGCTGCCGCCAGCGAAGACGAGACAACCGGCATACGATCCTTCCGCGCTAGAATGCGTGCGGCCGGCTCAACCCTGTATGCCGAGGAGGCCTTCGGCAAGACAGTTCTTGCGTTCCGAAATACCAGCCAAACCCAGCCGGGCTGCGGCAGGCGGCATCGCAGGCGTCCCGCGCCTCTGGTGAATACCTTCGCGGCGGAATTGTTGCCGCATGACAACAGAGTGTGTGATTTCGGCGTGCTATGCGGCCCCGGGGCCGCGTCTAATCTCAACGAAGGACGCAGGCCAACCGCGCCCGTGGAATCCGCCTACCTTGCGGCGGTCGTCCGAGAGTCGGTGTGCTGAAGGAGCCGTTGCCGTGCGAAGGGTCAAGGACGCGAACCTAGTGCTCGTTGGAACTGTGCTTTATTGCACAGGCGGCGTCGTGTTCTATGTAATCCCGGCGATCCTGGCGAATGTGAGCCGCGTGTACGATGTCCCAAGCGCGAAGCTTGGGCTGCTTCCCGCGCTCGAACTGGCTGCGATCGCGTTCGCGTCATTGACTGGTCCGTTCTGGATCGGCCGCTTTAGTTGGCGACTTCTTATACGTGTCGGCGCCATCGCTTCGCTGTTGGGCCAAGTGGCGAGCTTGGCGGCGCCGAGCTACATCGCGTTATTGGGGATCCGGGCGGCAACGGGGGCTCTGGGCGAGGGGCTGCTCCTTGCCTTGAGCTATTCCCTCCTGGGGCGAAGCCAGAACATGGAGCGCGCCTTCGGGATCGCATATGCGGCCTCGGTGGTCATCAGCATGATCTGCCTCTACGCCGCTCCAGCCCTAGACCAGATGCTCAGAACCGACAGCGTTCTCGTCGTCGTGGCGCTGTTGTCCGCGGCAGCGTTGCTGGCTTCGTTCTTCGTTCCTGCGGACCGCAAAGACCCTTCGGCCCAGGTTCAGCAGCAGGCGGGCGTCCCGCCGCCGCGGCGAGGTCTTGGAGCGCTAGCTCTGCTGACGCAAGTGGCCTGGTTTGCCGGAGCTGGCGGCTTTTGGTCGTTCACGGAGCAATTGGCGGCTCAAAATGCACTGGCGGCCGCGGAAATCGCTCAAGCTATGGCCTTGGGAACGGGGGCGGCGCTGCTCGGGGCGATCATTGCATCGGCCTTGGATGGCCGTTTCGGGAGGACGTGGCCAACGGTGGTGTCAGCCCTCGTCATGGCCGTGAGCGTCTACGTCTTCATAAGCGCAAGTCGCTTCGTGGGCGCGGCGATCGAACTTGCTCTATTCAACGTCTGCTGGGCCACCGGAACCATCTATCTCACCGCGGCGGCCTGTGCGGTCGATAACGACGGGAAGGTGGCGGTGCTGGTGCCCGCGGCGCAAACCCTCGGCATGTCGATTGGGTCAGCCATCCTTGGCCGTGCCATCCAGGACTTCGGCGCTTCGGCGACGCCGTGGATTACGACGGCTTTCCTCGCCGCGACGTTCGTCTTGATCGCCGGTTTCAACGGCCTGCTGGCCCGCAATCTTAGGGTCAAGGTCGCCTGAATTGCCCAGCACAGTTGAGGCGGAGCTGGGCTTTGAGCTTGGTCAAGCGCCGCCCGTGCTCCGCCTCGCCGACCCGGGCCTAGACCGTCGGATCGGATCTCCAGCTGCTGCGCCCGTCGCTCGACGCGTCGAGATACGCCCGCGCAAAGTTGATGCGAGCCGTCCGCTCCGTGGTAACCAAAAGTTCGTCCAGTTCCGCCTCCGACATTTCCGGCGGCAGCTTTGACATTTCCTCGTTCAGACGGTCGAAGGTTTGTTTCGCGCGATCGCGAAGAGCATCTAGATCGATGCCAACCAGGACGCCGTCCCGTTTACGGATCTCACCTGCGATCATTACGGTGTCGACATCACCGCCATTGGCGTGGAGTACGGTAGTTCCGAGCGGATAACTTGATGGTACAAAAGCGCGCTTGCGCTTCACGACAACGATGTCAGCCGTCTTACCGGGGGCGAGCGTGCCGATCTGCGACTCTAGACCCAGGGCGTCCGCGCCGTTGCGAGTTCCCCAGATGAGCGCGTCGCGAACTCCGAGCTCGATCCGGGTCGGAACGATCCCCTGATCAAGAGCCTTCTCGTTATCGAGGCAGCGCTGCAGCTGCAGACCAAGGCGCATCTGCGACAGCAGATCAGGTGAACCGCAATGGACTGTGTCGGTGCTGAGCGACACCTTGACGCCATGATCCATGCAGGCTCGGAACGGAGGGATCCCCATGGCCATCTGCATTTCAGTTTCAGGCGCGATGGAGACCTTACCGCCGGTGTCGGCGATGAGCTGCCACTCCCGATGCGTCAGGCTCGGGCAGTGGATGTAGACGTGACCTGGCAGCATCAGGCCACGATCTGCACGCTCGCGGACGCCATTGTTCAGGACGGTATGCTTGGTCGCTCCGGTGTGAGAGCAGCACAGCATTCCGCGTCTCTGCGCGAATCTGATCTCCGTTTCCGTCTCCTCGAACGGCACGGTGCCTGGGTGGCTCAGGCCCATGGCCACTTGCATAAGGCTGGTTCCGGTGTCGTGCAGCCGCGCGACGTCGGCTAAGCGCGCCGCATGGGCAGGCGCCCCGGCGGCGACGTCGCCGGGATATTGTTCATCGTTCATCCCGTAGCTGAAGAAGCCGCGAATCCCAGAGTCGACAAGAGCTTGCATATTGGCGTGCGCATGCTCGAAGGACTTGCAGACTTCACAACAGTCGAGAACCGTTGTGACGCCGTTGTCGATCGCCTCCAGCGCGCCAACGAGACTCGTGACGTACAGATCGTCGGCGCTCATTGGCGGAAAGTAGCGCACAAAGGCGTTGTTGATCAGCTGCAGCAGGGAGTGGTCCGCGCCCACGCCCGGCAAGATCGCCGCGCAAGTATGGCGATGGGTGTCGATCATGCCCGGCATGATCACCCCGCCGCCAGCGTCAATAACGTCAGCGTCGACGCCGTGGAATTCGGAGGCCGGTCCGACAGCCTTGATGACGCCGTTGTCGACCAAAACAGCGCCGTCGGCAAAATCTCCGACCGTATCGTCCATTGTGGCGACGAAGCCGCCGGTGAAGAGGAACGTTCGATTCATTGCGCCACCTTCCCAGTGACGCTGTGGGGCTGATTGTGGATCTTCATTGCACGCTCCGCGCAGTCGTTCGGCAGCGCTGCCTTGGGCGGTCAAAACGCCAGGCCGAACAGGTCAGGTTGACGCCGCGGCCAAGAAGAACCCGCCGTCTCGACGGGCGCAGGAGACACCACCCTGCAACTCTATTTTCGGCTCCTTTGGATACAACACTGGGACGCCAACTCCAAGTGGGCGCCGCTCGTGGGCTATAGAATGGCGGAAATACCAGCACGTCTAGCGAGCGGAATGTTCACGACCGTCGAGCACGACCTTGGCGCCCTCCGCGGCGGCGTTCGCGACATCTGCCGCGATGCGGTGAAGAGCTCGGCGATGCGAAGCAGGGCGGACGGATTGCGTTCGCTAAGGCGTCCCGTGGCTGAGTTTGTTGACAGCCCTTGGGTCATGCGTAAATGTATGACGATCTCGTCCCGGCATGTGCGAGAAGCCCTTCGGCGAGCCTCTGTCCCACAACTTATGGAGTGAAGCGTGTCGAGGAAGATCGGCGTGGTGGGCGCGGGCCTCATGGGGGCGGAAATTGCACTTGTATTCGCCCTCGCGGGTCATGACGTTCTGTTGTGCGATCGCGAGGTGGCTAGTCTCGAGCGCGCTCTGACGCGCTTGAGCACGCTTCTGGAAAAAGGCGTCGGTCGCGGCCTGTACGCGGGCGCCGAGGTTGAGCCGGCGCTGGCGAGGATCCGACCGACGACGGAGCTGAACGCCTTTGCCGATCGCGAGATCGTCACCGAGGCGGTGTTTGAGGACATCGAGGTCAAACGCGCGGTGTTGGAGGCCCTGTGCGATCTCTGCAGGCCCGAGTGCATCCTCGCGAGCAACACCTCGACGATCCCGATTTCAACCCTGGCCGCCAGCCTTCCCCTGGAGCGCCGCGCATCGTTTCTCGGCACCCACTATTTCTCGCCCGTCTCGCGCATGAAGCTGGTCGAGGTCATCCCTGGGTTTGACACGCAGGACTCCACGCTCGAGGCGATGATCAAGGTGATGGCCGAGATCGGCAAGACGCCCGTGCGTGTGAAGGATGTCGCCGGTTTCGCCGTAAACCGCATGCTGCACATGTTCCTGATTGAAGCCGTGAAGCTGGTGGAAGAAGGGGTGGCCACGCCTGAAGACATCGATATCGCCTGCCGCCTTGGCCTGGGCCACCCGATCGGACCCTTCGCCCTGATGGACGCGGTGACTTCGAGCCTGTCTCTGCAGGCCCAGGAGATCATGCAGGAAGCCTACGGCGAGCGTTTCCGCCCGCCCGCGCTCCTTAAGCAGAGGGTGCGCGCCGGCTACGTGGGTGGGAAGGGCCGGCCCGGCTGGCTCATGCAGGGCGGTTGAAAGCGTTCTGGCCGCGCCTTAGACCCTCGCCGGGCTCTTAAGCGGCTTGTAAAGCGGACAGGGGTCCGGCCGGCGTGGCCGCAGGCGGCGTGACGCCGAGGAAAACGGAATGCGGAAAGCTGAGATGACGGCCGAGGATGACTGGGAAGACAGCGCCGAGTCGTCTTCCCAAGGCCCGTTCGAAAAGACATATCGCGGTTTGATGCGGGCTCTCTACGAGGGCCGCTTCATCCCGGGGCAGCGCCTGATCGCGCCCGATCTCATGCGCTATTTCGGGGTTGGCCGCGGAACGATCCGGGAGGTCCTTAACCGGCTGGCGTCGAGCGGCGTGGTCACGATTGTCCCGAACCGCGGGGCGCAGGTCCGGGAACTCAGCCGGCGCGAGGTCGGCGACGTGCTCGAAATCGTCGAAGTCCTGCTGGGGCTCGCGGCCCGCGGAGCCGCCACCGCGATCGAGGCGAGGGGCGCCAGGGTGCGGCTGCGCGAGTTGCACGATGCTCTGCGGCCGGACGCGGCGTCGGGCGACGCATTTCCTCAATTCCTGCGGGCTCGCGAAAACTACTATCGCTATATCGTTCAGCTCAGCGGCAACCAGGAACTCCAACGGCTCTTTCCGGCCGCACAGGTCCACATCATGCGGGTTCAGCTGCGAAACTTCGGACGTGCGGCCGACGCCGCCCACGTCGATGATTTTGCCGAGCTGACCGAGGCAATCCTCTCCGGCGACGCGGAAGGCGCAGAAGCTGCGGGCCGCAGGCATGTCGGCTACACCAGGCAGCGCGTGGCGCAGCTGCCCGACCGCGCGTTCGCTCGGGATGAATGATCCATTGGGGTCAGCCCGGCGTGTTGAAATCCATTGAGGGCCTCATGACGGAAACCGTTGATACCTCGCTGATCGTCGAGAAGCTGGGCGACCATCTGGCGCTCGTGACGATAAATCGTCCGGAGGCGCGCAACGCCGTCAACCGGGCGGTCGCTCGCGCCCTGGAATCCGCCGTCGACGACCTGGAGCAGGATCCGGACATCTGGGCCGTGGTGCTGACCGGGGCAGGCGGACAGGTCTTCTCGGCGGGCGCGGATCTCAAGGAGGTCGCTCGCGGCAATCTGCGGGAGCTGATCACGGAGCGCTACGGCTTCGCCGGCTTCGTCCATGCGCAGCGCTCGAAACCCTGGATCGCCGCCGTCGACGGCCTGGCGCTCGCTGGCGGCTGCGAAATGGCGCTCGCCTGCGACATGATCGTCGCCTCGGAAAACGGCGCGTTCGGTCTGCCGGAGGTGACGCGAGGCCTTATCGCCGCGGCCGGCGGGCTCTATCGACTGCCGCGCGCCATTCCCAAGGCGGTGGCGCTCGAACTCATCCTGACGGCGGATCGCCTGCCGGCGGCGCGGGCGGCTGAATTCGGCATGGTCAATCGGCTTGTCCCGGCCGGACAGGTCGTGCCGGCGGCGCTGGCGCTCGCCAAATCGATTGCCGTCAATGCTCCTCTGGCGGTTCGCGAAAGCCTGGCGGTCGCCCGGCTGGCGGCCGACCTGGATGATCGCGCGCTGCGCGAACGCAGCGACGCTGCGCAGGAGCGGCTGATGCGCACCGAGGATTTCGCCGAAGGTCCTCGCGCGTTCGCCGAGAAGCGCCCGCCCGTATGGAAGGGCCGGTAGGTCGGCGCGGAGCGCCGCTGAAAATGCGCCAATCCGCGCGTCAGCGCGCCGCCGGCTGCTTACGATTTGCTTACTGGATCGGATCGCCCGGCGAAGTTGGCCCTAGCCCCTTGTTCCAGAAGTTCATGGAAACAAGGGGCCAGGATGGTGCCGCCGGGCAGGATTGAACTGCCGACCTCAGCCTTACCAAGGATGCGCTCTACCACTGAGCTACGGCGGCGAAAGGCGAGGCGGGGGCTATAGCCAACGATTCCTCCCGCGTGAAGCCCCAATTCGCATGAGCCCTGCTTGACGCGGTGGACAAGCGGCCGCAGGCGTTTGCGCCATGACGTCGGATCGCCCGCCTCCGAAGCCGGGGGCCAACCGGGACAGGCAGGCCCAGATCGAGGCCGAGCGCGAGGCCAAGCTCGCCCAGGCGCTGCGCGCGAACCTGCGCCGCCGCAAGGCCGAGCCGAAGCCGGGGCCGAGGCCCGGCCCAACGGATGGCGATTCCACCTGAGCTGCGCTTCGCGCGGGGCCCTTTGCGCCGGCAACGGGCGCACGCTAGATAGCGCTTCCAAGGGCTGCCCCCGCGACGCTCAGTTCGCGGTCGTTTTTCGAAGGACAAGGATTGGACCGCATCGCGATCACGGGCGGCGCGCGGCTGAAGGGCGAGATCCCGATCAGCGGCGCCAAGAATTCGGCCATCAAGCTGATGGCGGCGAGCCTGCTCACCGACGAGCCGCTGCGCCTGACCAACATGCCGAGGCTGGCCGACACGCGCTTCCTCGGCCGCCTGCTGCGCCGCCTGGGCGCCGAGGTCGTCGAGCGCGAGGGCGAGGACGGCCCGGAGACGCTGCTCACCACCCGCGAGATCGTCTCGGGCTTCGCGCCTTACGACCTGGTCCGCCAGATGCGCGCTTCGTTCAACGTGCTGGGCCCGCTCCTGGCGCGCAGCGGCCAGGCCAAGGTCTCGTTGCCCGGCGGCTGCACCATCGGCGCGCGGCCGGTCGACCTGCACCTGAAGGCGCTGGAGGCGCTGGGCGCGCGGATCGACCTGCACGAGGGCTATGTCTACGCCCAGGCGCCGCGGGGCCTGACCGGCGGGCGCATCGAGTTCCCGTTCGTCTCGGTCGGCGCGACCGAGCACGCCCTCTTGGCCGCGGTGCTGGCCAAGGGCGAGACGGTGTTGGAGAACGCCGCCGCAGAGCCGGAGATGGCCGACCTGGCCGCCTGCCTGAACGCCATGGGCGCTCGCGTCGAGGGCGCGGGCGGCAAGACCATCCGCGTCCAGGGCGTCGACCGTCTGGGCGGGGCGACGCACTCGGTAATTCCCGACCGGATCGAGACCGGCACCTATGCGTTGGCCGTGGCGATGGCCGGCGGCGAGGTGAGGCTGACCCGCACGCGCAGCGACTTCGTCGCCGCCCTGACCGCCAAGATGCGCGAGGCGGGCGTCGAAGTGGTCGAGCACGACGACGGCCTGACGGTGAGGCGCGACGGCGGCCGGCTCACGGCGGTGGAGATCGAGACCGACCCCTATCCGGGCTTCGCCACCGGCCTGCAGGCGCAGTTCATGGCGCTGATGACGCTGGCCAAGGGCGAGAGCGTCATCAAGGAGACCATCTTCGAGAACCGCTTCATGCACGCGCCGGAGCTGGGCCGGCTGGGTGCCGACATCTCGGTCCACGGCGGGGAGGCGCGGGTGCGCGGCGTCGACAAGCTCGACGGCGCCCAGGTGATGGCGACCGACCTACGGGCCTCGGTCAGCCTGGTGATCGCGGGCCTGGCGGCGCAGGGCGAGACGATGGTCAACCGCGTCTACCATCTCGACCGCGGCTTCGAGCGCCTCGAAGAGAAGCTCGGCGCCTGCGGCGCGCAGATCCGTCGCCTCAAGGGCGACGGGGAGCCCGTGGAGGACTGATGGCCGCCGCCCAGCCCCCGCCGTTGAAGCTGCTCGCCCAGGACGCCGACGA
>NZ_DATELG010000412.1:0-3120 GCF_035276905.1 Phenylobacterium sp. | reverse complement strand
GAGACGGTGCTTCGCGGGGCCGCGAGCGCACAGCTGTCGATCTACCACCATGTGGTGCGCAGGCGGGTCTCGCCGCAGTTCGCGACGCCGCCGGAGGACCCCTTCTGCCGCGAACTCGACCGCAAATGGCGTAGTCAGCTGGAAGGGCGGCAGCTGTACGTCAATGACATCTTCCTGACCCTGGTGCGCCGGCCGCAACCTGGCGGCGTCGGGTTTCTGGAGAGCTTGGCCCGCGGGCCTGGTTCGCGCGGCGGCGGCGAGCGCGATCTCAAGCAACTGCATTCGGCGCGCGAAGCGTTCGAGTCGGTGCTGACGCCTTACGGCCCACGCACGCTCGGCGCCTACGAGGCCGCCAGTGGCGCGCTATGCTCGGAGCTGGCGGAGTTTCTGGCCCTGTTGCTGAGCGGCGAGCGGCATCCGGTAATGCTGCCCTCCGGCGAACTCGCCGATGTCCTGGCGAAGCGACGGCTGAGCTTCGGCGGCGATGCGATGGATTTCGGCGCCGACGGCGGATACGGGGCGATGGTTTCGTTGAAGGACTACCCCGCGCGCACCGTGCCCGGGCTGCTTGACGGGGTTCTGCGCCTGCCCATGGAAATGGTGCTGACCGAAAGCTTCAGCTACGCAGACCGTCAGGCTGCGCTTGACCGGATGGGCCTGGCGCTGCGGCGCCTGCGGGCCGCCGAAGACGACGCTTACAGCCTGCGCCAGGAACTGGCCCAAGCGCGCGACGACCTTGGCGCCGGCCGCGCCGCCTATGGCGAGCATCACCTGACCATCCTGGCCAAGAGCGACAGCCTTGAAGGCCTCGACGCCAACGTCGCCGACGTGCAGTCGGCGCTCGCCGAGGTCGGCGCCATCGCGGTGCGCGAGGACGTCAACCTGGAGCCGGGCTTCTGGAGCCAGTTCCCTGGCAATTTCAGTTACATCGCGCGCAAGGCGCTGATCTCGGTCGCGAATTACGCTAGCCTGGCGAGCTTCCACAACCATCCGGTCGGCCAGAGCGTGGACAACCATTGGGGTCAGGCGATCGCGGTGCTGGAGACGACCGCTTTCGGGCCCTACTACTTCAACTTCCACAACAGCGACCTCGGCAACTTCACGGTGATCGGCCCCTCCGGGTCGGGCAAGACCGTGCTACTCACCTTCCTGCTGGCCCAGGCCGAACGCCTAAAGCCGCGGATCGCCTACTTCGACAAGGATCGCGGCGCAGAGCCCTTCATCCGGGCCGTCGGCGGTCGTTACGACGTGTTGGCTCCCGGCGAGCCGACGGGGCTGAACCCGCTCGCTCTTGCCGACACGCCCGCCAATCGCGCTTTCCTGATCGAGTGGCTGGCCCAGTTGCTCACCGTCGATGGCGCGACGCTCGACGCCGAAGACCGCACGCTGATCGCCGAGGCGGTCGACGCCAACTTCGCCCAGGTCCCGGCCTATCGGCGGCTGCGCTTCCTGCGCGAAATGTTCCGCGGCGCGCGGCGCCCCAGGGCAGGGGACCTGGCGGCCCGGCTCGGCGCCTGGTGCGAGGGCGGCGAGCACGCCTGGCTGTTCGACAACGCCGCCGACCGGCTCGAGGACGACGCGCGGATCCTCGGTTTCGACATGACGCGGCTGCTGGACGCGCCCGTGGTTCGCACGCCGGCCATGATGTATCTCTTCCACCGGCTCGAGCAGCGGCTCGACGGCACGCCGGCGATCATCGTGGTCGACGAGGGCTGGAAGGCGCTGGACGATCCGGTGTTCGTGCGCCGCCTCAAGGACTGGGAGAAGACGATCCGTAAGCGCAATGGCGTCATCGGCTTCTGCACCCAGAGCGCCAGCGACGCCCTGGACAGCCGGATCGCCTCGGCGATCATCGAGCAGGCGGCCACTCAGATCTTCTTCCCGAACAGCCGCGCCCGCGAGCGCGACTACGTCGAGGGCTTCGGGCTGAGCGAGCATGAGTACGAACTCGTGAGGACCTTGCCCGACACCTCGCGCTGCTTCCTGGTGAAGCAGGGCGACCATAGCGTGGTGGCTCGCCTCGACCTGACGGGGCTGACGGGCCAGCTGTCGGTCCTGGCTGGGACCGAGCGCGCCGTGCGTCGCCTGGATCAGCTGCGCGAGGAACTGGGCGATGACACCTCCGCATGGCTGCCCTACTTCATGCAGCAAGGGCGCAGCGCAGCATGATCGCCGACTGCGCCAATCTGGCAGCCCAGGGCGTCATCGAGGGCGTCCTCGGCGGCGTGGACTGCGAGACCCGCAGCCTCGCGGCCGCTGGATATGGGGCGTTGACCTCCGGATCGAGCGTCTTCCAGCAAGCGCTCACCGCAATCCTGACGATCTACGTCGCCGTGACCGGGTACCGTATGCTGGTGGCCAGCCGTGGCGTGCGCCTTTCGAGCGTGTCGGGTATGGCGCTAAAGATCGGTGCGGTGCTGGCGCTCGTCACCAGTTGGCCGACGTTCCAGACCCTTGTCTTCAATGTGGCGGCCGATGCGCCGGGAGAACTGGCCGCGGCGATCGCAGAGCCCTTCCGGGGCGCCGAGGGCATCGGCGGCGATCCCGTCAGAGGGCTGCAGGACGTTTATGACCAGCTGACGTCGGTGGAAGTCGCCTTTGGCAAGAGCGCGGGCAATGCGACGACCTATTCCAGCCCCGCGGCGGCGGCGGCGGATTCCCTGTCGACAGCGTCGGGCGTGCTGTTCCTCAGCACGGCCGGCGTGCTGGCCGCGACGACCATCGTCATCGGCGTGCTGACGGCGGCCGGACCGATCTTCATTAGCTTGTTTGTGATGCCGGTCACGCGCGGCCTGTTCGTCGGCTGGCTGCGGGCGCTCGCCGCGGCGGCTCTGGTTACGATGGTGACTTGGCTGTTGATCGTCGCCGAGTTGCACCTGCTGCAGCCCTGGTTGGACCAGCTGCGTGAGCAACAGCGTGCCGGCACGCTGGATCCACAGACCGCGCGAAGCGTCACGGCGCTGGTCTATGTGTTTGGCGGTGGCGAGGTCGCCCTGGCCATCGGCGCGCTGGTGGTGGCGTTGGGTTTCCGCCTGCCCGCGCCGGCGACCGGCAACAAGGCCTCGGAAGACGCCTCACCCTTGACCGTCAACTCCGCCACGGCGACCCTGCCGTCAGGCG
>NZ_DATELG010000411.1:0-2483 GCF_035276905.1 Phenylobacterium sp. | reverse complement strand
TCGCCGCCCCCACCCCATCCTCGGCCGCGGCGAACGTCGCCTTCTCCTCGCCGCTCCCGGCCGCGCCGAAGCCCGCGAACGCGCTCGAGGCGACGCTGCGGATGGCGAGCGAAACGGGCTTCACGCGGGCGCGGGTGACGCTGCGGCCCGCCGAGCTCGGCGGCATCGAAGTCTTTCTCCGCGAGGGCAGCGCCGGGCTCACCGCGACCGTCGTCGCCGAGACGCCGCACGCGGCGCACCTGCTCCAGAGCAGCGCCGCCGAACTGCAACGGCGGCTCGCGGCGCAGGGGCTGGAACTGACCTCGCTGCAGATCTCGGTCGGCGGCGATTCGGCGGGCGCCGCCAACGGCGGCCGTGAAGGAGAAGCCGCGGCACCGACCGGCACGCGACGCGGCGACACCGCGGCCGAGCCGGCCGCTGCGGCGGAGAAGGCCCGCACCATCGACCTTGGGGGCGGCGTCCTCGTCGACGTCCTCGCCTGACGAAAGGAGCATGAGATGAGCAGCGCAGTCGACGGAGTCGGGGCCACCAAGGCCGGCGGCGAAGCCGCCAAAGTCAAGGAACAGGCGGAAGCCAACGGGCTGAACAAGGACCAGTTCCTGCAGCTGCTGGTCGCCCAGCTCAAAAACCAGGACCCGATGAGCCCCGTCGGCAGCCAGGAATTCATGAGCCAGATGGCCGCCTTCTCGACCCTCGAGCAGGTCACCAACCTGGCGGTCGCCAACGAAGAACAGAACCAGATGCTGGCGATCAACCAGTCGCTGTCGCTGGTCGGCCACCAGGTCACCTACGTCAAAGAAGGCGAAACCACCGCCGAAGGGAAAGTCGAATCGGTCGACTTCGGCGAAGGCGGCTTCACCCTGACCATCGGCGGCCAATCGGGCATCCCCGCCGGCGCGGTGACGAAGGTCTCATGAGCGGCGTCGGCGGCATCGGCGGCGCGGGATCGACCGGCTACACGCCGGCGCCCCGCCCTGCGCAGCGACCGGCCGCCCCTGGCGCGCCGACGTTCAACGACGAACTCCAGCGCAGCAAAGGCGCGGACGGCGCCCCCGGCACCCAGGGCGTGCAGTTCTCCAAGCACGCCGCCGAGCGGGTGCAGCGGCGCGGCATCGGCGGCGACCCGGCAACGGTCGCACGGCTCGAAAAGGCGATCGAACTCGCCGCCACGAAGGGCTCGCGCGCCGCCGTCGTGCTGCTCGACTCCACCGCCTTCGTGGTCGCGCCGCAGACCAAGACCGTGATCACCGCGGTCGACCAGGCGCAGATGAAGGAGCAGGTCTTCACCAACATCGACACCGCCGTCCTCGCATGAACGCGAGCGGCCTCCACACCTACCCATGGCCGGACCTCACCGAGGAGGCCGCGGAGCGAAAGGACACCCCAAGACCATGATGCGAGCGATGTACGCCGCCGTGAGCGGCCTCAAGAACCACCAGACGTTGTTGGACGTGACGGCGAACAACATCGCCAACGTCAACACCGTCGGCTACAAGGGCAGCCGGGTCAGCTTCGCCGACTCCCTGTCCCAGACCGTGATCGGCGCGACCGCGCCGGGCAACGGGCAGGCCGGCCGCAACGCGGCGCAGGTCGGGCTCGGCGTCCAGCTGGCCTCGATCGACAACCTGATGGGCGGCGGCTCGCTGCAGTCGACCGGCGAAACCACCGACCTGGCGATCCAGGGCGAAGGCATGTTCATCGTCGCCAAGGGGGCGCCGCCGGCGCTGCCGGGCGCGGTCGAATACACCCGCGCGGGCGACTTCACCTTCAACGACGAAGGCTTCCTGACGACCCAGGAGGGCGAGTACGTGATGGGCCGCACCGAAACCGGCGCCGGTGCCCCGAACACCTACATCCAGGTGCCGAAAGGCGCGACCGACGTGGCGATCGGCCAGGACGGCTCGGTCAGCTACGTGCCGGAAGGCGGCGGCGAACGGAAAACCGCCGGCTACGTCTCGATCGCCAAGTTCGCCAACGAAGCGGGCCTGGTCCGCACCTCGGGCAGCAACTGGATCGAAAGCGCCGCCTCCGGCAAAGCCCAGGACGGCACCCCCGGCGGCGGCTTCGGTTTGACGATCAGCGGCACGCTGGAGATGTCGAACGTCGAACTCGCCACCGAATTCACCAACATGATCTCCGCGCAGCGCGGCTTCGAAGCCAACTCGCGGGTGATCTCGACCGCAGACGAAATGCTGCAGAACCTGGTCAACCTGAAGCGATGATCCGGCTGCACCGACTCGGCGGGTCTGAACACGAGTTCGACCTGAACCCCGACCTCGTCCTCACGGTCGAGTCGACTCCGGACACCGTCGTCACCCTGACGACGGGGACCAAGCTCGTCGTCACCGAGTCCCCGGACTCGGTGACGGCGGCCGTCCGCGAGTGGCGCGTCGGCATCCTCGAGCGCGCCCTCAAGCGGACCGGTCCGCAGATCGCTGAAGCTCGGCTGCGCGCTGTCGATTACCCGGCGGAGAACTGATGAA
>NZ_DATELG010000410.1:0-4036 GCF_035276905.1 Phenylobacterium sp. | reverse complement strand
CCGAAGTCCTGGTCGTAATGCGCCGTGGCGCTCCAGTAGCCGCGGTCGAAGTAGTTGGGACCGTTGTAGGCGCCGATGAAGGGATTTTTGCTTGGCGAGCGATAGCCGAAAGCGTCGCAACCGGGGCAAGTCCCCCACGGGTTTTCGTTCGGCCCGACGAAGGTTCCGAGCCCCAGCTCATTGGGGAAGCTCGATCCGTGCGTGTAAATACCGCCTTGGCGGTCGTGGTTGTTTCGCAGGCCTTCCAGCTTGAGCTTGAACGATCCGCTGTCGCCGACGTCGCCGGCGAGCTGGACGCGTCCGGCGTAGAAGTCGGCCGAGCCGAGGCGAGGGCCGGCCAGGTTCTTGATGTAGCCGCCGCCGGTGTTGGTGGTGAAGGAGATCCGGCCGCGCAGCGTGTCCGTCAGCGGCCCGCTGACCGCGCCTTCCGTCGTGTACTGGTCGTGGCTTTGCGCCGTGGCCGTCAGGAAGCCTTCGAAATTCCGGGTCGGCGCGGCGGTGAGGATGTGGGTCAGGCCGCCGGTCGCGTTGCGGCCGAACAGCGTGCCCTGCGGCCCGCGCAGGACTTCGATCCGCTCCAGGTCGTAGGTCGTTCCGCTGATCGCGCCCAGCGAGCTGATGTAGACTTCGTCGCTGTAGAAGGCGACCGGCGCCTCCTGCGAGTCGGCGAAGTCGTTCTGGGACACGCCGCGGATGTTGAAGACGGTGATGGTCGGCGAATATTGGTTGACCTGCAGGCTTGGGGCCTGGTTGGCCAGGGCGGTGACATCCTGACGCCCGAGCGCGGCGAGGCCGGTCTTGCCGATGGCGGAGACGGCGACGCCGACATCTTGCAGGTTCTGAGCGCGCTTCTGGGCGGTGACGACGATCTCCTGGATCTGATTGGGCGGCTCTGCGGCCGCAGCAGCCGACGCGCCCAGCCCGCAGGTCGTCGCGGCCGTGCACATCAGCCACGCAACAGATCTGTTCATGTGCAATCCCTCCCCTTGATCATTTCCGCTTCGCCGCCGTCCGTCGAGCGCTCAAGCCGCGCATGAAATGCCGGGGGGCGGCCCGGCGCATTCCGCGCCTGCGCCCCGAGGTCTCGACCGATCCGGACGGTCAGTTCGCCGACTATAGTCACGGTCGCTGCAGAACGGCAATATTTGTTTGACCGGTCGTTCTTTTTTATTGCGTGCGCTCAAACGCGGCATTCTGCCTGCTGCGCAGGGCTGTGGCGCCCATTTCCCAGTCGCGCCGCCGCTAGTGGAGGCGGACGTGACGCCATTTGCGCGCGGCGGCCGCTCGGCGGCGTTCGGTCTCGGCGACCCGGAGGCGGCCCAGGCGCTCCCGATCGACAGCATTTTCGAAAATTGTGCAGGCCTATCCGTCAAGAAGCGCCTTGGCGCTTCCAGGTAAAAATGGTTTAGCGCGCAAAAAACGATTAAATTACGAAAAAGGAGCTTGAGCACGCGGACCTTGTGGCGCATGTTTTGTCGCAGAACGAAAATATTGGGGAGGCGATCGTGCTGCGAAGCGCGCTACTGGCGACGGTGTCCGTCGTCATCCTGGCAACTGGCTCGACGGCGTCGGCTCAGACGAGCCCAGCATCAGCCAATGGAACCACCCTCGGCGAGATCGTGGTGACCGCGAACCGGCGGGAACAGAAGCTGCAGGACGTGGGCATCTCCGTCGCGGCGATCTCCGGCGTGCAGCTGCGCGACAAGGGACTGTCGAGCAGCACGGACCTGCTTCAGCTGACGCCCGGCATCTACGCCTCCGGCAGCCTGGCCGGCCAGAGCCAGCAGTTCACGATCCGCGGCGTCACCCAGTCGGATTTCAACGACGCCATCGAAGCGCCTGTCGCGGTCTATGTGGACGACATCTACATGACTGCGCCGCAGGGCCAGACCATGGCGCTGTTCGATGTGGCCCGCGTCGAGATCCTGAAGGGCCCGCAGGGGACGCTCTTCGGCCGCAATGCCACCGGCGGCCTGGTCAATACGCTCGTCGTCGAGCCGGAGCTGCATCGCTACGGCGGCTATCTGGATGCGAACTACGGCCGCTTCAATGAGGCGAAGGTCGAGGGCGCGGTCAATCTGCCGCTGGGCGAAAACGCGGCGGTGCGGCTTTCCGGCTACTACGGGCACATCGACAACTACTGGAAGAATCGCTACCCGGCCGGCGTCGCGCCTGGATCGGCCCTCAACTTCGGCCCGGCCGGGCCTTCGCCCTGCTGTCAGGACGAGGGCGGGAACAGCACCTATGCCGGCCGCCTGCAGATCAAATGGGAGCCCACGGACCGGCTCCGCATCCGTCTGACGGGACAGGCGGCCGAACAGGATCTCTCGACGGCGCCCTACACCGTCGCCGGCACGATTGGGACGTTCGACGCCCAAGGCCGCTTGATTCAGTCGGACCGCGTCAGCCCGACGGAGACCCGGCTGGGTATCGGTCCGGATGGTGGAAATTACACCAACTTCGGGGTCATCCCCTTTGCCGGGATCGGCTCGCCGAGCGGCCAGCGGGTTCCGGGGGCGACCTGGTTCGGCTACGTGCCGCTCGATCCGGATCACGTGGAGCTCTCGTCCGACTACGCGCTGCGGCGGCTCAACGTGGCTCAGGGCGCGATGGGCGCAATCCACCTCGACTATGACCTGGGCGGCGCGCAACTGACCTCGATCACCGGTTATCAGCGGTTCAAGAAGCAGTTCCTGATGGACGGGGACGGAAGCCCCAACAACCTCTTCCTGTTCGGGACCAAGGCCGACACCCGGGCCGTCTCGCAAGAAGTGCGGCTCTCCGGCAAGAGCGCGGACCTTCGCTGGCAGGCCGGCGTCTATTACCTCGACATAGATGCGCACACGACCCAGGGCCTTCTGGGTCCGAAGGGTTCGCTCTACTCGATGCTCTTCGGGCTCGCGGCCACCGGCGTCGACGGCGTGGACGTGTTGCGTCTCAAGACCCAGTCGGGGTCGCTCTTTGGCCAGGTCGAATACGACTTCGCGCCGAAGTGGACGATCATTCTGGGCGGCCGCCTGATCCGGGAGCATCAGGACTATACGTTCAGCTCGTTCGCCGCGCTGAATACGGATGACTACGCCGTCGACGACCAGGTGGCGTTGTTCCCGCTGGCCCCGCCCTACGCCAACAAGCGCACCAAGACGCTTTGGGCGGGCAAGGCGCAGCTCGAATACCGGCCGCAGGAGCATTTGCTGATCTACGCGGGCGTCAACCGCAGCGTGAAGGGGGGCAGCTACAACGCTCCAGCCCCGGACGGCAGCCCGCCGCTGTCGCCCAGCCAGATGGCCTATGGGCCCGAGACGCTCATCAACTACGAGGGCGGCTTCAAGTACGGTACGTCCCGGTTCTCGGTGAACGGATCGGCCTTCTACTACGACTATCGGGATTATCAGGCTTTCCTGTTCGAGAACGCCTCCGGCTTCGTCCAGAACGTCAATTCGAAAGTCTACGGCCTGGAGGGCGAGATCGGCGCGCAGCTCACGGACGATCTGCGAATGACGCTGGCCGGCTCCTACACCCACGCCGAGATCAAGAATTTCGAGGTCGCGCCGGGCGTCGAGCGCACCGTGCGCCCGACCTATGCACCGCGCGTCCAGGTCAATGCGGACCTGACGTACGTCGCCCCCACCGAAATCTACGGCGGCCGGGTGACCTTTGACGCCCAGGCGAACTACGCCTCGGGCTTCTATCACAATCTGCGCAACTTCAATTCGGACTGGTTCTCGGGCCGAACCCTCCTCAATCTAAACGCCAACTGGTCGCAGGGCCCGACCGGGCTGCGGCTCGGCGTTTACGCCGAGAACCTGCTCGACAAGCGTTACGGCGTGATTGGTTTCGACAGCACGGCGCTCTTCGGCGGCAACATCGAGTCCTTCGGCAAGCCGAGGACCTTCGGGGGGCGCATCGGCTACACCTTTTGATGACGACCTAAACCATTCGCAGCCGAAGTGGACGCCGGTTTGGTGTCGCGACTGGTCTAACTTCAAAGGCTTATGAGCATTCGTCGGTTCATTCGAACCGCCGAATGCTCTAG
>NZ_DATELG010000409.1:0-3482 GCF_035276905.1 Phenylobacterium sp. | reverse complement strand
GGAGAGGTCGGGGCGCTCGCTCATCGCTCGAGGCACCCCCTCAGCCGCGCCAGGCCCCGGCGGATCCAGCTCTTCACCGTGCCCAGCGGCGTGTCCATCCGCCGGGCCAGGGCCTCGTAGGTCACGCCCTCGAAGAAGGCGGTGCGGATCACCGCGCGGGTGCGCTCGTCGAGTTCGGCGAGGCAGGCCTCCAGTCGTGCGGCCTCGTCGGCGAGCGCGAGCCTCGCATCCGCGCCCGGCTGGTCGTCGGCGATCTTGAGATCCTCGACCGGCTCGGAGCGGGCCAGCGGCCCGCGGGCGCGCAGCCGATCGATGGCGCGGTTGCGGGCGATGGTGGAGATCCAGGCCGCCACGCTGGCGCGCGTCGGGTCGAACCGGTCGGCCCTGCGCCAGATGGTGACATAGACGTCCTGCAGCACGTCCTCGGACTCCTCGCGATCCGAGAGGATACGCAGGCAGACGGCGAAAAGCTTCGCGGACGTCGCCTCGTAGAGCGCGCGAAGGGCCGCACGGTCGCCCTGGGCGATCCGCGGCATCAGCGCGGCGAGCGTATCGGGTGAGGCGGCGGCCAAGCTTCGCGAAAGCCCATGTCGGTTCCTGCGCGAAGCTGCGCCGGGCGAGCTGCCGGGACAAGGGCCCTGCGCGAAACAAAAAGCGGCCGGAACGTCCCGGCCGCGTCGTGACCCGCTGAGGTCGACGCTCTTAGGCCGCGCGCTTCTTCGGCCGGCGGGCCGCGCGCTTGGCCTGGGTGGCGGCCATCCGCGCGGCGCGGCGCTCGGCGGCGGCCTCTTCCAGCGGACCGATCAATTCAGCCGCCTGCGCCTGTTTCTTCTCGTCCCCTTCGGTCTGGAGCCTGCGGGCGTTCTCCAGCAGGTTGATCACCTCGTCATCAGTCAACAGCGGAATTTTCTCGATCAGACTCACGGGGAGGCCTCCATCCCGCGGCGAGCTCCGTCCGCTTGCGCCGCTTGGGTAGGGATATGACTGAGCGAAGTTTTGGTTGCCGCAGCCCCAAGCTTTTTTTGATCGCCGCGCGGGCGGCGTGCAGTGCACCACCCCTCCCCGCCATCGAATTCGCCGCGTCCAGGCCCGCCTTTTCAAGCTGCACATTTAGGAAACTGACCTGAATTCAGAACTCCATTGGACTTTATTGACTTGTAGAAATTCCAAATATACGGGCGAGTTATTTTGAAATGACTTCGAAATACATTTCCCCTCCCTTCATGGGCAGGGACAGCGCGCCGTCAGGCGCGCAGGGTGGGGAAGTCGCGATCAAGCTGAGAGCTGGGCGCTTTTGCGCCTCACGTCCCCACCCTGCCCGGCTGCGCCGGCCTGTCCCTCCCCATGACGCGAGGGAAGAGTCCTTGCGCGCACGCGAGCGAGGCACTAAGTCGGCGGCTTAACCTGCATGGCTGAACGGTGTCGGGCGCGTGAATGCGCGGCCGCCCTTGCGCGCGAGACGATATGCCCAAACGCACCGACATCTCCTCGATCCTGATCATCGGCGCCGGCCCGATCGTCATCGGTCAGGCGTGCGAGTTCGACTACTCCGGCGTCCAGGCCTGCAAGGCGCTGCGCGCCGAGGGCTACCGGATCGTCCTGGTCAACTCGAACCCGGCGACGATCATGACCGATCCGAACGTCGCCGACGCCACCTACATCGAGCCGATCACGCCGGAGATGGTCGAGAAGATCATCGCCAAGGAGCGGCCGGACGCGCTTCTGCCGACCATGGGCGGCCAGACCGCGCTCAACACTGCGCTGGCGCTGGAGCGGATGGGCGTGCTCGAGACGTACGGCGTCGAGATGATCGGCGCGCGCGCGGACGTCATCGACAAGGCCGAGGACCGCCAGAAGTTCCGCGACGCCATGGACGCGATCGGGCTGGAGAGCCCGAAGAGCCATGTGGCCCACACGCTCGAAGAGGGCCTTGCCGGCCTGGAGATGGTCGGCCTGCCGGCGATCATCCGCCCGTCGTTCACGCTGGCCGGCACCGGCGGCGGCATCGCCTACAACGTCGAGGAGTTCCGCGAGATCGTCGAGCGCGGCCTCGACCTCTCCCCCACCACCGAGGTCCTCATCGAGGAAAGCGTGCTGGGCTGGAAGGAGTACGAGATGGAGGTCGTCCGCGACAAGGCGGACAACTGCATCATCATCTGCTCCATCGAGAATATCGATCCGATGGGCGTGCACACCGGCGATTCCATCACCGTCGCCCCGGCGCTGACGCTGACCGACAAGGAATACCAGCGCATGCGCGCGGCCTCGATCGCCGTGCTGCGCGAGATCGGCGTCGAGACCGGCGGCTCCAACGTGCAGTTCGCGGTCAATCCGGCCGACGGGCGCATGGTGGTGATCGAGATGAACCCGCGGGTGAGCCGCTCCTCGGCGCTGGCGTCGAAGGCCACGGGCTTTCCGATCGCCAAGGTCGCCGCGCGGCTGGCGGTCGGCTACACCCTCGACGAGCTGATGAACGACATCACCGGCGCCACGCCGGCCTCGTTCGAACCCAGCATCGACTATGTCGTCACCAAGATTCCGCGCTTCGCCTTCGAGAAGTACCCGGGCTCGGAGCCGCTGCTGACCACCTCGATGAAGTCGGTGGGCGAGGTCATGGCCATCGGCCGCACCTTCGCCGAGAGCCTGCAGAAGGCGCTGCGCGGGCTGGAGACGGGCCTGACCGGCCTCGACGAGATCGCCATCGAAGGCGCCGAGGATCCGGAGAACGGCCACGGCGCGATCCTGCGCGCGCTGACCCAGCCCACGCCCGACCGGCTGCGGGTGATCGCCCAGGCCTTCCGCTCAGGCCTGACCTGCGACGAGATCCGCGCCGCCTGCGCCTACGAGCCCTGGTTCCTGCGCCAGATCGAGCAACTGATCGCCGAAGAGCGCCGCATCGCCGCCGAGGGCCTGCCCGCCTCGGCCGCCGAGTTCCGCCGGCTGAAGGCGCTGGGCTTCTCCGACGCGCGGCTGGCGAAGCTGACCCACACCACCGAGGCCGAGGTGCGCGAGCAGCGCCGCGCCCTGGGCGTGCGGCCGGTCTTCAAGCGCATCGACACCTGCGCCGGCGAGTTCCGCGCCGAGACGCCGTACATGTATTCGACCTACGAGACCGGCGCGCTCGGCCAGAAGCCCGACTGCGAGAGCGAGCCGTCGGACGCGAAGAAGGCGATCATCCTCGGCGGCGGGCCGAACCGGATCGGCCAGGGCATCGAGTTCGACTACTGCTGCTGCCACGCGGCCTTCGCGCTCGACGAGATCGGCGTCGAGTCGATCATGGTGAACTGCAACCCCGAGACGGTTTCCACCGACTACGACACGTCGGACCGACTCTACTTCGAGCTGCTGACGGCCGAGGACGTCCTGGAGCTGATCGAGACCGAGCGGGCCCGCGGCGAGCTGATCGGCGTGATCGTGCAGTTCGGCGGCCAGACGCCCCTGAAGCTGGCCAAGCCGCTGGAGGACGCGGGCATCCCGATCCT
>NZ_DATELG010000408.1:0-2163 GCF_035276905.1 Phenylobacterium sp. | reverse complement strand
GCATCGCGGCGCCTGAGACTGGCGATCATCGGCGGCGGGGCGGCGGGCGAACAGGCGCGGCTGGCGGGCCTGGCCCGTGACGCCGGCTTGGGCGACGACTTCCTGCTGGCCGGCGAGACCGGCAACGTCTTCGCCTGGCTGAAGCGGGCGGCGGTCTTCGCCTTGCCGTCGCGCTGGGAGACCTCGTCGCTCGCCCTGCTTGAGGCGCTGGCGGCGGGAACCCCGGTGGTGGCTTCGCGACTGGCGGGCGACGCCGCCCAGGTGCTGGACGAGGGCCGCTACGGCCTGCTGTTCGACGGCCACGATCCCGACGCCCTCGCCAAAGCCCTGCTGGCCCAGGCGGTCGCGCCGGTGCGGCCGGGCGACCGCGCCCTCGCCTACGACCTCAGCCTGACCAACGAGGCCTACGCGCGCCTGGTCGCCGAAGTGCTGGCCGCCGGGAGGGCGCGTCGACAGGGCGCGCCGCGGCTGTCGCGGGCCTAGAGCTTGATCCCATCATACTGAAGCATATCCGGAGTTGGCGAGGTAGTTGGCGCACTCGGCGGGGGTGAAGTGGTCGAGAAGCTGGCCGATGCGGCGCCAGGTGGCTTCGACGGTGCGTTCTGCGGCCTTGCGCAGGAGGGTCTTCAGCTTGGCGAAGACCTGCTCGATGGGGTTCAGGTCCGGGCTGTAGGGCGGCAGGAAGATGAGGTGGGCCTTGGCCTTTCGCAGCGCCCGGCGGACAGCCTTGCCCTTGTGGCTGCCGAGGTTGTCCAGGATCACCACGTCACCGGGCGCGAGCGTCGGGACGAGGCATTGCTCGACCCAGGCGCGGAAGTAGTCGCCGTTGATCGGCCCGTCGAGGACGAAGGGCGCGTCGATCCGGTCGTGGCGCAGCGCGGCCAGGAAGGTCAGGGTCTTCCAGTGGCCGTGCGGGACCTTGTCGACCAGGCGCTGGCCGCGGGCGCAGCGGCCGTGGGTGCGGGTCATGTTGGTCTTGGCCCAGGTCTCGTCGACGAAGACCAGCCGGCGGGGATCAAACTTGGCCTGATGCCGTCTCCAGCGATCCCGCTTCCAGGCCACGTCCGGCCGGTCCTGTTCGGACCCGAACAGGCTTTTTTTTGAAGCTCATGCCCTCACGGGCGAAGAAGGCCCACACCGCGTGGTAGCTCGCCTTGACCCCCCGCTCGGCCAGCTCCGCCTGGATCGCCCGCAGCGTTAGGTCCGGCTTCTCGGCGATCCGCGCCAGCAGCCACTCGCGCTCGCCGACCAGCACATGGGGTCTGCTGCCGACATAAGGCTTGGCCGCTGCGCTGCCCGTCGTCCGATACCGCTGCGACCATTTCACAACCGAGGCCACGCTCACCCCAAAACGCGACGCCACCGACCGCACCGTGGCCCCCGACATCACCGCCGAAACCACCCGATCCCGAAGATCGCTCGAATAGGCCCGAACCATCCAGACTGGCCTCCCGCCCAGCCCAGATCTTGAATCATGATCCGGCCAACACCGGAATCCCCAGATTCAATCTCGATGGATCCCGCTCTAACCTTCCAGGCCCGCCTGCCGCTTGGCGGCGGTCACGGTGTTCTGCAGCAGCACGGCGACTGTCATCAGGCCGACGCCGCCAGGCACGGGCGTGATCGCGCCCGCGACCTGCAGCGCCTCCTTGTAGTGGACGTCGCCCACCAGCTTGGTCCGTCCCTCCGCCGCCTTGGCCGGATCGTCGAACGGCACCCGGTTGATGCCCACGTCGATCACGCAGGCCCCCGGCTTGATCCAGTCGCCCCGGATCATCCGCGGCCGGCCGACTGCGGCGACGAGGATATCGGCCTCCCGACAGACCGCCGGCAGATCCTTCGTGCGTGAGTGGGCCATGGTGACCGTGCAGTCCTCGGCCAGCAGCAATTGCGCGATCGGCTTGCCCACCAGCAGCGAGCGCCCCACCACCACGGCGCGTTTTCCGGTCAGGTCACCCAGGGTCGCCTGCAACAGGATGATGCAGCCGCGCGGCGTACAGGGGACCAGCGCCGGCAGACCGGCCACCAGGCGGCCGGCGTTCACGACGTGCAGGCCGTCCACGTCCTTGTCGGGATTGATGGCGGCGATCACCGCCTTCTCGTCCAGGCGCCCGGGCAGCGGCAGCTGGACCAGGATCCCATGGATCAGCGGGTCTTCGTTCA
>NZ_DATELG010000407.1:0-4588 GCF_035276905.1 Phenylobacterium sp. | reverse complement strand
GCGGATAACGGCGCGTTAGCTTAACATACGGCAAGTCCTGCACGTCTTGTTGGAGTGCGGGATGACGCTTCTTCTCGATATCGCGCCCTATGCTGAACCGGTGACCGCCGACGTCGCCGGGCGCGAGATCTATAAGCGGTTCCAGGACGAGCCCGACACCCTGGCGATCGCGGTCGTCGACGAGGCCGGCCGGCCGATCGGCATGATCGAGCGCAACGCATTCCTCGTGCGGATGGCCGGGCAATACGGCTACGCCCTCTGGTCCGGGCGCCCGGTCTCCTTCTGGATGCAGACCGATCCGGTGATCGCCGACGGCGACATGACGGTCGAGGAGTTCTGCGGCCGGGTGCTGGAGGAGCGCCCCTCGGAGCTGCTGCAGGGCTTCATCATCACCTGCGGCGGCCGCTACGCCGGGATCGGCACGGCGCTCGCGCTGCTGCAGGCCACCGCCGCGGCCACCGCCAACTACGCCGGCGAGATGCGCCGCCTGGCCAACGAGGCGCAGGAGGCGCTGGCCGCCAAGGGCCGGTTCCTGGCGGTGATGAGCCATGAGATCCGCACGCCGCTGAACGGGGTGCTGGGGGTCGCCGAGATCGTCAAGCGCAAGTCCCAGCAGAGCGACCTTGGCCCCTTCATCGACACCATCCTGGAATCCGGCCGCACCCTGCTGCGGCTGCTGAACGACGCGCTGGACCTGTCCCGGGCCGAGGCCTCCGGGCTCGAGCTGCAGGAGGAGCCGCTGGAGGCCTCCGCCCTGCTCGACGACGTCATCGCCCTCTGGTCAGCCCAGGCCGAGTTGAAGGGCATCGGCTTCAGCGCCACCTACGAGGGGCCCAAGGAGCTGTGGCTGCTGGCCGACCGCGACCGTCTGCGCCAGGTGCTGAACAACCTGGTCGGCAACGCCCTGAAGTTCACCGAGACCGGAGGGGTCCAGGTGCGGCTGCGCGCGGCGCTCGAGGGCGAGTGCGCCCGGCTGGTCGGCGAGGTCGCCGACACCGGACCGGGCATCCCGGCCGAGCGGCGCGAGGAGATCTTCGCGCCCTTCCAGCAGACCGACGCCGGCGTGCGGCTGGGCGGCGCGGGGCTCGGCCTGGCCGTCTGCCGCCAGATCGTCGAGCGGATGAACGGGACCGTCTGCGCGCGCGAGAATCCCGGCGGCGGCGCGCTCTTCGTCTTCGAGGCCCCGCTCTACCACGTCCCGGCGCCCGGCGCGGCCGAGGTCGCCGCGGCTCCGGCGGAGACCGGCGGCGGGGCGCTGCACGTGCTGATCGTCGACGACAACGCCACCAACCGGCTGGTCGCCAGCACGCTCTGCGAGATGTTCGGCTGCACCAGCGAGGCCGTCGGCGACGGCGTGGAGGCGATCGAGGCGGCGTCCACCGGCCGCTTCGACGTGGTCCTGATGGACATCAAGATGCCGGGCATGGACGGCATCGAGGCGACGCGGCGCATCCGCTCCGGCGCCGGCCCCTGGAGCCAGGTGCCGATCGTCGCCGTCACCGCCAACGCCGACCCGACCGACGCGGCCTTCTACCGGTCCAGCGGCATGAATGGCGTCGTTGAAAAGCCGCTGAAGCCCGAGCGCCTGCTGGCGGCGATGAGCGCGGTGCTGGAGATGCAGGGCTCGCCGGAAGTTTGCGCGGCGTAGGAACTCGAAGCATTTCCGATACATGCCGGCCGTTCTCGCGCCGCGAGCCGCGTGCAGGCTGAACCTTCGCCCGTGTGCGGAGGTCACCCCATGAAGACTGCGATCGAAACCGCCCCGGCCGGCGCGGCGCTGCGCAGGGCCGCGAACCGGCTGGCGCTCGCGACGGTCGTGCTGGCCCTCGTCGCCATCTTCACCACCATTTGCGTCGGCGTGGCCCTGGCGGCGGCGCTGCTGTCGATGGGGTGAATCCCTTCCCCTTGTGGAGCGGCTGTTCAGCGCCGGCCGAACAGCCGCTCGATGTCGGCCAGCTTCAGCTCCACATAGGTCGGCCGGCCGTGGTTGCATTGGCCGGAGTGGGGCGTCGCCTCCATCTGGCGCAGCAGGGCGTTCATCTCCGGCGCCGTCAGCCGCCGGCCCGAGCGCACCGAGCCGTGGCAGGCCATGGTCCCGCAGACCTCCTCCAGCCGCTCCTTCAGCGCCAACGCCTGACCGGCTTCGGCGAGGTCGTCGGCGATGTCCCGCACTAGGCCCGCGACGTCGGTCTCGCCGAGCAGGGCCGGCGTCTCCCGCACCAGCACCGCGCCCGGGCCGAAGGGCTCGATCAGCAGGCCGAGCTGGGCCAGCTCCTCGGCCCGCGCGGCCACCCGCTCGGCGTCGGCCGGATCGAGCTCGACCACCTCGGGCAGCAGCAGCGCCTGGCGGGCGACGGCGCCGCCGGCCATCTCGGCCTTCATCCGCTCGTAGACCAGCCGCTCGTGGGCGGCGTGCTGGTCTACGATGACCACCCCGTCGCGGGTCTGGGCGACGATGTAGGTCTCGTGCACCTGGGCCCGCGCCGCGCCCAGCGGAAAGTCGACGGAATCGAACACCGGCGCCGCCGCGGCCGGTTCGGCCAGGCCTCGATGCTCGTAGGCCGGCGCGGCCTGCGTCTCGGCGCGGGCGGAGACCTCGGAGAGGCCGGGCAGCGCCTGCGCTGCGGCGGCCGAAGGCGTCCAGCCGCCCGAGCTCCAGGCCGAGAAGCCGGCGCCTGACGGCGGCGGGACGTAGGCTTGTCCAGGATAGGATTGGGGGCGCAGGCCGCCCAGCGCCGCGGCCGCCACCGTGGTCGAGGCCCGGTGGCCGGCGCTGGCCAGCGCATGGCGCAGGCCGCCGACGATCAGGCCGCGCACCAGGCCCGGATCGCGGAACCGCACCTCGGCCTTTGCCGGATGGACGTTGACGTCGACCTGCGACGGGTCGAGCTCGACGTAGAGCGCCGCCAGCGGGTGGCGGTCGCGGGCCAGGAAGTCCGCATAGGCGGCCCGCAAGGCGCCTTGCAGCAGCCGGTCGCGCACCGGCCGGCCGTTGACGAACAGGTACTGGTGGGCGGCGTTGCCGCGGTTGAAGGTCGGCAGGCCTGCGAAGCCCGAGAGCCGCACGCCCTCGCGCTCCTGATCGATCTCCAGCGCGTTGTCGGAGAACTCCCGGCCCATGATCGCCGAGAGCCGCGCCAGGCGGCCCTCCGCGCCCCGGGCCTCGGCCGGCAGGCGCAGGGTGCGGCGGCCGTCGAGGTCCAGAGCGAAACCCACCGCCTCGTGCGCCATGGCCTGGCGCTTGATCTCCTCGGTGATGGCCAGCGCCTCGGCGCGGTCCGACTTCATGAACTTCAGCCGGGCGGGCGTGGCGTAGAACAGGTCGCGCACCTCGACGCGCGCGCCGTGCGGCCCCGGGAAAGCCGCGGGCGCGACGGGCGCCACAGCCCCGCCCTCGACCTGGACGGCGTAGGCCTCGCCTGCGCCGCGCGCGCGGCTGGCGATGGTCAGGCGGGCCACCGAGCCGATCGAGGGCAGGGCCTCGCCGCGGAAGCCCAGGGTGGCGATGCGCAGAAGGTCGTAGTCGCCCTCCGCGTCGGGGGCGAGCTTGGAGGTGGCGTGGCGCTCGATGGCCAGCGGCAGCTCGTCGGCCGCAAGGCCCGACCCGTCGTCGGCGACGAGAATCCGCGTCAGGCCGCCGCCGTCGGCCTGCACCTCGACCTTGGAGGCGCCGGCGTCCAGCGCATTCTCCACCAGCTCCTTGACGGCGCTGGCCGGCCGTTCCACCACCTCGCCGGCGGCTATACGGTTGACGGTCTCGGGCGGCAGACGGCGGATCGGCATGGGTAGTTCCTGGCGGACCCACGACTATAGGACGATTCCAGTATGGTGACCGGCGTGCGAAAAGGTCTCGGATTCCTCGCCATGGTTCTGGCGCTGGGCGCCGCGCCGGCCGCGGGCGTGGCGCAAGGCGCGCCGCCCGCTCAGCAACAGCAGGCTGCGTCCGCGGCGAACCCGGCCCCGCCCGCCGATCCCGACGACGTCCTGCTGCAGGAGCTGGTGGTAGTCGGCCGCGACCGCGGGCCGGCCTGGTGGTCGGTGACCAACGGGACCAGCACGGTCTACGTCCTGGGCGCCCCGTCGCTGGCGCCCAAGCGCACAGCGTGGGACACCGCCACGCTCGATCGTCGGCTGAAGGGCGCGAGCCAGGTGATCCTGCCGTTCCAGGACGTGAAGGTTCACTTCGCAGGCTCGATCGGCGCGGCCTGGAACCTGATGCGGCTGCGCTCCGTCCGTCCATTCGAGGACAGCCTCGACGAGGCCGCGCGCGCCCGCTTCGTCGCCGCCCGCGAGAAGATCGGCCAGCCCGCCAGCCGCTACAAGACCAACAACGCGCTGGCCGCGGGCCTCTTGCTGGCCGGCGACTACCGCGACCATGCGGGCCTGACCAACGCCGACACCGCCAAGGTGGTGAAGGTCTATGCGAAACAGGCGAACGTCCCGGTGGTCCAGCGCACCTACGACGTCGGCTCGCTGATGGGGGCGGTGATCCGCACGCCCAAGCCCGCGGCGCGCGCCTGCCTGGACGCGGTGCTCGACCAGGTGCTGGCCGGGCCGGGCGTCACCCTCGCCGCCGCCAAGGCCTGGG
>NZ_DATELG010000406.1:0-2988 GCF_035276905.1 Phenylobacterium sp. | reverse complement strand
TCGTGCTCAAGCCGTCGGAGATCACCCCGCTGACCACGTTGCGGCTCGCCGAGCTCGCCGCCGAGATCTTCCCGCCGGGCGTGCTGAACGTCGTCTCCGGCGGCAACGACCTCGGGGCCTGGCTTGTCGAGCATCCAGACGTGCGCAAGATCAGCTTCACCGGCTCGACGGCCACCGGTCGCCGCATCATGGCCTCCGCCTCCGGCAACCTTAAGCGCATCACCCTGGAACTCGGCGGCAACGACCCGGCCATCGTCCTGCCGGACGTGGACATCGAGAAGACCGCCAAGGAGCTGTTCTGGGCCGCCTTCCAGAACAGCGCCCAGTTCTGCGTCGCGGCGAAACGCCTCTACATCCACGAGGATATCTATGAGCCCCTCTCCAAGGCGCTCGTCGATTACGCGTCCACCGTCAAGGTGGGAGACGGCTCGCAGCAAGGATCGGATCTCGGGCCGATCCAGAACAAGATGCAGTACGAGAAGCTGAAGGACCTCCTCGCTGACGGTAAGGCGAAAGGGCACCGCTTCCTGCTGGGCGGCGAGCCTACCGAAGGCGAGGGTTACTTCATTCCGGTGACCATCATCGACAATCCCCCGGAAGACAGCCGGGTGGTCGTCGAGGAGGCTTTCGGCCCGGTTCTGCCCCTGCTGAAGTTCAGCGACATCGACGACGTGATCGATCGCGCCAACGCCACGGAGTACGGACTGGCGGCCTCGGTCTGGTCGAAGGACATCGACCAGGCGCAGGCGATCGCCAAACGCATCGAGGCGGGCACGGTCTGGATCAACGAGGTCCACACCTTCTCACCGCACGTCGCCTTCGGCGGTCACAAGCAGTCGGGCATCGGCATCGAGAACGCCCTGGAGGGCCTGGCCGAGTACACCAACTCGCAGACTATCGTGACCAACAGGGCCGCCGTGGCGCAGTAATTCGCCGACCCGCAACGCCCCGGCCGCGATCGGCGCTGCGATCAACGGCCGAGGCGCTCGCGAGCGGCATCGCGCTCTCCGCGGAGACGAAACGAGGCGTCGACCGCCGCGAGAGAAGCCGCCGCGCCGACGGTCGCCAGAACCATGCCGATCAACATTCCGAGGAATGCGTCCTGCTGCGGCGGATCACCCGTTGGGACGGCCGCCGCCAGGACCATCCAGAGACCCATGACGACGAACTCGGCGAAGAGGCGGGCGATCTGCCTGAAGTCCGGGCCGAGAGGGCGCAGTCGCCTCCATGAAACGCCGCAAACGGCCCAACCGACGAGCATCCCCACGTGAAGGAATGGCATTAGCTGCAGCTGGACCCAGATGTCGCCGAAAACGCTCGGCTTCGGGTTTCGGCAGAGGCTCTCCAAGAGAGCGAGCGGCGTCCGGCTCACGTCGAGGGCAAGGCCAAACGCCATCCCGGAAAGACACCCGATCAGCTTTTCGAGCATGCCCATTAGCTCCCCCCCCAGGGGGCTCGAGGATCAATTCGAGCGTCGTAACGCCTCGCCGGCTAGCGAGCTAGCTGTGAGCTCTCAATAGGTTGTCCATCCGACCCTGACCGGGGAAGCTGTGGTTGTGAAGCTACAGGGTCTCAGGAGAGGGTCGGATGAACGTGCATAAGAATGCCCGGCTGACGGCGCACAGTCGAGCCGAACTGGCACGCCGGGTGCTGGTCGAGGGTCAATCCAGGAAGGCCGTGGCCACGGCCTTCGGCATCGACGCCAAGACCGTCGGCAAGTGGGTCAGGCGTTTTGAGGCGGAAGGCCTGGCCGGTTTGAAAGACCGATCCTCCCGGCCCTGCAAGCTTCATCGGCCGACGCCGATCGAGACGGTGGAGCAGGTCATCGCGCTGCGCCGTCAGCGCTTCTGTGGCCAGCAGATCGCCAAGCAGACGGCGGTATCGCCGGCCACGGTGAGCCGCATCCTGCGCGCCGCCGGTATCAGCCGGGCCAGGGACCTGGACCCGCCCGCGCCGGTGGTCCGCTACGAGCGCGCGAACCCCGGAGAGCTGATCCACCTCGACATCAAGAAGCTCGGCCGCTTCGAGGTGGAAGGCCACCGCGTCACCGGCGACCGGCGCAAGGGCTCCTCGCGCGGCGCCGGCTGGGAGTTTGTCCACGTCTGCATCGATGACGCTTCGCGCATCGCCTTCAGCCAGGTCATGGCCGACGAGAAGAAGGAGAGCGCCACCGCCTTCCTGACCGCCGCGATCGCCTACTACGCCAGCCTCGGCGTCACCGTCAGCCGGGTGATGACCGACAACGGATCCTGCTATCGGGCCCACGCCTTTCGGGATCTCTGCAAGGACCTGGGCCTCAAGCACATCAAGACCAAGCCCTACACGCCCAAGACCAACGGCAAGGCCGAGCGCTTCATCCAGACCGCACTCAGGGAGTGGGCCTACGCCCAGGCTTACCCCACCTCAGATCGCCGCACCGCAGAGCTGCCCTTCTGGCTGCATCGCTACAACTGGCATCGACCGCACGGCGGGATAAAGTCACAGACACCCATCAGCCGTCTCGGCCTGGACGCGGACAACCTATTGAGGCTCCACAGCTAGTCGGCGTATTCCGCCAGATCTTCCGGACTGGACACGCTCACGTCCAGGTCCGTCACCATGCCGGTGCCGAGGGTGTAGACCCAGCCGTGGACGCACAGCGGCTGGCCGCGACGCCAGGCGTCCTGGACGAAGACGTCGGAGGCCACGTTGCGCACCTGGCGGATGACGTTGAGCTCGACGAGCCGGTCCCACCTGGCCCGCTCGTCCGGCAGGACCTCCAGCTCGTGCCGGTGCTGGTGATGCACCTCACGGATGGGGTGCAGCCAGTGGTCCACCAGCCCTCGCCGTTGGCCGTCCACCGCCGCGGCCACCCCGCCGCAGCCGTAGTGGCCCACCACCAGGATATGCTTCACCTTGATCACATCGACGGCGAACTGCAGGACCGACAGGTAGTTGGCGTCCTGTGGCGGAGCCAGGTTGGCGACGTTGCGGTGTACGAACAGCTCG
>NZ_DATELG010000405.1:0-4823 GCF_035276905.1 Phenylobacterium sp. | reverse complement strand
CCGTCCACCATCTCCGTCTTGCCGGCCATCGCGCAAGCCTTGAGCGGACGCGCCGAGATCTACCTTGACGGGGGCGTCCGCAGCGGGGCCGACATCGTCAAGGCCCGGGCGCTTGGCGCGAACGCCGCCGCCGTCGGCCGGGCGACCCTCTACGGCGTCAGCGCCGGTGGACAGCTCGGGGCGGACAAGGCGCTTTCGATCCTCAGCGAGGAATTCGACCGGTGCCTCGCGTTGATGGGCCTCCCCTCGCCGCGAGAGCTGACCGCGAGCTGCGTGCGCACGCCGAGCTCGTGGGGCGGCGACCTCGGCCCCGCCACGGCGCCGCAGCGGTCCGCTGAAGCCGCGGAGGGTTAGAGCGGCCCCAGACCGAACCGCCGAGGGCTAGACCATTCGCAGCCGAAGTGGACGCCGGTTCGGCGTTTCGAAGGGTCCAACTTCAAAGGCTTATGAGCGTTGCAGCGCGCTTAGCGCCTGCGAGCCGGTTTTCTCGATATGCCGCTTCAAGAGGGCGATCGCGTCATTCCTGCGCCGTTCGACCGCAGCCGTGGCCAGTTCGATGTGCTCCGCCAAGGTATCGCGGTGCGGGTACGGAGCTGCTAGGAACAGACGTCTATATCTGTCATTCAGATCATGCAGCGTCTGAGTGAACTGAAGCAAAAGCGGCATGTCGCAAGCAGATAATAGCGCCGAGTGAAAATTACGATGCGCCTGCTCCCAAATCTCGACCGCGCGTGAATCCTTTGGATCTGGATCGCGGGGGCTGGCGCGCAATTCCTCGAGCCGAAGGCGCACTAGCTTTTCCCATTCCAAATCACCGTGCTGAATCGATTCACGAAGCGCCAGGGGCTCCAGATGGACGCGAAGCTTGACGATCTGACGCAGATCATCATCTGAAACCGGGGCGACCCGATAGCCGCGATTGTCTTGGAAAGTTAGGAAACCTTCAGAGTAAAGCCGCGAAAGCGCCTCGCGCAGCGGACTCAAACTCACGCCCAAATGGTCCCGCACGCGATCAATATTGACCTTGCTGCCTGGCGCAATTTCACCGGCGATGATTGCGGCGCGCAAACGCTCGGCGACCGTGCTCGCCAACGTGGGACCAGGCCTCGCCGGGTCGTCTCCGCCGACATCCGTATTAAAAATCTGATCGATAGACATGAAGGTTCGCCTGCGAGCGGGAGGCAAGCCCTGCCCGACGCTCAAACAGCGGCAGATGCTGTAGGGCTCTTGCGAAATCCGGTCGCCGCGGGATCGCCTTGGGCTGTGCCTGCCTCGATATAATCGATTTCACCCATAAGTGATTGCGCGCTCGATGACAAGCGCCGAAGGATCGGCTGCAACGATCCGCGATCGTTTTCGGCAGCGGGGCGGATCGCCCTCCTCGCGCGGCTCTGGCGAGGCCTGGGGCGCTCCGCGCGCAACACGGCGGCTTTCAGGCGAAAGCCCCTGCTTCCCCGCTTCCTTGCCGGACGATAATCGATTATCGTGGCGACCAAAAGGATGTCCCAGTGCGGGGCTTTGGTCAGGGGGGAGCAATGAAGGTTCCTGCGGCGATTGCGGAAATCATGAAGCGCGAAGGCGTGGACATCCTGTTCGGATATCCGCGCAACGCCGTCCTGGAGGCGGCCGCGGGGGCCGACATCCGCACCGTGATCGTGCGTCAGGAGCGCACGGGCCTGCACATGGCTGACGCCTATTCGCGAATGACGCGGGGCAGGAAGATCGGCGCATTCGCGATGCAGCACGGTCCGGGGGCCGAGAACGCCTATGGTGCCGTGGCCCAGGCCTATTCGGAATCGATCCCCGTGCTGGTGCTGCCGGCCGGCTATGCGCGCCGGCTGGCGCATGTGCCGGACAACTGGAATTCCACCATCCAGATGGCCGGCGTGTCGAAAACCGCCGAGCCGATCAACCTGCCGGCGGAAACCCCCAACATCATGCGCCGCGCGTTCACCGCGTTGCGCAACGGCCGCCTGCGACCGGCCGTCGTCGAGATCCCCTATGACGTGAACGACGAGGAGGTCGGCGACTTTCAGTACGAGCCGGTGATGACCACCCGTTTCGGCCCCGACCCCGAAGCGGTGCGCGTCGCCGCGCGGGCGCTGGTGGAGGCTCGGCGGCCGGTGATCTACGCTGGCCAGGGCGTGCATTGGTCGGACGCCTATGCGGAGCTGAAGGCCTTGGCCGAGCTCCTCGCCGCGCCGGTCTGCACCAGCCTGGAAGGCAAGAGCACGTTTGACGAGACCCACCCGCTGGCGCTCGGCTCGGGCGGGGCCGCGATCCCCAAGACCGTGCGCCATTTCCTGAACCAGGCGGATCTGATCTTCGGAATCGGCTGCAGCTTTTCTTACACCGGTTTCGGCGTCGCCATGCCCCCCGGCAAGACCATCCTTCATGCGACGCTCGATCCGGCCGACCTAAACAAGAACTACCCGACCAGGCACGCCCTGGTCGGCGACGCGAAACTGACGCTGGCCGCCCTCCTGGCGGCCTGCCGCGAGCTGATCTCCTCGCCCCGGGACCCCTCGGCGGTCGCCGCCGAGATCAAGACGGTGGAGGCGCAATGGTTGCAGGAGTGGATGCCGCTGCTCACGGCGAACGATGCCCCGCTCAACCCCTACCGTGTGCTTTGGGACCTGCAGCACACGGTCGACAGGGACAACGTCATCATCACGCATGATGCTGGCAGCCCACGCGATCAACTGACGCCCTATTGGAAGTCCACCACCCCGCTCAGCTACATCGGCTGGGGCAAGACCACACAGTTGGGTTACGGGCTCGGCTTGGCCATGGGCGCCAAGCTCGCATGTCCGGACAAGCTGTGCATCAACGTCTGGGGCGATGCGGCTATCGGCTTCACCGGCATGGATTTCGAGACCGCCGTACGCGAGCGCATCCCGATTCTGTCGATCCTGCTCAACAACTCGGCCATGGCGATCGAAGTCCCCGGCATGCCGGTCGCGACCAGGAAGTACCGCTCCACCGACATCAGCGGAAACTACGCCGACTTCGCCCGGGCGCTGGGCGGCTACGGCGAGCGCATCACCCGACCGGAGGACATTGTCCCGGCCATCCGCCGTGGCGTCGAACAGACGCAGAACGGCGCGCCCGCGCTTCTGGAGTTCATCACGTGCCAGGAAACCCGCGCCTCACGGCTATGAGGCCGCACAGCTCCGAGCCGCCGGCGAGGTCCGGGGCTGGCGCGCCTCCATGAGCGTGCTCGCGCCTCTGCGGAGCCTTCTGGGCGCCGACGTGATCCAGCTCCCCGGCGAGTTCGACGCGGCCCCGCGGCTGCACGACCAGTGCACCGCGGCGCCGCCGGAGGCCCGCCTCCTCGGTTTGGCCCGGCCGCGCTCGACCGAGGCGGTGTCGCAGATCCTGAAGTTCTGCAACGCCAACGACATCAAGGTGGCGCCCCAAGGCGGGATGACCGGCCTCGTAGGCGGCGGCGTGCCGATCGGGCCCGCGCTGGCGCTCTCCCTCGAACTCATGCGCGCGATCGAGGAGGTGGATCCGGCGGCGGGCGCCATAACGGCCCAGGCCGGCGCGACGCTCGAGGCGGTTCAAGTCGCGGCCGATGAGGCGGGCATGTTCTTCCCGCTCGACATCGGCGGGCGCGGCACGGCGCAGATTGGCGGGAACGCCTCGACCAACGCCGGCGGCAACCGGGTGGTTCGATACGGCATGATGCGGGCTCTGGTTCTGGGGATGGAGTGCGTGCTGGCCGACGGCGCTATCGTCAGCTCGCTCAACAAGATGATCAAGAACAACGCCGGCTACGACCTGAAACACCTGTTCATCGGGTCGGAGGGCACCCTCGGCGTGATCACCCGCCTCGTCCTGCGCTGCATGCCCAAAGCGCGGTCGCTTTGCACCGCCCTATGCGCCGTGAAAGACTATCACGGCGTACTGGAGCTTTTGGCCGCGGCCCGCTCGGGCCTCGGGGCGACGCTTTCGTCCTTCGAGATGATGGAAGCGGATTTCTATCGCCTCGCCATCAAGGCCCGGGGTCGCCCGGCGCCGCTGGCGCCGACCCACGGCTGCTACGTGCTGATCGAGACGATGGGCGACGACGAGGGCTCGGACCAGGCGCGTTGCGCGGCGGTCATCGGCGAGGCCATTGACGCCGGCGTCGTGCAGGATGCGGTGATCGCCAAGTCCGGCGCCGAGGTGCGCGAGCTTTGGGCCGTCCGCGAAAGCACCCTTGACTTCCCCAAGCCCAACATCGGCTTCGATATCTCCATCCCGCCTGGCCAAATGGGGGACTACACCGCCCACGTGAAGGCGATGATCGAAGCGCGCTGGCCCGGAACCCTGGCGGTATTTTTCGGCCATGTCGCCGACTCCAACCTGCACCTTGCAATCAAGAGCAACGCCGATCCGGCGTGGGAGCAAGCCGTGGAGGCGCTCGTCTACGCCACGATCGGGGAGTGGAAGGGATCGGTCTCGGCCGAGCACGGAATCGGCGCGCACAAGAAACCGTTCTTGCAGTACTCGCGCACGCCCGAGGAGGTGGAGCTGATGCGCACGCTCAAGCGCGCGCTCGACCCTAAGGGCATTCTCAATCCTGGAAAGGTCTTCTAGGCGGCGCCTGCCGCTGTTTTTCCGGTCAGAGCGACCCCCGCGCCCTACATCTACGATCATCCCGCTTTCGCAATGTCAGGAAAACCGAATAATTCCATCTAAGATAAACGAAGGAATATCCTAATGACTCAACACCAGGACCACATAGTTGTTCTGGTTGTAGATGACGACTTCATGATTCGACTCGACATTTCGGAGACTCTTCGCGAAGAGGGCTTCGAGGTGCTGGAGGCGAGCGA
>NZ_DATELG010000404.1:0-18862 GCF_035276905.1 Phenylobacterium sp. | reverse complement strand
CGACCAGAGTGTAGAGGAAGACGAGCGCGCCGCGCGCTGCTTCGCCCCAGGCCAGCACGCCGCGCCGCCTCGCCCGCGCGGCGGCGAGCGCGATCAGGGCGGCGGCCAGGCCGATCGGCAGCCAGCCCCATCCTTGCGGGTAGGCCAGCATGGTGTCGCCGAACAGCACGCCGTAGACGGCGTCGGGCCGGGGCGGCGGGAGGTTTCGCCCGAAGGCCAACGGCCGGGCCGCCGCGAGCGTCTGCTGCCCCAGGTCCTGCAAGGCGCCGCGCTGCAGGTTGGCCGGCGTGTCCATCGGCGTGTGGTAGTCGAAGAAGCGGCCGGTGAAGGCGTAGTTGAAGCCCTGCTTGCCGGCCCGGCGCGCGACGGTGAAGTCGGTGTCGCTCGGCAGCTTGGCGTAGACGTAGTCGAACAGCGAGCCGGCGGAGGGGCGCTGCGAGGTGGCGGCGAAGAGGCGGATCGCCGCGCCGTTGTCCTGGCCGGTCTGGAACATCTGCACCCGGCCGCCGGAACCGCGCGCCTCGAGGTTCAGGACGAAGCCCAGGCGCTTCGCCATGGGATCGCGCGCGAAGAAGCCGTGGGCCCCGAGCAGACCCGCCTCCTCGCCGTCGGTCAGGATGACGGCGACGTCGCGCGCCGGAATCCCCTGGCTGCGGATTGCGCGGACGACCTCCAGCACCGAAGCGACGCCGGCGCCGTCGTCGGCGGCCCCCGCCGCGCCGGGGGCGCTGTCGTAGTGCGCCATGAGCGCGAGCGCCGGCTGAGCGCGATCGCGGCCGGGCAGGACGCCGACCAGGGTCTCGGTCGATCCGCCATGCAGCGAGCCGTCGCGATACTTCAGCAGCACGTCGTCGTGGCGCAGGCGGGGCGCGAGGCCCAGCGCCGTCATCCGCGCCACGAGCCGGTCGCGCACCGCATGATTGGCGGGCGAGCCGATGGGGTGAGGCTTCGGCGCGATCAGCCGCACGTCGGCCATGGCGCGGTCGGCGGAGAAGGCGCCGGGGGCGCTCGAAGGCGCGGGCGCGGGCAGGCGCAGATCGCTCCAGGCGATCAGGGCGGCCGCGAACAGCGCCAGCAGCAATGCGATCGAGCGCCCCACGAGACCTCCCGTGAACAGATCGCCGCCAATCTTAGCTCAAGGCGCCGCCGAGACGACGAGCTTCAGGCGGCGTCAAATGAAAACGCCCGCCTCTCGGCGGGCGTCTACATACGCTCCTCGGCGCCGCCTCAGGCGGCGACTTCGGCCTCGTGCGGGTCGCGCAGCACGTAGCCGCGGCCCCAGACGGTCTCGATGTGGTGCTTGCCGTCGGCGGCGGCGGCCAGCTTCTTGCGCAGCTTGCAGATGAAGACGTCGATGATCTTCAGCTCGGGCTCGTCCATGCCGCCGTAGAGATGGTTCAGGAACATCTCCTTGGTCAGCGTCGTGCCCTTCCTGAGCGAGAGCAGCTCGAGCATCTGATATTCCTTGCCGGTCAGATGCACGCGGATGCCGTTCACTTCGACGGTCTTGGCGTCGAGGTTGACGACGATGTCGCCGGTCTTGATCACCGACTGCGCGTGGCCCTTCGAGCGGCGGACCACGGCGTGGATGCGGGCGACCAGTTCGTCCTTGTGGAACGGCTTGGTCATGTAGTCGTCGGCGCCGCCGGAGAAGGTCTTCACCTTCGTGTCGATCTCGGCCGTGCCCGACAGGATCATGATCGGCGTGTTGATCTTGCCCACGCGCAGGGTGCGCAGGACGTCCATGCCGCTCATGTCCGGCAGGTTCAGATCAAGCAGGATCAGGTCGTAGTCGTAGATCTTGCCCAGATCGACGCCTTCTTCGCCCAGATCCGTCGTATAGACATTGAATCCCTCGGACTTGAGCATCAGTTCGATGCTCTGCGCGGTAGCGCTGTCGTCCTCGATCAACAGTACGCGCATAAGCTTCTCCTACTGCGTCCCCGTTTCGCCCTGGGATTCTCGGAATCCGCTCAGAACCTCGGCGGTTAAGCTGCGCGCAAGGCGATTTAAAACTGGTTAATGGAAACCTTCCCCCGTGATCGAAAGCGTTAAGCTGATTTGACTCAGGGGGGCAAGCGGGCCGGAGGCGGGCTTTTGCGGGGGCGTTGAATCTTTTGTGAGTGGACAGCGGCGCGAAGCAGCGAGGTCCCCTCCACAGCCGTCATCCCGGTTTTCCCGCAGCGTCGCCGCCGACGGACGGTCTTCCACGCGGCGCGTATGAATCCTGGACAGCGGCTGCGCCGCTTCCGGGACGACGCGGAAAAAGGGGGGCTCACCCGCCTGCGGCGCATGCGCATGCGATCTTCACGACTGATTAAGACCGAAGCAACGAACCTGCGCCCGGGGTTTAGGGGCGTTTTCTTGCGAAGTCTGGTGGCCGCCGTCGAGCGGCTCGATCCTCTGACCGTCTCCGGGCGGGTGGCCGCGGTCAACGGCCTCCTGATCGAGGCGCGTGGCGGGCTCTCGCGCCTGGCGGTCGGCGCGCGGGCCGAGATCGACCGCGTCGGCGAGGCGCCGCTGGCGGCCGAGGTGGTCGGCTTTCGCGAGACCCGCGCGCTCTTGATGCCGTTCGGCCCGGTCGAGGGGGTGGCTCCGGGCTCGGAGATCCGCATCGAGCCCCAGGCCGCCAGCGTCAGGCCCACCAGGGCCTGGCTCGGCCGCATCATCGACGCCTTCGGAAATCCCATCGACGGCAAGGGCCCGCTGCCGCAGGGCATGGCGGCCTATCCGCTGCGCAGCCCGCCGCCGCCCGCCCACGCCCGCGACCGGGTGGGCGATCGGCTGGACCTGGGCGTGCGGGCGATGAACGTCTTCACCACCTGCTGCCGCGGCCAGCGCCTGGGGGTGTTCGCAGGCTCCGGCGTCGGCAAGTCGGTGTTGCTCTCCATGCTGGCCAAGAACGCCGAGTGCGGCGCGGTGGTCGTCGGCCTGATCGGCGAACGCGGCCGCGAGGTGCGCGAGTTCGTCGAGGAGACCCTGGGCGAGGAGGGACTGCAGCGCGCGGTCGTCGTGGTCGCGACCTCGGACGAGCCGGCGCTGAAGCGCCGCCAGGCCGCCTTCATGACCATGGCCGTCGCCGAGTACCTGCGCGACCAGGACCTGGAGGTCCTGTGCATGATGGACTCGGTCACCCGCTTCGCCATGGCCCAGCGCGAGATCGGCCTGGCCGCCGGCGAGCCGCCGACCACCAAGGGCTATACCCCCACCTGCTTCACCGAGCTGCCGAAGCTCCTGGAGCGGGCTGGACCTGGCCCGGTGCGGCCGGACGGGACGACCGCCGGCCCGATCACCGCCATCTTCACCGTCCTGGTCGACGGCGACGACCACAACGAGCCGATCGCCGATGCGGTGCGCGGCATCCTCGACGGCCACATCGTCATGGAGCGGGGCATCGCCGAGCGCGGCCGCTTCCCGGCGATCAACGTCTTGAAGTCGATCAGCCGGACTATGCCCGGCTGCCAGCACCTGCACGAACGCGACATCGTCAAGGGCGCGCGCCGGGCGCTCTCGGCCTACGCCAACATGGAAGAGCTGATCCGCATCGGCGCCTACCGCCAGGGCGCCGACCCCGAGGTCGACCGCGCCATCGTGCTGAACCCCGCCCTCGAGGAATTCCTCTCCCAGGACCCGCACGACGCGACCGGCCTGGACGAGTCCTTCGCCCGCCTGGGCCAGATCCTGAGTGAAGCCGCATGACCCGTTGGGCCCAGTCCCTGATCAAGCTCTCCAACTACGAGGTGGAGACCCTGCAGAAGCGGCTGTCGGAGATCGCCGACCAGCGGTCCCAGGTCGAGATGAAGCTGGCCATGCTGCACGCCGAGGGCGAGGCCGAGCAGGCGGCCGCCGCCCTGGACCCGCAGAACGGCTGGCGGATCGTCCACTACATGCAGGCGCTGGGCGTGCGAATGGACGCGGTGCGCCGCGAGCTGCACCTGGTGCAGCTGGAGGAGCAGGGCGTCCGCGACTCGCTGGGCAAGGCCTTCGAGACCCAGAAGAAGTACGAGCAGGTCGCCGAGCAGGCGCAGATCCTGGCCGTGAAGCAGGCCGGCCAGCGCGAAGCCGCCCAGATGGACGAACTCGGCCTGCGCCGCGCGGCCGGCGGGCGGTAGTCGGCGGGCGGTTCAGCGCGGCGGGAGCTTGGTCTTTTCCGCCTCGAGGTCGGCGCGCATGGCCGAGAGGTCTTCGCTGATCTTGAAGATGGCGACGTAGAACTCGCAGAACGAGCGCCAGAGCAGCAGCAGGGCGGCCATCACCAGGAGGCCCACGACCGCCACCGGCACCGCCATCAGGACGCCCCAGGGGAAGGGGTCGCGGATCGCCACGCCGACGGCCGCGCCGATGAAGCCGAACACGCCGACGGCGATGATCGCCAGGCCGGCCCAGTAGATCAGGTGGACGACCGTATTGGTCATCAGCCGCTCGAAGGTGAGCAGGTCCCAGATCAGGGCTGCGCCCGGGCCTTGAGGTCGGTTCAGAGGTCGCCGCATCCGTGTCCCAGATATTCCGGAGCCTTGGTCGCCCCGTTTCCCGAACCGCTACCAGCGTGGGGCCTGCGCCGCAACGGCGCAGACGTCGCGTCCGTCCTTTAAGGGAGCGAGATCAGATCTGCCCCACCGTCTTCAGTCGCGCGCGGGGGTGGATCTCGCTCTGGCTCATCACCGTGGTCTGGCCGCGGAAGCGTTCGATGATCGAGCGGACGTAGGGCCGGATCGCGGGACTGGTCAGCAGCACCGGGTTCTCGCCGGCGAGCGCCGCGCGTTCGAAGCTCTCGCGCACGCCGCGGATGAAATCCTGCAAGCGCGAGGGGGCCAGCGCCAGCTGCTTCTCCTCGCCGGCGCCGACCAGGGCCTCGGCGAAGGCCATCTCCCAGTCGGGCGACAGGGTGATGATCGGCAGCGCCCCGTCGTCGCCGCGGTTGGCGAAGCAGAGCTGGCGGGCGAGCCTCGTGCGCACCTGCTCGACCAGGTTGGTCACCGAGGTGGTGTGCGGCGCGGCCTCGCCGACGCCTTCGAGGATCGCCGGCAGGTCGCGGATCGACACCCGCTCGCGCAGCAGCGACTGCAGCACGCGCTGGACGGTGGTGGCGGTGACCACGCTGGGGATCAGGTCGTCGGAGAGCTTCTTCTGCTCGGCCGGCAGCTCCTTCAGGAGCTTCTGCACCTCGGCGTAGGACAGCAGGTCCGGCATGCTCTCCTTGAGGATCTCGGTCAGGTGGGTGGTCAGCACCGTCGCCGGGTCGACCACGGTGTAGCCGCGGAAGGTCGCCTCCTCGCGCAAGGAGTCGTCGATCCAGGTCGCCGGCAGGCCGAAGGCCGGCTCGCGCATGTGCTCGCCGGGCAGCTCCACCTGGCCGCCGCGCGGGTCCATCGCCATCAGGTGGCCCAGGCGCACCTCGCCCTGGCCGGCCTCCATCTCCTTGATGCGGATGCAGTAGCCCTGGCTGGGCAGGCGCATGTTGTCGAGGATCCGCACCGCCGGCATGATGAAGCCGAAGTCGGTGGCGAGCGTGCGCCTGAGCGCCTTGATCTGGTCGGTGAGCCGGCGGCCCTCCAGGTCGTTGATCAGGCCCAGGAGGCCGTAGCCCAGCTCGATCTTGATTTCGTCGATCGCCAGGCTGGCGGAGATCGGCTCCTCCTCCGGCTCGGCGTTGGCCTGCTCGCCCACGATGTTGACCGCCGGCTCGGCGGCCTTCTGCGAGCGCCGCCAGGCCAGCGCGCCCGCGCCCACCGAGATCGCCGCGAACGGGATGATCGGCATGCCCGGCACCAGGGCCATGACGCCGGCGACGCCCGAGACCATGCCCAGGCTGATCGGGTTCATCGCCAGCTGGGCGACGAGCGCCTTGTCGGCCGAGCCCTCGACCCCGGACTTCGACACCAGGAAGCCCGCCGCGATCGAGATCACCAGCGCCGGGATCTGGCTGACCAGGCCGTCGCCGATGGTCATGATGGTGTAGGTCGAAAGCGCCTGCGCGATCGGCACGTGGTGCTGGATCACGCCGATCAGGATGCCGCCGATGATGTTGATGGCGACGATCACCAGGCTGGCGATGGCGTCGCCGCGGACGAACTTCGAGGCGCCGTCCATGGCCCCGAAGAAGGTGCTTTCCTGCTCCAGCTCCTTGCGGCGCTTCTTGGCCTCGTCCTGGTCGATCAGCCCGCTCGACAGGTCGGCGTCGATCGCCATCTGCTTGCCGGGCATGGAGTCCAGGGTGAAGCGGGCGGCGACCTCGGCGATCCGGCTGGAGCCCTTGGTGATGACCACGAAGTTCACCACCACCAGGATGGCGAAGACGATCACTCCGATGGCGAAGTTGCCGGCCATCATCAGCTGGCCGAACGCCTGGATGACCTGGCCGGCGCCATGCGCCCCCTCGTGGCCGTGCCCCAGGATCAGCCGCGTCGAGGCGATCTCCAGGCCCATCCGGTAAAGGGTGGAGACCAGCAGCACCGTCGGAAAGCTGGTGAAGTCCAGCGGGCGCTTCATCATCAGCGCGGTCATCAGGATCAGGACAGCGGTCGAGATCGAGATCGCCAGCAGGAGGTCCAGCAGCAGCGCCGGGACCGGCAGGATCAACAGCACGACGATGCTGACGATGCCCAGCGCCAGCGCCACGTCGCCGCGCGCGACCCAGCCCAACATCTCCTTCGGCGTGGGGGCGGTCTTCAGGCCGGGTAGGGAGGCGTCAGCCATGCGCTTACGCTCCGCCCTTCCCCGCGAAAGCGGGGATCCAGGCGTTTTTGTTCGCGAACGTGCGGATCACGAGCAAGCCTTGGCCGGAGTCGGGAAACGGAAAAAGCCTGGGTCCCCGCTTTCGCGGGGATGAGCGGTGGATGGCGTGGTTAGGCCGCGCTCGCGCCGGACTGCGGGGCGGGCACGGAGACGCCGGCCTCGGTGTACTCCTTGAGCTTGTTGCGCAGGGTGCGGATCGAGATGCCGAGGATGTTGGCCGCGTGCGTGCGGTTGCCCAGGCAGTGCTCCAGGGTGTCGAGGATCAGCTGCTGCTCCATCTCGGCCACCGTCTGGCCGACGAAGCCGCGGGCGGCGGTCTCGGCGGCGAACTGGGCGGCCTGGACGGTGCGCACGTGCGGGTCGGCGGCGGCCAGCGGCTGGCCGTCCGGCAGGCGGATGGCGCCTTCCTCGATCTCCGCGCCGCTCGCCAGCAGCACCGCACGGTGCATGGCGTTCTCCAGCTCGCGCACGTTGCCGGGCCAGCGGTGGGCGACCAGCCGGCGGCGGGCCTCGGCCGACAGCGGCCGCTCCGGCACGCCGTTGGCGGCGGCGTACTTGCGCACGAAGTGTTCGGCCAGCGCGATGACGTCGCCGGGACGCTCGCGCAGCGGCGGCAGCTTCAGGTTCACCACGTTCAGCCGGTAGAGCAGGTCCTCGCGGAAGGTCCCGTCCTTCACCGCCTGGGCGAGGTCGCGGTTGGAGGTGGCGAGGATGCGGATGTCGACCTTGACCGGCTTGGCGCCGCCGACCCGGTCGATCTCGCGCTCCTGGATCGCGCGCAGCAGCTTGGCCTGCAGGCGGGCGTCCATCTCGGAGATCTCGTCCAGCAGCAGCGTGCCGCCGTTGGCCTCCTCGAACTTGCCGATGCGGCGGGCGACCGCGCCGGTGAAGGCGCCCTTCTCGTGGCCGAACAGCTCGCTCTCGAGCAGGTTCTCCGGGATCGCCGCGCAGTTGACGCTGATGAAGGGCTTGGCCGCCCGGCGCGATTTCTGGTGCACGTAGCGGGCGATGACCTCCTTGCCCGCGCCGCTCTCGCCCGTGATCAGGATCGAGGCCTCGGAGGCGGCGACCTGGTCGGCCAGGGCCAGCACGTTCATCATGCCCGGGTCCTTGACGACCATCGGGCGGTTGTCGTCGGCGACGGCGGCCAGGACGGCGGCGATCAGCTCGGCGTCGGGCGGCAGCGGGATGAACTCCTTGGCCCCGGCCTTGATCGCCGCCGCCGCGCCGGCCGCGTCGGCCGCCACGCCGCAGGCCACCACCGGCACCCGGATCCGCTCGGCCTCGTTGGCCGAGATCAGCGAGCGGATGTCGAGCTGGTAGTCGACCATCAGGAGGTCCGCGCCCTGGCCGGCCCGCAGCGCGCTGGTGGCCGCCTCGATGGTCTCGACGTGGCTCACCTTGGCGCCCGCGCTCATCGCCAGCTTGGCGGCGGACGACAGCTGTCCGTTCAGTTTTCCGACGACCAGAAGTCGCATGGTCCCGTCTCCTTATCTTCCCGCGAAGGCCCGCTCAGGCCTGCGCGTCGCCGTCCTTGATGATTTCGGTCATGGTCACGCCCAGCCGCTCGTCGACGATGACGACCTCGCCGCGCGCCACCAGGCGGTTGTTCACATAGATGTCGATGGCCTCGCCGACCTTGCGGTCGAGCTCCAGCACGCTGCCCTGGGCGAGCTGCAGCAGCTGGGCGACCGACAGGTTCGCCCGGCCCAGCACCGCCGAGATATTGACCGGCACGTCGAAGACCGGCGCCAGGTCGCCGGCGGTCTTGTCCTCGTGCCCGCCCGCGTCGGGCAGGCCGCCTTCGCCGAATTCGTCGAGTCTGAGGTCGTTGGACATGAGGTCAGCTTTCGAAGGTCAAGGCTTCGCCGTGCAGGCCCTCGGCGGCCAGCGCCGCCTGCAGGGCCTCGGTGACGCGTTGCGCGGCCTGGGCGGGATCGAAGCTTCCGGCGCCGTCGCCGAAGTCGAGGGTGAAGGCGTGGCGGCCCATGGCGAGGTCTGCGCGCACCTGGATCGCGCCTGAGAAGCCGGCCCGGCTGGCCGCTTCCTCCAGCGGGCCCTGCAGGCGCTCGGCGAGGTCGGGGGCGGCGGCCACGACCAGCCGCGGCGAGGCCTCGATCTCGCGCGCCAGGGCTTCGAGCGCCGCCTGCACCGGGGATTCGGGGAAGTGCGCCAAGGCCGCGCCGGCGATCGCCCGCCCGCAGGCCAGCGCCAGTTCGGCCGCGCCGACGCGGTGCTGGTGGGCGACGGTCGCCAACGCCGGCAGGGCCTGGCTGCAGGCCCGCGCGATCTCCGAGAGCGCCGCCATCTGCTGGGCGGTGATGCTGGTGATCGCCGTCCGCTCGCCCTCGGCGTAGGCCTGGGCGCGGATCTGCTCGACCTCTTCCGGCGTGAAGCTGCGCTTGGGCCGGGGCGCGACATAGGCGACCTCGCCGGCCGCGTCGAACTCGGTGTCGAAGTCGAATTTCTGGTGGGGGGAGCCGGTCATCAGTACACGAACTCGTCTTCGCCGTTGGCGGTGGCCAGCATGATCTCGCCCTTGGCCGCGAGATCCTTGGCGACCTGCACCATGGCCATCTGCGCCTGGTCGACGTCACGCAGGCGCACGGGACCCATGTTCTCCATGTCCTCGCGCATGATCTTGGCGGCGCGCTCGCTCATGTTGGAGAAGAACATCTCCCTCAGCGCGTCCGAAGCCCCCTTCAGCGCCAGCGCGAGCTGGGTCTTCTCCACCCCGCGCAGCAGGGTCTGCACGCCGCCCGGATCGAGCTTGTTGAGGTCCTCGAAGACGAACATCAGCGCCCGGATCCGCTCGGCGGACTCGCGGTTGCGCTCCTCCAGCGCGGTGATGAAGCGGGCCTCGGTCTGGCGGTCGAAGGCGTTGAAGATGTCGGCCATCAGCTCGTGGCTGTCGCGCTTGGAGGTGCGCGCCAGGTTCGACATGAACTCATTGCGCAGGGTCTGCTCGATCTTGTCGAGGATCTCGCGCTGCACCGGCTCCATCCGCAGCATGCGGGTGACGCACTCCAGCGCGAAGTCCTCGGGCAGGGCGGCCAGCACGCGGGCGGCGTGCTCGGAGCGGATCTTCGACAGCACCACCGCGACGGTCTGCGGGTATTCGTTCTTCAGATAGTTGGCGAGCACGGCCTCGTTCACGTTGCCGAGCTTGTCCCACATGGTCCGACCCGCTGGCCCGCGGATCTCCTCCATCAGCTGGTCGACCTTCTCCGGCGGCATGATCGCCGAGAGCAGCTTCTGGGTCTGCTCGAACGAGCCCATGATCGCGCCGGCCCCGGACATGCCGGAGACGAACTCGACCAGCAGCTCCTCGACAACGCTGGAGTGGACGTTGCCGAGGCTGGCCATGGCCTGGGAGATCTCCTTGATCTCCTCCTCGTCCAGCGCCTGCCAGACTTGGGCGTGCTCTTCGCCCAGCGACAGCAGCACGACGGCCGCCTTCTCGGGCCCCGTCAGCCGGTGGGAGTCCAGGATGGTCTTCTTGGTCGCGGGCAGCTTCATGTTTCGTGCAGCCAGCTGCGCAGGATGGCGACGGATTCCTCAGGGTGCCGCTCGACGAATTCGGCGACCCGCTTGACCGAGCTCGCCTTCACCTGGCCCTCGATGCGGGCGATGTCGATCTTCTGGTCCAGCTCGCCGCCGCCGGCGATCGGGCCGGGCAGGGCCAGCTGGCCGGTGACCGGATCGACGGCCAGCTGGAGGGGCTGGCCGTCGGCGGTGGTGGTCATGCGGGTCACGGCCTGGCCGGGCAGCATGGGCAGGCCCTCTCCGCCGCCCGAGCCGGATTTCCCACCGCCCGACGGGGCCAGCATCGGCTTCAGGATGAAGAGGATCATCAGGACCGCCACGACCGCCAGCACGCCCAGCTCGGCGGCGCGCATCACGTCGTTCTTGTCAAAGCCCATCAGCGGGTTGGCGGCGGTGACGCCTTCCTGGTCGTCGGCGCTGGGGAAGCGGACGTTGACGACGGTCACCTGGTCGCCGCGATCGGAGCTATAGCCGACCGCCGAGCGCACCAGCTGCTCGATCTGCTGCATCTCCTGGGCGCTGCGGGGGGTGTAGGGGCCCGGCTTGCCGTCCTTGCCGGCGGCGGTGAGGCCGTCGACCGCGACCGCGACCGACAGGCGCTTCACCTCGCCTGGCGTCTGCACTTCGGTGCGGGTGGTCTTGGAGATCTCGTAGTTGGTGGTCGATTCCTGGCGGCCGCTCGCCGAGGTGCTGTTGGTGACGTTGGGGCCGGCGCCGCCGGGGATGTTCGAGGTCGCCGAGACCTGGCCGTTGGAGTCCGGCTCGTTCTGCTTGGAGTTCTCGTCGGCGGTGGACTCCGAGCGCACGACCTGGCCGTCGGGGTCGAAGGTCTCCTGCTGCACGGTGACCTGCGAGAGCTGGAGGTCGGCGGTGACGTTGACCCGCGCCTTGCCCGGACCGACGACGCCCTCGACCAGCTGCTTGACCTGCTTGGCGATCCGCTGCTCGACGTCGGCCTTGCGGCTGTCGCCCTCGGAGGCCAGGCCCTGCTCGCCGCCGGACAGCGTCTTGGCGTGCTGGTCGACGACGGTCACCCGGTCGGGCTTGAGGCTCGGCACGGCGCCGGCCACCAGGTTCTGGATCGCGCGGACCTGCTCAGGCCCCGGCTCGCGGCCGCCGACGTGGATGTTGACCGAGGCCGAGGGCTGCTCGGCCTCCTCCTCGAACAGCTGGCGCTTGGGCAGCACCAGGTGGACGCGCACCGAGGTCACGCCGTCCAGGCCCTGGATGGTGCGCGCCAGCTCGCCTTCCAGCGCCCGCTGGCGGTTCAGCTGTTGGACGAAGTCGGTCTGGCCGAGCGCATTGGTGTTGTCGAAGATCTCGTAGCCGACCGAGCCGGTGGTCGGCAGGCCCTTGGAAGAGAGCATCAGCCGCGTCGAGGCCACCTGGTCGCGCGGCACCATGATGGTCGAGCCGTCTCCCTTGACCTCGTACTTGATCCCCGCCTGGTCCAGCGCCTGGGTGATGGAGCCGGCTTCCTTGAGGTCGAGGTTGGCGTAGAGCAGGGCCTTGGGCTCGCCCAGGTTCATGGTCACGGCGACCAGCGCCGCGGCCACGCCGGCGGCGATGCCGAGCAGGGCGACGAGCCGCCCGATCCCGAACTTCTGAAGCGCCGCCAGAACCTTACTCAACGCAGGCGTCCTTCCCCCAAAGGCGTCGCGTCAGGCGTGCCCCCCGCCAGCCGCTAGGCAGGAATTTCCCAGCGATTTGGTAAACGCGCTCTTAACATCGGTTAAGGCGTGGCGCCGCAGCAGGCGCGCTTGGCTGCGGAAAAGCCTTCCGGCGCAGGGACTTGCGGCCGCGCGCCGCCTCGGAGTCGCACCTCGCCGCGGCGGTGGATCTCTTAATCCGGGCTTTCCTGCTCAGGGTGGCGGCGGGTTCCCGCTCCACGTGTCGACGGCTCTCCGGGAAAACGCGCACCCTGCGTGCGCGACCTCTGCTATCGTGTCGGCTGCGACTGGCGCCCCGTCCGGGGATCGGGAGCAAGGAGACGGGGTGAGCTTGGCGCCGCGGATCGATGTTCTGCGAGACCTGGCGGGCCGCCTGCCGGCGCCGCTGGACCAATGGGCGCGAACCTGCGGAAGGACCGCGTACCGGCTGAACGTCTTCGCCTGGCGCGCCCTCAGCGGCGTCTTGCGCGGCTCCGTCCTCGGCCGCTGGACCGCCCGGATGCGGGTCAGCCAGCTCTGGGCGGCTTCCCCGGAGGAACGGGCGAAGGCGGAGGGCATGTACTGGATGGGCCACCCGCTGGTGGCGCGGCGGCTGCGCGTCAAATCCTCGGGCCGGCCGGACGCCGACGGCTACATCCACCTGAAGGAACGGCTCACCGCGGAGGGCTGGCGTTTTCCGGTCGCCCGCGTCCTGTCGCTCGGCTGCGGCCATGGCGGCCTCGAGCGCGGTCTCGCCAGCCTGGGCGTCGCCGAGCGCATCGACGGCATCGACCTCTCGTCCGGAGCGATCCAGGAAGCGCGGCGCCTCGCGGCCGAGGCCGGTCTGGGGCAGATCGAGTACCACGTCGGCGACCTGGAGCGGGCCGACTTCGCCGAGGGGGCGTTCGACATCGTCTTCGCCCACCAGTCCGTGCATCATATCGAGGACCTCGACGGGCTTTGCCGGGCGGTGCGGCGCGCGCTCCGCCCGGGCGGGATCTTCCACCTCAACGAGTTCGTCGGCCCCGACCGGTTCCAGTGGACCGACGCCCAGCTGCACCACATGAACGCATTCGTCGAGGCGCTGCCGGTCCGCTTTCGCCGCATGCCGCTCGGCGGCGTGAGGCCGCGGCCGGCGCGGCCGACCATCGCTCAGATGATCGCGGTCGATCCGTCCGAGGCGATCCGCTCGTCGGCGATCCTGGCGACGGTCAGGCGTCACTTCCGCGTCGTCGAGCAGCGCCAGCTCGGCGGCGCCTTGCTGCACATCGGCCTCAGCGGCATCGTCCAGAACTTCGATGCGCAAGCCCCGGAGGACGTCGCCCTCCTGGAGGCGTTCTTCGCGCTCGAGGACCGGCTGATGGCCGAGGGCGTGATCGGTTCGGACTTCGTCACGCTCACCGCGGTCCGCGACTAGGCGGGGGAAGCCTGCCCGAGCCCGCGGGCCTTGCCGGCGCCTGATGCTGCGGCTGCGCCTCGCCGTTCAGTGCGCGGACCAGCGCGCGGCGCAGGTCGCCGCCATGCGCTGGGCGCTCGCCTCCGAGGTCCGTTGCGTCGAAGCGGCCGTGGTAGGTCAGCCGCCGGCTGCGGTCGAAGACGTAGAAGTCGGGCGTGCGGACGCTCCCGTAGGCGCGGGCGACGGCCTGGGTCTGGTCGATCAGATAGGGGAAGACGTAGCCGCGCCGCAGCGCCTCGGCCGCGACGTCAGAGGGCGGCTCGTCGGGGACGGAATTGACCGCCAGCGTCCGTAGCCCGAGGGGATCGAGATCCCGTGTGAGCGCGGCGAGCGCGCCGGCCACATGCTGCACCGCCGGAGAGGCGTTGCAGATGAAGGCCACGAGGAACGCCCGCGCCGCCGGAAAGTCCTCCGGACCGAGCAGACGCCCGGTCAACGGCTCCGGCAGCCGGAAGGGCCGGAGCGGCGCGCCGAGGCCGAACGGAGGAACTTTCGTGGTGGACATGACGCTCTCGCACACGGGGAGAGCCCATAAATCCTACCTGAATGATTTGGATTGAAGCGCAGAAATCCTGGGGGATGTGCCAGCAGAGCCAAAAGAGGCTCCCCCTCAGAAGTCGGCGTGCAGCGTCGTCGACGTCTGAGCGGAAGCCCCCGGCCTTCGGCCACCTCCCCTTGCGGAGGATCTGTTACGCCGCCTTCGCCTGGTCCTCCGCGGGGACCTGGCGGATCAGGTAGTCGAAGGCCGAGAGCGCGGCCTTGGAGCCTTCGCCCATGGCGATGACGATCTGCTTGTAGGGCGTGGTCGTCGCGTCGCCGGCGGCGAAGACGCCGGGAAGCGAGGTCGCGCCCTTGACGTCCGTCTCGATCTCGCCGCGGGGGCTGAGCGCGACGCCGGATCCCTTCAACCAGTCGGTGTTGGGGACCAGGCCGATCTGGACGAACACGCCCTCCAGTTCGACCCGATGGCTCTCGCCGCTGTTGCGGTCCTTGTAGACCAGGCCGCTCACCCGCTCGCCGTCGCCCAGCACCTCGGTGGTCTGGGCCGAGGTGATCACCGTGACGTTCGGCAGGGTCGCAAGCTTGCGCTGCAGGACCGCGTCGGCGCGCAGCTGCGGGTCGAACTCGATCAGCGTCACGTGGCGGACGATGCCCGCCAGGTCGATCGCCGCCTCGACGCCGCTGTTGCCGCCGCCGATCACCGCCACGCGCTTGCCCTTGAACAGCGGGCCGTCACAGTGCGGGCAGTAGGCGACGCCCTTGTTGCGGTATTCGGCTTCGCCGGGGACGTTCATCGTCCGCCAGCGGGCGCCGGTGGCCAGCACGACCGACCTCGCGCGCAGGGACGCCCCGCTCTCGAACGCGATCTCGATCACGCCGCCGGGCTCGCCCGGGGCCTTCAGGCTCGTGGCGCGCTGCAGGTTCATGATGTCGACGTCGTAGTTCGCGACGTGGGCCTCCAGCGCCGCGGCCAGCTTCGGGCCCTCGGTCTCCTGGACGGAGATGAAGTTCTCGATCGCCATGGTGTCGAGCACCTGGCCGCCGAACCGCTCGGCGGCGACACCGGTCAGGATGCCCTTGCGCGCGGCGTAGATCGCCGCGGCCGCGCCGGCCGGTCCGCCGCCGACCACCAGGACGTCGAAGATTTCCTTGGCGCGCAGGGCTTCGGCCGCGCGGGCGGCGGCCCCGGTGTCGACCATCGCCAGGATCTCTTCCAGGCCCTTGCGGCCCTGGGTGAAGGCCTCGCCGTTCAGCAGCACGGTCGGCACCGCCATGACGCCGCGGGCGGCGACCTCGTCCGGGAACAGGGCGCCGTCGATCGCCACGTGCTTGATGCGCGGGTTCAGCACGCTCATCAGGTTCAGCGCCTGCACCACGTCGGGGCAGTTCTGGCAGGAGAGCGAGAAGTAGGTCTCGAAGCGGAACTCGCCTTCCAGGGCGCGGACCTGCTCGATCACCTGGTCGGAGACCTTCGGCGGGTGGCCCCCGACCTGCAGCAGGGCCAGCACCAGCGAGGTGAACTCGTGGCCCATCGGCAGGCCGGCGAAGGCGACGGCGATGTCCGTGCCGGCGCGGCGGATTTCGAACGACGGGCGCCGGGCGTCCTGGCCGTCGGTGCGCACCGTCACCTTGTCGCTCTCGCCGGCGATGTCGTTCAGCAGCGCGAGCAGCTCGCGCGAACTCGGGCCGTCGTCGAGGGAGGCCACGAGTTCGACCGGGGTGACCAGGTTTTGCAGGTAGCCCTTCAGCTGGGCCTTCAGACCGTTGTCCAACATTACGCGGCTCCGAGACAGGGATTTTTCATGGCGGCCTCCGTTGCAAGGGCCGCTGTGGCAGCCGCCGCCCGGAAGGGCGACGACTGCGGGGCAGAGAGAGTTAGATCTTGCCGACGAGGTCGAGCGACGGCGCGAGGGTCTTGGCGCCTTCTTCCCACTTGGCGGGGCAGACTTCGCCCGGGTGGCTGGCGACGTACTGCGCGGCCTTGACCTTGCGCAGCAGCTCGGCGGCGTTGCGGCCGATGCCCTCGGCGGTGATCTCCATGAACTGGATCACGCCGGCCGGGTCGACGAGGAAGGTGCCGCGGTCGGCCAGGCCCTGGCCCTCACGCATCACGCCGAAGTTGTTGGTGATCGCGCCGGACGGGTCGCCGACCATGGTGTAGCGGATCTTCTTGATCGCCGGAGAGGCGTCGGCCCACGCCTTGTGCGAAAAATGGGTGTCGGTGGAGACCGAGTAGATCTCGACGCCGAGCTTCTGGAACTCGCCGTAGTTGTCCGCGAGGTCTTCGAGCTCGGTCGGGCAGACGAAGGTGAAGTCCGCCGGATAGAAGAACACGACCGACCACTTGCCCTTCAGGTCGCCGTCCGAAACGGAAACGAACTTGCCGTCCTTGAAGGCCTGGGCGGTGAAGGGTTTTATTTCGGTTCCGATCAGCGACATGGGAGTTTGTCCTCGCTCTGTGATGGGGTGAGTGCATCGGGAGATAGATCCCGACCTACCCATTGTCCAATCGATCGTCCGTATATTTCCAATTGATAAATTCTATGATGGCGTGTGCGGCGCAAACGCACGCGAGCACGCCCAACGCCGGACGCGCCCGAATTGCTCCGGGTCGGGATTTAGGCCCTCAGCGGCGCCAGCCGCCGAAGTCGCCCTGCACCCGGTCGACCGCGATCGACACGCTGGAGCACTTGCCGGTCGGGATGGTCACCGCGCCGCCGGCGTCGCGGTAGCCGTGGGAGCCGACGCCGCCCCAGACCTCGCCGTGGGCCTTGCCGTCGGCGGGAACCAGGGCGGCGCACCGGGAGGCGGCCAGGGGCGTGAGGTTGTCGAGGTCCGTCGGGCGCGCCGTCCGGGCGCTCAGCGGCTCTGCAGGCGCGGCGGCCAGCGGCGGGGTCTGGCCGCTCGCGCCCGCGGTCGTCACGGCCTCTCCAGCGTGCGCCGCGCTGGCCGTCAGCCATCCCGCGGCGAGGGCGGCCAGCAACCGTTTCATGCGTGATGTCCCATCGGCTAAGGCTGCGCGCGCCGCCAGGCGTAATTTAGGCGCCGAGCCGCAACAGGCGGCTCAGCCACTCCACGGCGCCAGCGCGCCCCAGCGGGCGAGCAGAATGGCGAAGCCGAGGTAGATCGCCACCGTGAGCGTGAAGGCCGCGCGGCGCAGGATCGGCCAGGAATCCACCCGCCGGCCGCCGCGCCAGACCGCGGGCAGGGCGACCATGGTGGCGATGGTCAGAGTTCCGGCCACCAGGGCGCAGGCCGAGGCCGTCACCAGCAGCGCGCCGGGCCAGGCGAAGAACAGCCGCGAGGGATCGCGCAGGGACTTGACGGTCCAGACGCCGAAGCTCGCCATGCCGATCAGCCAGAGCCCCGCCTGCAGGTTCTGCACCAGGGCCGCGCGGCTCTGGACCTGGTTCTCGCGAAGCTCGCGCCGGCTGCGCAGCATCGCCCCGGCGAGGCACACGATCGAGGCGGCCGCGGCGAGCCCCGCCATCAGGCCGAGCCCGCCGGGCGAGCGCCAGAAGGACGCGCGCTCGAACTGCTGCAGGTTCGGCCCGGTCTGGAAAGAGACCGCCTGGCCGTTCTGCATCTTGAAGGCCAGCCGCGCCTCGCCGTCGGCGGCGACGAACCGGCCGGCCTCGACCGGTCCGTCGGCGACCCAGACCTTGGCGCCGCCGACGCCGGAGGTGACGAGCCGGCCCTCGGGCGTGACCGAGACCTGGGCGCCGGCGCTGAGCAGGCCGACGAAGCCTTCCAGCCCGCCGTAGCGGCGTCGGGTCCCCAGGTAGTGGCCGGCGAACCGCTTGGCGTCCTGGATCAGCTCCGGCGAGCCGGCCTGCGGGAAGGTCGCGGGCTGGGCGTAGAACTCGCGGACGACCGCCTTCGGCAGGTCCCGGCTCAAACTCGCGCCGCTGGCGGTGTTGGTCGCCACGAAGATCCCGAGGTTCAGCTCGGGCGCGGTGACCATGTTGGCGGTAAAGGAGAGCGTCTCGCCGGCGTGGCCGTAGCCGGTGCGTCCGCCGGGCAGGGGCTGGACCATGAAGCCGTGCGCCCAGCCGTTGACGCCGGGCGGCGTCGCCAGGATCGGCGTGCGGAACGCCTGCGCGGTCTTCGGGCCGAAGACCGTCGCTTCGCCCAGCTGGCCGCCGCCCAGCAGGGCCAGCATGTAGCGCGCCATGTCCGAGGCGGTGGACGCGGCCGAGCCCGCCGGGGCGATCTGGCCGATGAACTCATAGGGCTGCTGGTTAAAGCCGCCGCCGCGCCAGCGGTAGCCCTCCGCTACGTCGGCGGCGAGGGCCTCGGGCATGGGCGCGGGCAGCGCGCCCTTCTCCGGGCGGCGCTCGCGAAAAGTGGTGTGGCGCATGCCCAGCGGCAGGAAGATCTCCTCCTCCATCAGCCGCTCGAACGGCTTGCCGGAGGTGAAGGCCGCGGCCTCGCCGGCGAGCCCCGCGCCATAGTTGGAGTAGCTGGCGACCTGGCCCGGCGGGCGCACCCGCCGGGGCCGTTCGCGCCGCAGGTAGAGCTCCAGCGGCCGGACGTAGTCGTAGTCGCGCAGGAACAGCTCGCCGAAGGCGCGATCCTCGAAGCCCGCGGCGTGGTCCATCAGGTCGAGGACGCGGACCGGCTGGTCATAGCCCTGGTCGCGCACCCGCAGGCGCTCGGGCAGGTAGAGGTTGACCGGCTGGTCCAGCCGCATGCGGCCGGCCTCCACCTCCTTCATCACCCCGATCCAGGTGAAGGTCTTGGAGATCGAGCCGATGCGGAACAGGGTGCGGTCGGGATCGACCGCCCGTTGCGGCGCGAGGCTGGCGAAGCCGTAGCCCTTCTTCAGCAGCACTTGGCCGTTCTGCACCACGGCGACGGCCGCGCCGGCGACGTGCTCCCGCGCCATCGCCCGGCGCACCATGCCGTCGACGAACGCCTCGAGCTCGGCCGGCGGGATCGCCTGGCCGGCCTGCAGCCGCGCGCCGGCGACCGG